>NZ_JBQIAV010000001.1:0-497754 GCF_054957775.1 Rhodoglobus galactosidasius | reverse complement strand
AGGAAGAAGCCGAGCCGAGCTACTACGACACCAACACAACAGCCGAAGAAGGCCTCTGGGCCAGATCAGGATGGACCGGCCGGGCATGACACGCCCAAAGCCATCCACACGTTTTGGCCTATAAGCCCGAAGCGCGGCCTAAAGTCAGAGCATGCATCATCCATCCACCCTCCTTGACGAAGCGGCGGATGCAGCAGATCGCCTCGACCAGCGCACTGCGGTGATTGTGTCCCTGTTGGCCCTCGCAGGCGTGACGATTATTGGCATCATGGTCATCCTGAGCGAAACTGTCCTCTAGCACTGCGCAGCACATGGGTATTCTGTAGGAGTGACCGACGCCAAGCAGCAGCTCATTGACTACATTTCCGCCGATGCCGTATTCCACGGCGACTTCACGCTGACCAGTGGCAAGCAGGCGAGCTACTACGTCGATTTGCGCCGGGTGAGTCTCGATCACCGCGTCGCCCCGCTGATCGGCCAGGTGATGCTTGATCTCATCGCCGACATTCCCGACATTGCCGCGGTCGGTGGGATGACGATGGGTGCTGATCCTGTTGCCGCCGCGATCCTGCACCAGGGTGCCGCACGCGGCGCAAGCTATGACGCTTTCGTTGTGCGCAAGGAGCCCAAGGATCACGGCCGCGGTCGTCAGGTCGAGGGCCCTGAGCTCGAAGGCAAGCGAGTGATTGTGCTCGAAGACACATCGACTACGGGTGGATCGCCGCTTGCTGCGATCGAAGCCTTGGAGAAGGTCGGCGCGATCATCGCCGGCGTTGCGGTGGTCGTCGACCGCGACACAGGAGCGAAAGAGCGCATCGAGGCGGCCGGGTACCCATACTTTTCTGCGATCGGGCTTGGTGATCTGGGGTTGAGTTCGTGACTCCTGGCGATAACTCCTCGGGTGCTGACGACGAGCAGCAGCCTCACGAGCCACCGTTCAATTGGGGGCTGACTCCGACCGAGCCTGAGCCGCCTGAACTGCCCGAGCTCGTGCTTCCCGACTCTGAGCCTCCCGGGCTAACCGAGCCGCCGCCCACCGAGGCACTGAATGCGGCCGATCTGCCGACCGAAGCAATTAACTCCGCCGATCTTCCAACGGCGGCGATCAACTCTGCCGACCTTCCGACCGCCGCAATGGATCTGCCGACGCGACGCCAGCTCCGGATGCCCGCAGCGGTGGATTCCGCGCTGGAGGGCGCAACAGAGGTTATTGGTGCGCATCCGGTTTCGGCTGCAGGGCCAGAGGACGAGTCCGTCGAGCATGATGCGGTAGGCGCGCTTTTCGGCGACGAACAATTTGTTGAGTACGAAGAGCTGCCGCGGGGTGCTCTGGTTCCCGCAATGATCAGCCGGCCGCGTGCACCTCAAGCACCTCGGCCGCCGATCCCGCGCGGGCAGCTATTTGCGATCTCGATTGCCGCCGGGCTTGTTGCCGCGCTTGCCCTAGCCACGCTGTTCTTGGCTGGGACTCGGATTGGCGACTCGATTGCGCCAGCCGCGGTCGCCACGCCAACACCGACCGACACTGCGAGCGTCGCGCCGACAGTGGGGCCGCTTCCGGTCGGAACGTACGCGTGGAATGAACTTCTTGGCGGCGAATGCCTCGAGCCGTTCGACACAGCGTGGCAAGACGAGTACACGGTTATCGAGTGTGCGCAGCCGCACGCGGCCCAACTCTTGACGGTAGGCCGCTTTGATGATGCCGTCTCCGCCCCGTACCCCGAGGTCGACGATCTCGTGGCGCGAACGAGCTCGTCGTGCTCGACCGACGCGGTCATCAATTTTGCTGCCGCAAAGTCTTTCACCGACCTTGAGCTGGTGGCGAGTTTCGCGCCAAACGCTAGCGACTGGGATGCCGGTCAGCGCGACTATTACTGCTTCGCGACCCGAAGCGGCGACGAAGCGCTCACCGAGTCAGTCGCGCAACCGGAGTGACGGCTCTACTTGTTGAGCAGGTCTGCCACGCTGTCGAGTACCTCATGCGGGCGAAACGGGTAGCGGTCAATCTCTTTCTGATCGCTAATTCCGGTCAGCACGAGCACTGTGTGGAGCCCGGCCTCGATACCGGCGACAATGTCGGTGTCCATACGGTCGCCGATCATTCCCGTTGTCTCGCTGTGCGCGCCGATCTTGTTGAGTGCTGAGCGGAACATCATCGGGTTTGGCTTGCCGACGATGTACGGTTCCCGGCCGGTGGCTTTCGTGATGAGAGCTGCTACCGCACCAGTTGCGGGCAGAGGGCCGTCTGCGCTGGGGCCGGTGGCATCCGGGTTAGTTGCAATAAACCGGCTGCCATTGCCGATCAGGCGAATCGCTTTAGTGATTGACTCGAAAGAGTAGTTGCGGGTCTCACCGATCACAACGTAGTCGGGGTCGGTCTCCGTCATGATGAAGCCGGCTTCGTGCAGCGCGGTTGTGATGCCGGCCTCGCCGATTACGAAGGCGCTACCGCCCGGGATCTGTTCCTTCAAGAAGTCTGCTGTTGCCAATGCGGAGGTCCAGATGGCGGATTCCGGAACGTCGAGTCCTGAGGACTTGAGTCGTGCGCTCAGGTCGCGGGGCGTGAAAATCGAGTTGTTGGTGAGCACTAAGTAGGGCTTATCTTCGTCTCGCCACTGCTGCAGGAGTTCTGCTGCGCCGGGCACCGGGTGGTTCTCATGAACGAGAACGCCATCCATATCGGTGAGCCAGCATTCGATTTCGCCGCGATTGATCATGCGCTCATATTAGCGAACACGGTCTCGCTTGAGAGACGACGGGTAATAATTTCGATCGCGGCGGGATTCTGCTCGACCAGCACCACGCGCCGTTTTAGCGCTTGAGCGACGGCGCCGGTTGTGCCGCTGCCGGCAAAGAAGTCGAGTACCCAATCGCCAGGTTGGCTGGATGCCTGAATAATTCGACGCAGGATGCCTTCCGGTTTCTGGGTGGCATAGCCGGTTTTCTCTTTGCCGGTCGGCGAGACGATGGTGTGCCACCAGACATCAGTAGGCAGCTTGCCGCGCGCCGCCTTCTCTGGTGTGACAAGCCCCGGAGCCATGTAGGGCTCACGGTCTACTTGCTCATTGTTGAAGTAGTAGTCCTTGGGGTTCTTGACGTAGACGAGGATCGTGTCGTGCTTCGAGGGCCATTTCCTGGTCGCGCGGGCACCGTAGTCATAGGCCCAAATGATTTCGTTGAGAAAGCTTTCTCGGCCAAATAGTGCATCGAGGGCGACCTTGGCGTAGTGCACCTCTCGAAAGTCGAGGTGCAGGTACAGGGTGCCGCGGTCGTCGAGCAGGCGCCACGCTTCCTGAAGTCGTGGTTCGAGAAACTCCCAATAGTCGGCGAACCTGTCGTCATAGGAGTAGAGGGCGCCTTTGACTGTCTCGTAGGTGTTGCCCCCGAACCCGACCCTGGCACCATCTGTCGATCGCTTGGTCGCTATGGCTTGCCGCGATTGGGTGCGGCCTGTGTTGAATGGCGGATCAATGTAGATCAACCGAAAGCTCTCATCGGGCAGGGCAGCGATCGCGGCGAGATTGTCGCCGTGCACTACAAGATCGGGGCCAGTGGGCTGCCAAGGCGGTTGCATTATCTGAGATTAACAGTCGTTTGCGTCCGCGGCGAGCTGAGTGCTGCATGATGCGCGTCGAGCGGTACGAAAGCCGGAGCCGCGACGACTATCGTGGAACGGTGACTGAACCGAACCCCAGCGTCGAGCTGTCGACCAACGGGGTGGGGCCGTGGCAGGGCGAATTGCCCACCGATCCCCACTTTGACCCTGCGCTGCTCGAACGTGGCGATAGCCGCAATGTGATCGACCGGTACCGCTACTGGACGATGGAAGCAATCGTTGCCGATCTTGACGTGACGCGGCATCCGTTCCATGTTGCTATCGAGAACTGGCAGCACGACATGAACATCGGCTCCATCGTGCGCAGCGCCAACGCGTTCGGTGCCGACACGGTGCACATCATCGGGCGTCGGCGTTGGAATAAACGCGGCGCCATGGTCACTGACCGCTACCAGCACGTGCTCCATCATCCGGATGTCGCAGCCTTCGTGGAGTGGACCGCAGCCAACGACCTGCCGATCATCGCGATCGATAATGTGCCCGGCAGCGTCATCATCGAGACCTTCGACCTGCCCAATCGTTGCGTGCTGCTGTTTGGACAGGAGGGCCCTGGGCTGTCGCCCGAAGCGATCGACGCGGCGACGGATGTTGTGGAGATCAGCCAGTTCGGTTCGACCCGTTCCATCAACGCTTCAGCCGCGGCCGCCGTAGCGATGCACAACTGGATCACTCAGCACGTCAGCTTCTCGGGCTAACCCCGAACCGGTTACTTGACGCTGCCCGCTGTCAGTCCGCCAATGAGGCGCTTCTCGATGAGCATGAAGAGAATCACTACCGGAACGATTGCGACGATGGAGACGCCGAAGACGTACTGCCACGAAGTTTCGTACTGCCCAACGAACTTGGTCAGTGCGACAGAGAGCGGTTGGTTGCCGGCTGTCGAGAGAATTACCAGTGATGCTGCGAACTCGTTCCAGCAGGCGACGAAGGTGAACACAATGGCCGTGACGATGCCCGGCCAGACCAGGGGCAGGTTAATCGTGAACAGAACGGTCAATCGTCCAGCTCCGTCGAGTTGAGCTGCCTCGTCGACTTCCTTCGGTATTCCCGCGAAGAAGGCGTGCATAATCCAGGTCGCGAAGGAGAGGTTGAAGGCAGCGTTGATCAAGATCATGGCGAGCCAAGTGTCGATCAAACCCAGCCCGACAAACTGCCGGAATAGACCAGACGTGAGCACAGCGGGCTGAAGCATCTGCGTCACGATGACGAGAAACAGGAAAACCATGCGACCCGGAAAAATCGTTCGTGCGGTGTAGTAGGCGGCCGGCATCGCAACTAACAACACGATCAGCGTCGCAAAGACGGAGATGATGATGGTCGAAATGAGGTTCTGACCCACCGGCGTTTCGGGGGTGGACCACATCGTGATGTAGTTTTCCCAATGCCATTCGGTGGGGAAGTAAGTGGGTTCTACCGACCTGATCTGCGACTTGGTTTTCACCGAACCAAAGAACATTATCGAATAAGGCAGGATGAACACGAGGAGCACGGCTAGTCCCGCAGACATCCGCAGTATGACCCGGCTGAGCGGGACCTGATCTTCGGTGTAGCGACGTTTGCGAAGACGTGGCGTCGTTGACGTTGCAGACATCCTTAGATTTCCTTCATTGGCTTGACGACTCTGATGTAGATCGCGACGATCATGATCACGATCAGGAACGCGACGACCGAGAGTGCGCTCGCGACATCAACTTTGTGCTGATTTTGGATGTATTTAAAGATCATTGTCATGATCGTGTCGGCGTCGTAGCCAGGAATTGACCCGGTCATCACCTTCAGAATCGGCAATGAGTTGAAAACATTGATGATGTTGATGAGCACTGCTACCGCGAGCGCGCCGCGAAGTTGCGGAAGTACGACTCCAAAGTAGGTGCGCGCCGGCCCCGCACCATCCATCTTGGCGGCCTCGAGAACGTCACGAGGAACGGTCTGCAAGCCCGCCAGGATTGTGTAGGTAGTAAAGGGGAGCGAGACGAAGATGGCAATGGCAATCGACCACGCAAAAGCGGTCTCTGGGTTTCTTGTCCAGCCAAACCCTTCCGCGCTGGTGACCAGCCCGACATCGACTAAGAATTTGTTGACGATGCCAAAGTATGGTTCGAGCCCGTAGTAGACAACCATCGTGGTCATGACGACGGATGCTGCCCACGGAATGATGACTGCGAGTCGAACGATTCGCCGACCAGGGAAAGCCTTGTTGAGTAGTTGTGCGAGTCCGAGCGAGATGAGCACGCTCGCTGCCACGACAGACACGACCCAGACGATCGTGCGGAAGAAGATGGGCCAAAAGTAGGTGAAGGTGAAGACTTCAACGTAGTTGTCGAAGCCGACCGAACCCTTGTCGAGGCCAGAGATCGAGATGTCTCGCGTCGAGTTGTAGAACATTACGATGGCGGGAAAGAGCACTACGCCGAAGATGAGGACGAGTGCTGGACCTATCCAGGGAAGCGCGGAGACGGTGTCTCTCCAGCCTGACCGGCTACTCCCCGAGCCTGTGGTTGAGTCGGTGGGGGTGCGGCTGTTGGTTGCCGCACCCTCACCAGTCGGTGGCCTATCAGTGGTTGTGCTCATGATTCGGTCACACCGATCTCTTAGTTGATTTGCTACGGAAGAGTGAGCCTAGCCAGCGTCTACTCGGGCCTGGATTTCGGCGAGTACATCTGCTGCGGGCTTGCTTTGTAGCTGGCCGAAGAGAGCCTTGAATGCGCCGTCAGCAGCAGACCACTTGGGGTTGTTGCTGGGGTAGAACTTCGCGTCCGGCAGCACCTCAAGGAACGGCTGGAGAGCTTCTTCGCTGTTGAGTACTTCTGCGCCTGATTTGGTCGTCGGCAGGAACCCTTCGGCCTGTACCCACGGTACGTAAACGTCGGCGGTGTAGAAGTAGTCAAAGAACGCAGTGATCGCTTCTTGCTTAGCTCCGTCATTCGTGAACGCCATCAGGCGGTCGGCGACACCCAGGGTCAGCCCGCTGCCGTCCTTGGTGGGAATCGGAACGATGGAGTAGTCAAGATCGGGGTTGCCCTCGGCAATTTGACCAACTGTCGGTGGAAGCCCGACCTGCATACCAATTTTTCCCTGAACAAAGATGTCCATGAGCGGCGAACGGTTCGTCGATCCGGCATCTGCTTGAGTCGCACCGGCATCGATCATTTTCTTGATCTGCTCGGCACCGACCAGGTTTGCCGCGGTATCGATCGTCAGTTCGGAGTCGTCACCAAACGTTCCACCGGCACCCCACATCCAAATTGCGGCTTCTGCTTGCGCTTCTTCGGAGCCGAGTGGCATACCGTAACCGGCAACTCCGCCTCCGAGCTCTGAGATTTTGGTTGCGGAGTCGAGGAGCTCGTCCCACGTTGTCGGTGCTGAGACGCCAGCTTCTGCGAGCAACGCATTGTTCACGAAGAGGGCGCGGGCGGAAGCGATGAAGGGCAACGCGAACGTTGTTCCGTCAATCTGTTCGTTCTTGATGAACGAGGTCTGGAAGTCGCCGAAAGTGTCGGGCGACGTTACTTCTTCTACGTCGTAGAGGAGGTCGTCTGCGGCAAAACCGGCGGAAGGCCCTCCGTTATAGATGTCCGGTGCTTCTCCGCCCTGGATCTTGGTAGCGATAACGCTCTCCAAGTTGTCCCACGACTGGACCTCCAGGTTGACCTTGATGTCAGGGTTCGCGGCTTCGAAGCCGTCAATGACGTCTTCCCACAATCCCTGGGTGCTATCGGAATAGCTGGGAACGAGAAGGTCGAGTGTTGTAGCCCCGGATGCGTCGCCGCCTCCGGTGCCGAAACCACACGCTGACAGCGCCAGTGTGGTAGTTGCCGCAACAGCGATTGCTGAAGCTAGGCGCGAAGACTTGTTCATTGGTGCTTCCTCACTTAGTGAATGGCGCATCGTCGCGTCAAACAGCCTCGCGCGACTTTGCGTGTACGGCAACAACACTCCGAGTGTTACCCGGTGGTGATTGCTGAGTGTTTCATCGATTAACCGATCAAAATAGTTCACTCGACGCAAGGAATCTATGCGGATAAGAGCGGTTCGTCAAGGGGTAAAGTGGGAATTCTGGACAAAATTTCCTGAAAACCCTTGATTTTGCGGGGATTCGCCGTGATTGCGAAGAATGATTGATAGACACCTATTGCAATCATCTGCAATCATTGAAATAGTCGCACTTGTCGACCGACGACAGCGTTTCTCGCTACTTGGAGCCAATTATGAGTGAACTTTCCGCGGGCCACACCAGTCATATGGGGGCCGAACTGGCGTCTCAGCCAGAAGCGTGGGCGCGCGCACAGGACCTGCGCGATGCACGGGCGTTGCTGCCCAGCGACGGTCAGCGGGTTGCGGTCGTCGGCTGCGGAACGTCCTGGTTCATGGCGCAGTCGTACGCAACACTGCGCGAAGCAGGAGGGCACGGCGAAACGGATGCCTTTACTGCGTCCGAGGCATTTGTCGACCGCGGCTATGATGCCGTCATTGCCTTGACGCGATCAGGTACGACCACCGAAGTTCTTGACCTCCTTGACGGTCTTTCGTCGAAGGTTCCCACCATCGGAGTCGTTGGAGACGACAGCTCACCACTCGTCGACGCTGTCGACTCAGTAATCTCGCTATCATTCGCGGACGAGAAGTCGGTGGTACAGACACGATTCGCTACTACGGCGCTGGCTCTCTTTCGTGCCTCGCTAGGTCACGACCTCACGTCAACGATCGCTGACGCAGAAAAAGCATTAGCCGAAGAGCTGGCACCGAGCCTGGTCGACGCAGACCAGTACAGTTTTCTTGGCACCGGTTGGTCCGTAGGGCTCGCACATGAAGCAGCGCTCAAGATGCGAGAAGCATCACAGTCCTGGACCGAGTCGTACGTGGCGATGGAATATCGCCACGGCCCGATCTCAATCGCCGCACCCGGTCGGGTTGTCTGGACGTTGGGAGAATCACCTGTTGGCCTCGATGAACAGGTTGCAGCCACCGGAGCTCACTTTGAACGAGGTACCCTCGACCCCATGGCAGAACTGGTGCGGGCACAGCGAGTGGCTTTGGCTCGAGCAGTAGCTCTCGGCCTTAACCCGGATGAGCCGAGAAACCTTACGAGGTCTGTCGTACTCGACCCCAAATGAGTGAGTCGCGTCGGGGTTCGCCGTTGCAGCTTGGCGTAGGGGCTCCAGTGCTTGCTTTTGACGTGGGGGGAACTGACACAAAGTCCGCGCTGATCGATCACGACGGTCGCGTTTTAGGGTTGAAAAGGACTCGCACGGCAATAGGCGACGATCCAGCCCAAGCCGTTGCGCACTCCCTCGGGGAACTTGCGAGAGGATTGCGCGCAGAGTTTCCGACGGTCCACCCCCAGAGCGCCGGAGTCGGCGTTCCCGGGCTCGTTAATGAAGCGGCCGGGATAGGGGTGTTTGCTTCGAATCTGCGCTGGCGAGATGCCCCCATCCGCGATCTCGCAGCTGACGCGATCGGGCTTCCCGTTGCTTTCTGCCATGATGTGCGCGCTGCAGGCCATGCCGAACTAATGCTTGGCGCTGCACGCGGCTTTCGCAGCGTAGTCGTGCTGACGATCGGCACAGGAATCGCCGGCGCCATAATCGTCGACGGCAAGCCTTACGCGGGTGACGGTTTTGCCGGGGAGTTCGGGCACTCGCTCAGCGATCCCAACGGCGAGCGGTGCTCCTGTGGGGCAATCGGTTGTCTCGAGACTGTTGCCTCTGCTGGCGCAATTGCTCGCCGCTACACGGCCGCAACCGGCGTCACCGTGGCTGGCGCAAAAGAGGTACTGGCTGCTGCCGAGAGCGGAGACCCTGCCGCGCGATCGGTGTGGGATAACGGTGTCGACGCGCTTGCCGATGAGTTGGCGCGCATCGCTGCGATGCTGGCACCCGAAGCGATCGTGATCGGGGGCGGGCTCTCTCGAGCAGGCTCAATCTACCTTTCCGCGCTCGCGGAACGAATGGACAGTCGATTGAGTTTTCACCGCAGACCGCAGTTGCTGCAAGCCACTCTTGGCGACGACGGTGGATTATTTGGAACAGCACTTGCCGCCCGCGAAATGACCGACGCAGCGTCGTCGCACCCACGCGATGGCGGTGCCGCATGATCATCACCGTCACCCCCAATCCGGCACTTGACCTCACCTGGACGGTCGATCGTCTTGTGCCGGGGAGCAGTCACCGCGTACCAGCAGGTTCCGTCCGGGCGGGAGGTAAAGGTCTCAACGTGGCCAGAGTCCTCCACAGTGTCGACATTCCAGTGCTTGCCTTCACCACGGCAGGGGGGCCCACGGGCGATGAGTTTCTGACAAAGCTGCGAGCAAGTGGTGTTCCGCACGAAGTCTTGCCTGTCTCCGCCGAAACACGTCGCAGCATCGCAATAGTTGATCACGCCACGGGGCACGCAACTTTGCTCAATGAGGTTGGCCGTCGCCTCAGCGATCGTGAGCAAGAACTCTTTGACGCTGCGGTAATACGGCTCAGTTCGTCAGGTGACGTCGTCGTGATCAGCGGCAGCTTGCCCGCTGGATTCGCACCCCAAGGTTTGTCACGATTGATCGCCAGCCGAATAGCAGCAGGATGCAGGGTCATCGTTGACACCGGCGGCGCAGGTCTCATTGCTGCCGCGCGAGCGGGAGCCCACGCGCTTAAACCCAACCGCGAAGAACTGGCAGACGCAACAGGCTTCCGAGACCCGTTAGACGGAGCTCGATCGCTGATCGCACTGGGCGCGCGACTTGTGCTGGTGTCGCTCGGCGAGGAGGGGCTCACCATCGTGACCTCGTCGTCAAGCGCTGACGACATCAGTGCACGGCTTCCGGAGCCGGTGCAAGGAAACGCGACAGGCGCCGGGGATGCTGTCGTTGCGGCACTCGCGCAGGCGTGGTCCGAGCATCCTGAGCTCGATCATCCGGAGCAGATTGATGCTCGAATCACCCTTGCTCGTCGAGCCACTGCCTGGTCGGCATCCGCAGTGCTCATGCCTCTCGCCGGTGAGCTCTCGCCACGGCACCACGAACTTGAAGATGTCGTTGCTGTATCGCCGCCGCACAAGGAGACCCGATGAGCCTGACCCCGACCCAAGCGCTTCTTGATGCAGCCGTTCGCCGGCAGCGAGGAGTGGGTGCCTTCAACGTCATTCACCTAGAAACTGCGGAGGCGATCGTCTCCGCCGCCGAAACAAGCGGGCTGCCCGTGATTCTCCAGCTCTCCCAAAATTGTGTGAAATATCACGGCAACTTCACGCCGATCGCTCGCGCGATGTTGGCGATCGCCGAAGAATCAACGGCAATGGTCGCAGTGCATCTCGACCACGCCGAAGACCCGGACCTTGCGTACCGTGCCATTGATAGTGGGTTTGGGTCGGTCATGTATGACGGTTCAGCGCTGTCCTACGCGCAGAACGTCGAGACAACGCGTCGTGTGGTCGAATACGCACGCGCCACAGAGACTCTCGTTGAAGCTGAACTCGGCGAAGTCGGCGGCAAGAACAAGCCGCACGACCCCGGAGTGAGAACAGACCCAATCGAGGCACGCGAATTTGTGGCCGAGACGGGGGTGGGGTCGCTCGCGGTAGCGGTCGGCTCGTCACATGCGATGACCGAGAGAGTTGCCGCGATCGACCTCGACCTCATCGCGAGCTTGAGCGCTTCGGTCCCGGTACCGCTTGTTTTGCACGGTTCATCCGGGGTGAGCGACGAACAGTTAGTATTGGGCATTCGTGCCGGGCTGACGAAGATCAACGTTTCGACTCACCTTAACGCGGTCTTCTCCGGAGAGGTGCGTCGGTACCTCGCCGAGAATCCCGAGGTAGTTGATTCGCGTCGCTACATCGCTGCGGGGAGAAGTTCTCTTTCCGCAGAGGCGCAGCGCCTACTTGAGTTGTTTGAGAGGACAGGCCAATAGATGGTTGCCGATCAGTCTCGTGCCGATCGCTTTGATGCGATTCTTTCGCTCCTCGCAGAAGACGGCAGAATCGACGTTGACCGTATCGTTCACACGCTTGAGGTGTCGCCGGCGACGGCGCGACGAGACTTGGATGCCCTAGCATCGCAACAACTACTGAGCCGCACTCGAGGTGGTGCGGTTGCACACTCGGTGGCCTACGACCTGCCCATCCGGTACCGGAACCTGCAGAACAAAGAAGCAAAGGCCGCTATTGCTCGGGTAGCCAGTGAGATGGTTCCGAAGGGCGCAGTCGTAGGGCTCTGTGGTGGCACGACCGCCACCGCGATTGCCGATGCATTAATGTCGCGCAGTGACATCATGGAGTCGTCAACGGCTCCCAACTTGACCGTGATCACCAACGCCGTCAACATCGCGGTTCAACTAGCCGTTCGCCCCCAGATCAAAACAGTGGTCACCGGCGGTGTCCTGAACACCCGAACCTATGAAATGGTCGGCAGCTATGCCGAAGCGGTCATGCGTGGCGTCACTCTGGACTTTGCTTTCGTTGGCGTCAACGGGCTCTCCGCTCTGTTCGGCCCCACCTCTCATGATGAGCGCGAAGCCGCGATCAATGCGCTCATGGCGAGCAGGGCCGAGCGTCCTGTAATCGTTGCGGATTCATCGAAACTCGACAAACGAACATTCGCCTCAATCGGGCCGCGAGACCTTTTCGCGACAGTGATCACAGACTCGGGTGCCAGCAGCGCCCAGCGACAAGGCCTCAGCGACTATGGTTACGACGTGGTGATCGCTCAGTGACGACTCAATCCCCTGCCCGAGTAGTAATCGTGGGTGCCGGAATGGTCGGGCTCTGCACGGCCTGGTTTCTGCAGGAACGTGGCGTTGAGGTCACTATTCTTGACCGCACGGGTGTTGCTGCCGGATCGTCATGGGGCAATGCAGGCTGGATCGCTCCGGCACTGACGCTTCCCCTTCCTGAGCCGTCGATTTTCCGCTTCGGAGTGAAAGCTATTGTCAGCCCTTCGTCGCCGGTCTATGTGCCGCTCGCCGCCAACGCGACTCTGCTGCGCTTTCTTGCCGGCTTCGCTCGCCACTCGCTGCCGGGTGCGTGGCGCAAGAACATGACGACGTTCGCCGAGATCAACAAGTGGGGTCTCGACTCCTTTGATCGCCTGGAGGATGGCGGAGTCGCATCCTCTCTCACCAAGGCGGACCCATTCCTCGCGGCGTTCGTCAACGAACGCGACCGGCAAACAATCGTGCACGAGTTTGATGAGGTTGCCGCGCGCGGCGGTCACGTCAGCTTCACGAAAATCACGGGCGACGAGCTGCGCGAGATTGAGCCGAGCGTCTCGGGCATGGTGACCCACGGGCTGCGCATAGAAGGCCAACGCTTCATCAACCCTCCCGCGTTTATGGAAGTGCTTGCGGCATCCGTTCGCGCACGGGGTGCCCGCATCATTGACGGCGCAAACGTCACCGGTGTGCGCGATCTCGGTACCGATGGCATCGCTGTTGATGTTGACGGTCAGGATGCTGTGCACAGTGACCAGGTTGTCATTGCCACCGGAACGTGGCTTTCTGGGCTCGCTCGCCAGTTTGGTGTGCGGCAGGTTGTGCAGGCCGGTCGCGGCTACAGCTTCAGTGTGAAGCCGCCCGTGATTCCCACGCACCCGATCTACTTGGCTGCCCAACGCGTAGCCTGCACGCCCCTCGGCGATCGGCTGCGAGTGGGAGGCATGATGGAGTTCCGTCGGGCTGATGCACCCGCCGACCCCCGCCGCATCCAGACCATCGTCAATGCTGCGAGCCCCATGTTCGACGGCGTCGACTGGGAAGCGCGCGAAGAAGAATGGGTCGGGTCACGCCCCTGCACCGCCGACGGACTGCCGTTGGTTGGCCGCACACGCTCACCGCGAGTGCACGTTGCCGGCGGTCACGGCATGTGGGGAATCGCCCTCGGTCCATTGACGGGGCGGATGCTCGCAGACTCCATCACCGGTGGCGACAAGCACCCCCTGCTCGACGCCTTCGACCCGCTGCGCTAGTAACTTCCCCGTGTTGGGTTAGCGCTCGCCGTCTAGTTCGTCTGTTGCCTCTTCGGAGACTGGCTCGGTGGTGTCTGGGCTCTCAGCGCCACCGGGGCGTTTCTGGGCATCGCGCACTCGGTCGACGAGTTCACGCCACGGTCCGACGAGCTCTTGTTCGGGGATGACCGCTTCGTGTGGTTCGCAGTGGATTTCGTAGATGTAGCGATCGGGCATCGTGATTGTTGCCGGGCGCTCGTCCCAGGGTAGTTCGGCAATGAGTATGTACCACTGTTCGGGGTCGGGTTGTTCATCGACGACAACATCCCACTCGACGCGTCGACCGAGTAGCCCGCCACTGCGCCACACCTGTACCTTCACACGTGCATGCTATCCGGTCGCCTTGGTTATCCCTTGGTAGTGACTATCCGGCGGTGGTGATGCCGACTAGGGACCAACCTTTGACGACGGCCTCGTGCTCGGAGGAGCCGGAGCCGAATCGCGCCACGGCGGACTCGACTGTTGCGGCGGCGAATCTGGAGAAGTCGCTGCGGGGCGGCAGCAAGCTCCCGGTGAGGGTGTCGTACCAGATCATCCCGGCGCGTTCCCAGGCGTAGCCGCCGAGGGTATCGGCGACGCTCCAGAATGCGCGGTTGGGGATGCCCGAGTTCAGGTGCACGCCGCCGTTATCGTCTAGGGTCTCAACGTACCCGTCCAGATGGTCGGGCTGTGGGTCTTTTCCGAGTACGTCGTCGTCATACGCGGTTCCCGGTGCCTTCAGCGAACGCAACGCGTTGCCTTCCACCTCATCGGTGAAGATGCCCTCGCCGATGAGCCACGACGCATCCGCCGCGCTCTGCCCCAGAGTGTATTGCTCCACGAGGGCCCCGAACACGTCGGAGACGTGTTCATTGAGTGCGCCGCTCTGACCGTGATAAATCAGACCAGCGGTGTACTCGGTCACCCCGTGGGCGAGTTCGTGGCCGATCACACTGAGCGAGCGGGTAAACCCGTCGAAAATTTCGCCGTCTCCGTCGCCAAACACCATCCGCTGTCCGTCCCAGAACGCGTTGTCGTACAGCGTGCCGTAGTGCACCGTGGCGTCAAGCGGGGCGGAGCGGTCGTTGATCGAGTCGCGCCCGAACACCTGCCAAAACAGCGCAAAGGTACTGCCCAAGCCGTCGTAGGCTTCGGACACCGAAACATCGCCTGTGTCCGGTGCTCCCTCGGCTCGCACTAGAGTGCCGGGCAGGGCCTCAGTGCCTTGGGCGTCGTAGATTGACCGGCTGATCGTTCCGCGAACCGCCGGCCGATCATGGCGCAGTGATCTCGGCGGCAGCACGCGTTCGCTGCGACCATGGTCAAGGTGGTCGTGGCCGACGTCGAATAACGACCGTCGGGCGGCTTGCGCAGCCCGCTCGAAACGTGGATCCTCCAGCGTCGCGATTCGCGCTAACAAAAATGGGGGCACGATCGAGCAGAACGGTCGAGGAGGTGCGGTGGGCGAGACCTGTCGATGAGGTATCTGAGACATGCTTCATGCTGACACGCACCACCGACGCTGGCGGTAGTGGGTCGCGATTCCCACGGAGTCTTCAGGAACGCTCGCCACGCAAGAAATCGCCAGCGACAAGCGAAACACCGCTCTCGGGTAGACTGAGGTGTAATCCCCCCACTTCTTCGAAGGGATCCACTATGCCAGCAATCGTGATCATCGGCGCCCAATGGGGCGACGAGGGCAAGGGAAAAGCAACCGACCTCCTCGGTAGCCGCATCGACTACGTCGTGAAGTTCAATGGCGGTAATAACGCCGGACACACCGTCGTTATCGGCAGCGAGAAGTATGCGCTGCACCTTCTGCCGTCGGGCATCCTCACCGAAGGCGTTACCCCGATCATCTCCAACGGCGTCGTCGTTGATGTCGAGGTTCTCTTTGACGAGCTCGACGCTCTCATCGCCCGTGGCGTTGACGTCTCGAAGCTGCTGGTAAGCGCCAACGCGCACGTCATCACCAACTACCACCGCACCCTCGACAAGGTGACCGAACGCTTCCTTGGCAAGCGTCAGATCGGCACCACCGGTCGCGGAATTGGTCCGGCCTATGCCGACAAGATCAACCGTGTTGGCATCCGCATTCAAGACATTTTTGACGAGAACATTCTTCGCCAAAAGGTTGAGGGTGCTCTCGACCAGAAGAACCACCTGCTCGTCAAGGTCTACAACCGCCGCGCGATCGAAATCGAAGAGATCGTCACCGAACTGCTGAGCTATGCCGACCGTCTGCGCCCCATGGTCGCTGACACCGGACTGCTGCTCAACCAGGCTCTCGACAAGGGTGAAGTTGTGCTCTTTGAGGGCGGCCAGGCCACGATGTTGGATGTCGACCACGGCACATACCCGTTTGTCACGTCATCCAACTCCACCTCTGGTGGCGCGGCTACCGGATCTGGCGTTGCCCCCAATCGCATCGAGCGCGTCATTGGAATCGTCAAGGCATACACGACGCGTGTTGGTGCCGGACCGTTCCCGACGGAGCTCGAAGACGAGTCGGGCGACTTCCTGCGCGAGAACGGCTTTGAGTTCGGAACCACTACCGGGCGCCCGCGTCGCTGTGGTTGGTACGACGCCCCCATCGCTCGCTACTCGGCGCGCGTCAACGGTGTCACCGACTTCGTTCTCACGAAGCTCGATGTGCTCACGGGCCTCAAGACGGTTCCCGTCTGTGTCGCCTACGACGTTGACGGCACTCGCCACGATGAGATGCCTGTCTCGCAGTCAGACTTCCACCACGCGGTGCCGATCTACGAAGAGTTCCCCGGCTGGGACGAAGACATCACCGGCGCACGCAACTTCGACGATCTGCCGAAGAACGCGCAAGACTACGTGCTCGCCATCGAAAAGATGAGTGGCGCACGCATGTCAGCAATCGGTGTTGGCCCGGGCCGCGACGAAATCATCGTTCGTCACGACCTCATCGACTAAAAATTTCTAGAGGCCAATCGGCAAGTGCTGGACTGGATGTCTGATTTCCGCGTGTGCGTTGTCTGCGTGGGGTGCGAAGATTTGTGAGTGACCGTAACGCGCCCACAGCCCCGCACCCTTCGGGGAACCCACGTCTCCGTTGAGCCGATGACAGTACAGCATCTGGCCGCACTGTGGCCTGCCCTCGCTGTGCCCGATTCCGCACGAGCCGCCGCGGTGCGCATTGCGGAACCCGTCACCGCACCGCCCGAACAGGAGCCACGCGCGTGAGCGCCCCCGTCGCCTCGCCGACAGGAATCGAGAAGCACGACCACGCATCCACTCTCGGCACCAGCTTGCGGTTTGCGGGCGCTGGGCTGGTGTGGGGCTCCAGCTTCCTGTTCATGAAAATCGCTCTGGATGGCGTGAGCTTTGGGCAGGTCGCCTGGAGTCGGGCCGTGCTTGGCGCTCTCGCGCTCGTAGTGGTCTTCGCGGTCAGTCGCCGCAAGCTGCCGCGCAACCCCATCGTGTGGGCGCATTTCACGGTGCTGGCATTCCTCTTTGCTGTGTTTCCTTACCTACTGTTTGCGTGGGCGGAACAGTATGTGAGCTCAGGGCTCGCGAGCATCTACAACGCGACGACCCCGATCATGACAGCAATCTTCGCGACTCTCGTGTTTCGGGTAGAGAAGCTGACGCGCTCGCAGATTGGCGGCATCACTCTCGGAATCTTTGGCGTTCTTGTCATCATCGCGCCTTGGCAGGCAGGCGATCTCGGTGGCAGTCTGCTCGGCCAACTCGCTTGTTTAGGTGCGGCGTTCTGCTACGGCGCGGCTATGAGCTATCAGCGGCGTTTCGTCGCCCCCTACCGAATCCCCGGTGTCACCTCGGCAACCATGACCATCGGAATCGCGGCCGTCATTTACCTGCTGCTGACCCCCGTGGTCGCGTTAGGTCCGGTAACTCTCACCCTGCCGGTCGTCGCCAGTCTTCTCGCCGTCGGCGTGCTCGGCACCGGAATGGCCTACGTGTGGAACTACCGAGTTCTTGCCGAATGGGGCCCCACCCGCACCTCAACCGTCACCTATATCACGCCCGTGATCGGCGTCATCCTCGGAATCGTTGTTCTCAAAGAAACCCTGTCATGGCACGAACCTGTGGGGGCCCTCTTGGTGATCCTGGGTGTGCTGCTCACGCAGGGCAGGTTGCGGTGGCCAACAGGTAAGGATCGCACGCTCTAAAGTCGTTGTTTGGCAGGAGGAGATCAGGCTCACAACGATCAAAATGGTCGGTCACAACCTAGATCCGAGGCCCACCTCAGCCGTTGAGGGCCGTATCCACGATCGACTTCGCCTCGGCCTGCACCTGGAGCAGATGCTCGGCGCCCTTGAACGATTCGCCATAAATCTTGTAGACATCCTCGGTGCCGCTCGGACGGGCGGCGAACCACGCGAACTCGGTGGTCACCTTCACCCCGCCAATGGAGGCCCCATTGCCCGGTGCCTCCGACAGCTTGGCGGTGATCGGGTCACCCGCGAGCTCGGTAGCCGTGATCGCGGCGCCGCTCAGGTTGCCGAGTCTGGCTTTCTGCTCCTTGGAGGCCGCGGTATCCACTCGCTCATAGGTGGGGTCACCGAACTCTGCGACAAGCTCGGCGTAGAGCACAGACGGTGTTTTGCCCGTGACCGCGAGAATCTCGCTCGCCAGGAGGGCGAGCAGGATGCCGTCTTTGTCCGTCGTCCACGCCGTGCCGTCTTTGCGCAGGAAGCTCGCGCCGGCGCTCTCCTCACCACCGAAGCCCACGGAACCGTCGACGAGGCCGGGAACGAACCACTTGAAGCCGACCGGCACCTCCCAGAGGTCGCGGCCCAATGAGGCGGCCACCCTGTCGATCATCGAGCTGGAGACGAGGGTCTTGCCGATCGCGGCGTCCTGGCGCCATCCATCGCGGTGGGTGTACAGGTACCGGATGGCGACGGCCAGGTAGTGGTTGGGGTTCATGAGGCCGCCGTCGGGGGTGACGATCCCGTGACGGTCAGCGTCTGCGTCGTTGCCAGTGAGGATGTCGTATTCGTCGCGTCGAGCGACGACCGAGGCCATCGCGGATTTCGACGACGGATCCATGCGGATCTTGCCGTCCCAGTCGAGAGTCATAAACGACCACGTCGGGTCCACGAGGGGGTTCACTACGGTCAGGTCGAGGTCGTACTTCTCAGCGATCAGCTTCCAGTAGTTGACGCTGGCGCCGCCAAGTGGATCGGCGCCGATGTGAATCCCGGCCGCACGGATCGCGTCGATGTCGATGATGTTCTCGAGGTCGTCGACGTAGTTTCCTCGGAAGTCGTACGTTCCGGCGGGCGTGGTCCCTGCTGACGACGACTCGGCCCGCTTCACGTCGTGGCTGCCCGCGGCGATGATGGCGTTCGCTCGATCGGCAATCCAGCCGGTGGCGTCGCTGTCTGCGGGCCCACCGTGCGGCGGGTTGTACTTGAAGCCGCCATCACGTGGAGGGTTATGGCTCGGCGTGATGATGATTCCGTCGGCCAAGTCATCACGGCCAGCCGCGTTGTACTTAATGATCGCGTGGCTAAGGGCCGGGGTGGGCACGAAGTCGTCGAACTCGTCGGCCAGCGCCTGCACACCGTTGGCCGCAAGCACATCCAGCGCAGTCGTCTCTGCCGGGCGCGACAGCCCGTGAGTATCGCGACCGATGAACAACGGTCCGGTAATTGACTGCGACGCACGATACTCGACGATCGCCTGCGTGATGGCAGCGATGTGCACCTCGTTGAACGCAGTGTCGAGCGACGAACCTCGGTGGCCGCTGGTACCGAACACGACGCGCTGCTCGGGGATGGAAACATCCGGAACTAGCGCGTAATACGCCTGCACCAGCTCGGGCACGTCGATGAGGTCGGATGCTTGGGCTGTCGTGCCTGCGCGATCGTTCATGCGCCCCATTCTGACATCCTCGGTTGAAGTGGCCAACAGGTTAGGCTCGCACGCTCTAAAGTCGTTGTATGGCAGCAGGAGATCAGGGCGCGAGCGACACCGGCGCCGACAGCAACGACAACACCGGCACCGAGATCGACCCGGAGGTTCGGGAACAGCTCGTTGGCGCACGACGCAGCATCGACAACATTGATGCCGCGCTCATCCACCTGCTTGCCGAACGCTTCAAGTACACGCAGCAGGTCGGTCGACTCAAAGCCACCAAGGGTCTGCCCGCGTCAGATCCCAATCGTGAACGCACCCAGATTGCTCGCTTGCGGTCGCTAGCCGAAGAGTCACACCTCGACCCGGCCTTTGCCGAGAAGTGGTTCAACTTTGTGGTCGCCGAAGTGATTCACCACCACGAGCAGCTCGCGTCAGGCTCAGAGCCTGAGTCGAGCACCGACGCGAGCTAGACCCGTCGGTCTTAGCGCCACCAATTTTGCGGCATGTCGCGGCTAGTTGATCTGTCAGTTGGGGGCGTTGTTCCGACGGGCTCACTAAGTGAGAGTCCTGATGCGAGTGAGCGAGGCGAAGGATGATCCCGGCTCGCCCCACCCGGTATATGTATGAGCTCCGGGCCGAGGCCCAGCGGCTCAACAACCTCGGTCATGATGGCGGATCGGTAGCTTTCGACGAGGGCGACTTCTCCCATGAGATACTCCTTGAAAATGGCAATCAGTACCGTTATTGGGCCCAACTCAACGGGTACGCCGCAGCCGGTCCTGATATAATCACCCCGCGGGCCAGCCGGTTCGTGCTCCAGTGCTCACTGGCGAGGTAGACCTCGCCATCTGGAAGGCCACCAATGAGCAGAAACATTTTCGTCCTTGGGCTCGACGAGCTCAACCTCTCATCGCTGCGCCGGCTGGCGGATGCCGACCAGTACGATTTTCATCAGCTGCTCACGCGCCCAGAGCTCCAGATCGGAACTGTTTCTGTTCCGGATCTGCTGGACAAGGCCCAGCGCCAACTGGATTCCTTCGATGGTTCCATCGACGCCATCGTGGGCTACTGGGACTTCCCGGTGAGCATGCTGGTCCCTGTGTTGTGTGATCGGTACGGATTGTGTTCGGCAGGCCTCGAAGCCGTCCTCAAATGTGAGCACAAATACTGGAGTCGGCTGGAACAACAGAAGGTGATCGACGAATATGTGCCGTTCGGCCTCCTCGACCTGACTAACGAGAACCCCACCCTTCCGGCGCCTCTCTCCTACCCCGTTTGGATCAAGCCGATCAAGTCGACCGCATCCCAGGGTGCCCTCTATGTCGAGAACGATGAGCAGCTCCGGCAATCCCTGGTTGAGGAGCGCCGGGTGGTTGATCGGATTGGAGGCCCCTTCGCCGATGTCCTTGCCATGGTCGACCTGCCCGCGGAGATCGCCGCGGTCGGCGTCCAGACCTGCTTGGTCGAGGAGGTTGCTAGCGGCCAACAGGTTACCGTCGAGGGCTTCAGTCGCGGCGGCCGAGTCGAAATCTATGGGGTGGTCGACTCAGTCAGCTACAGCGGTGAGTCCAGCTTCCTGCGCTATCAGTACCCCTCCCAACTTATCCCGGAGCGCGTCAAGGATTACATGGGCGAGGTCTCCCGGCGCGTGATCATCGCCCTCGGGCTGAGCAACAGCACCTTCAACATCGAGTACTTCTGGGACGAGACAACCTCACGGCTGAGGCTGCTCGAGGTCAACGCCCGGCACTCCCAGTCGCACGCCCTGCTGTTCGAACTTGTCGACGGTGCGCCCAATCACGCCTACATGCTCGACCTGGCCCTAGATCGTGACCCCCGCCACATTGAGCCGGGGAAGGGGGCGTTCCCCACGGCGGCGAAATGGTTTCTACGGCGCTTCTCCGACGGTCTGGTGCGCCGCGTACCGACGCGCGAGGAGGTAGCCGAGATCGAGCGCAGGATTGTGGGCACTACGGTTTGCGTGATCGCTACGGAGGGGACGAGGCTCTCGGAGATCGATGGCGAAGACAGCTACAGCTACGTCCTGGCGGAAATCTACACCGGCGGAAGCGACGAGCAGGAACTGCGCAAAAAATACACCAGGTGCGTCGAGGCGCTCAACTTCACGATTGACGACTAACCAGGAGGAGCCGGATGCGTACCGTCACCACCTTGCCCTACGAGGTCGAGGAAATCGAACACCTGTGGATTCTCATGTCCGACGGCATTCGGCTTGCCGCTAGGCTGTGGCGACCAGTTCTCGCGGTGCGCGAGCCCGTGCCCGGGGTGCTGGAGATGATCCCGTACCGCAAACGCGACCTCACGGCGCAGCGGGATTCCATCAACCATCCGTACATGGCCGGCTATGGCTACGCCTGCCTCCGAGTCGACCTGCGCGGCAGCGGCGACTCCGAAGGGGTGCTCACCGACGAATACCTTGAGCAGGAGCTCTGCGACGCCGAGGAAGTGTTGGCGTGGATGGCGGCGCAACCCTGGTGCACGGGGCGTACCGGGATGATGGGGATTTCCTGGGGAGGGTTCAACGCCCTGCAGCTGGCCGCGCGTCGACCGCCGGGGCTGGGCGCCATCATCACGGTCTGTTCCTCCGACGACCGTTACGCCGATGATGTGCATTACATGGGCGGCTGTCTGCTCAGCGACAACCTGTCCTGGGCCTCGACGATGTTCGCCTACACCTCCTGCCCGCCCGATCCAGCAATCGTCGGCGATGGCTGGCGCGAAATCTGGTTGGATCGGCTCCAGCACAGCGGGCTGTGGCTCGAGCCGTGGTTGCGACACCAACGCCGCGACGCGTACTGGCAGCGTGGTTCTGTCAAAGAGGACTACTCTGCGATCGAATGCCCGGTGCTCGCGGTGAGCGGCTGGGCGGACGGGTACTCCAATGCGGTGTTCCGACTGCTGTCGGGGCTCCGGGGTCCGGTGCGGGGTTTGATCGGACCGTGGAGCCACAAATACCCGCACTTGGGTCAACCCGGCCCGCCGATCGGGTTCCTGCAAGAGGCCGTCACCTGGTGGGACCACTGGCTGAAGGACAAGCGGGACAACGGCGCGATGGACGGTCCGGCGCTGACCATCTGGATGCAGGACACCGTACGCCCCGCGACCAGCTACAAACACCGCCCGGGGCGCTGGGTGGGCGAGCCGAGCTGGCCCAGCCCGCGCATCGTTGAGACGTCCTACCCGCTGGGACTCAACCGGATCGGCGGGCCGGGGGACTCCCCTGAACCCAGCCCGGAACTGACGGTGCAGTCACCGCTGACAGTGGGGCAGTTCGCAGGAAAATGGTGTTCCTACAACGCCCCTCCAGACATGCCGTACGACCAACGTGAGGAGGACGGCGGCTCGATGGTCTTCGACAGTGACCCGCTGCCCGAACGCCTGGAGGTGCTCGGAGCGCCCCTCGTGGAGCTCGTGCTCTCCGCCGATCGCCCGGTCGCCATGGTGGCCGTGCGGCTGTCCGACGTCGCACCAGACGGCGAGGCGACCAGGGTCAGCTATGGCATATGCAACCTGAACCACTACGGGGGTTCGGATGCCCCACAACGGCTGGAACCGGGTGAACGCCACAGGGTCACAGTGCAACTCAACGGAATGGCGCAGGCGTTCCCCGCGGGGCATCGGCTGCGGATCGCTCTCTCGACGTCGTACTGGCCGATGGTCTGGCCGTCGCCGGAACCGGTGCTGCTGACGGTTGACCCCGGCCAGAGCTCCCTAGTCTTGCCCGTGCGTCCGGTCGGCGTCGACGCCAGGGAACCGGCGCCGCGCTTCGAAGCGGCGGAAGGGGCCGCTCCAATTGTCGTGACCCAGGAGCAACCTGGAGAGCACGTCTGGAACGTTTCCCGCAACCTGGTCGACCTTTCGGGGGCCCTGACGGTGGTCAAAGATCTCGGCGTGGTGCGCTTCAACGACATCGACCTGCTCGTCACGCGCCGGGTGGACGAACGGTATAGCTTCGTCGGGGCAGATTTCTCGTCAGTTCGCGGCGAGACCAACTGGACAATGGGGTTCGAGCGTGGCAAGTGGAGCGTGTATACGACAACGAGAACGGTGCTCAGCTCGACACCCACCGATTTTAACCTCTACGCCGAACTTGACGCCTACGAGGGCGGTCAGCGGGTGATGTCCAAGACGTGGAATATCACGATCCCGCGCGATTGCATCTGAAACCGGACCGACGGCACGCCTCGGCTCAGCAGCGACTAGCGCGCGCGGATGCCGTGCTGATCAAGCACGTCGAGGAACGTGGTCGGTTCGGGGCGCACGCGATGGTTGTCTGTGTGCTCCGCCCAGAGCACCGTTCCGGTGCGGTCGGTGATAATCACGGTCGGCACAACGGTGTCTAGGTCGGTGCCTGCGCTGAACATGACGGGAGTGCCGCCGGACTGCACGATGTCGAGCACGGCAGCGGCCGCGCCATCCGCATCGATGTAGTAGGTCAGCGGGATGTCGAAGCGTTTGGCGAGTTGCACGGTGTCTTCTGGCTTTTGCGGGCTGATGATCGCGACGGCGACCCCACGTTTATCGAGTTCGCGGTACTGCGCGGCGATCTGGCTGACCTGGGCCATGCAGAACGGGCACCAGTTGCCGCGAATGAACATGATCACGTGCGGTTGGTGGGTGAGCACGCTGCTGTCGACAACGTCGCCATCCATGGTGGTGAGTGGGAAGAGGGGCAACGGCTCGTCAACGCGCACCGGTCGTGCGGTGAGGTGCTGCACCGAGTACCAGTAGTTATAGCCGAGAATCACCGCGAGCCCCAGCACGGCAACGAGAACGGCGAACGGCCCCGCAACGATCGCTGCGACAACACCGACGAGCGCAACCGAAAGCTGCACCCATGGATGCCGACGCCGCACGACAACGAGGCGTGTCATCAGGAGCGCCAAATAGAGCGCATACGCGACCCACGGCAGGGCGGCAGCGAACCACCACGGCTGCGACTCTGCGATCGCACGAACGACCACTAACGCGATCATCAAGAGGGCAAGCGTCGCCGTAGCTTCGCCATAGACCGCCTTGAGGAATCGCATGTTAGGCGCCGAATGCCTCCGCGAGCGTTCCGCGGTGTGCTGTGAGCAGCTCCTCGAGGGTGAGGGTGAACTGGTCTTGGATTTCGAGGGCAGGAGCCGCAGCATCCGTGACCCCGATGCGGATCGCGGGGTAGTCGCGACCTTCGCAGAGTCCGCGGAATTTCACGTCGTCTTCGCGCGGGATCGAGACGACCATGCGACCGGTCGATTCGCTGAAGAGTGCGGTTGTGGCGTCGATTCCGTCGCGTTCGAGCAGTTCGCCGAGCCACACGCGTGCGCCAACGCCGAAGCGCATGACGGATTCGGCGAGTGTCTGAGCCAGACCGCCATCGGCGAGGTCATGGGCACTGGCAATGATGTTCTGCTCGTTGCCAGCCTTGATGAGGTCTGCGAGGCGTCGCTCGGCAGCCAGATCAACTTTGGGCGGCAGGCCACCGAGGTGATCGTGAATCGTGCCGGCCCACGCTGAACCGTCTAGCTCGAGCGCGGTGGTGCCGAGCAGGTAGATGTTGTTGCCTTCGTCTTGCCAGCCGCTCGGGATGCGCTCAGCAACGTCGCGGATCAGTCCGAGCACGGCGACCACGGGGGTCGGGTGGATGGGCACATCGCCGGTCTGGTTGTAGAACGAGACGTTTCCGCCGGTGACGGGGATTTCCATCTCGAGGCAACCGTCGGCGAGTCCTTCGACGGCGCGGCTGAACTGCCACATCACTTCGGGGTTCTCGGGGCTACCGAAGTTGAGGCAGTCGCTGACGGCAACCGGGTTGGCGCCGGTGGCGGCAACGTTGCGGAAGGCTTCGGCGAGAGCAATTTGCGCTCCGGCGTAGGGGTCGAGTTGGCAGAAGCGACCATTGGCGTCGGTGGCGACAGAGAAGCCGAGGCCGCTCTCTTCGTCAATGCGCACCATGCCAGCGTCATCCGGGAAGCTCAATGCGGTGTTGCCGAGAACGTAGCGGTCGTACTGGTTGGTGATCCAGCTCTTGTCGGCCAGGTTGGGGCTCGCGAGCAGCTGCAGCATTTGCTCACGCAGCTCTAGGCCATCCTTCGGACGGGCGAGGCCGGATGCGCTGTCGGCCTGAAGCTTGTCGATCCACTTCGGGTACTCGACAGGGCGGTCATAGACGGGGCCATCGATGGCGACGGTGCGCGGCTCAACGTTGACGATTTCTTCGTCGTGCCAGTTGATGATCAGGCGACCGGTGTCGGTGACTTCACCGAGCACACTGGTTTCGACATCCCACTTCTCGACAACTTTGAGGAAGCCTTCGAGCTTTTCGGGCTTCACGATCGCCATCATGCGTTCTTGGCTCTCGGACATCAGAATTTCTTCTGCCGTGAGGGTGGGGTCGCGCAGCAGTACCTTTTCGAGTTCGATGAACATGCCACCGTCACCATTGGAGGCAAGCTCGCTCGTGGCGCAGCTGATGCCGGCAGCGCCGAGGTCTTGGATGCCCTCAACGAGGTCGCCCTGGAAGAGTTCGAGGCAGCACTCAATGAGCACTTTCTCGGCAAAGGGGTCGCCGACCTGAACGGCGGGGCGCTTGGTTGGGCCGCCCTCGCTGAACGAATCGGAGGCGAGGATGGATGCTCCACCGATGCCATCGCCACCGGTGCGGGCACCGAACAGCACAACTTTGTTGCCCACGCCGCGAGCGTTAGCCAGGTGCAGGTCTTCGTGGCGCAGCACTCCAACGGCGAGCGCGTTGACGAGGGGGTTGGCCTGGTACACGGAGTCGAAGTAGGTTTCGCCACCGATGTTGGGTAGGCCCAAGCAGTTGCCGTAGAAGCTGATGCCCGAAACGACACCCTGCGCTACGCGGGCGGTGTCGGGGTTGTCGATGGCGCCGAAGCGGAGCGCATCCATGACGGCTACGGGGCGGGCGCCCATGGAGATGATGTCGCGGACGATTCCGCCGACACCGGTTGCGGCACCCTGGAAGGGTTCGATGTAGCTGGGGTGGTTGTGGCTTTCGATCTTGAAGGTGACAGCCCAACCTTCACCAACGTCGATGACGCCAGCGTTTTCGCCCATGCCGACCATGAGGTTTTTGGTCATGTTCTCGCTGACCTTCTTGCCAAACTGGCGAAGGTAGTTCTTGGAGGACTTGTAGGAGCAGTGCTCACTCCACATGACGGAGTACATCGCGAGTTCGCCGCTCGTGGGGCGGCGGCCCAGAATTTCGCGAATCTTCGCGTACTCGTCGTCTTTCAACCCGAGGGCGCCAAAGGGCTGCTCCTTCTCGGGTGTGGCCGCGGCATTCGACACCGTATCGGCAACATGCTGGCGGGGATTTGTTGACACGTTAGTCACGAGGGGCTTCTCCCGGAAGATTATGGATGCCGGGGCGCTCTCTCCGGCTGCCCCCAGTCTACCTAGCCGCAGGTGGGTGTCGCGCTTGGCCGAATGTCGCGGTATGACACTATGATCTGGCCGGAGGAGGCCCGATGTCTGAGTTCATTTCCGCCACTGCAGACATTCGTGGTGAGTACCGCTACTCGTTGACCCGCGTCTGGGACCCGGCGCTTCCGATGATCACGTTCGTGCTACTCAACCCGAGCACCGCCGACGCGGCGCAGCTCGATCCGACACTGCCTCGGTGCGTCGGTTTCGCGAAGCGCGAGGGATATGGCGGCATCGTGATCCTCAACCTGTACGCGTTCCGCTCCAAGCACCCGAAAGTGATGATGGCCGCGACTTCGCGCGTTGGGCGCCACAAAGGATGGGCGCCCCGGGCACCTGCTCTACGTGCCTGCCAATGTGCCGCTGATTGAGTGGATACCGTAACTGCACCGCGACGGGGAGGCGATCTTCACCGACGGCCCGTTCGTCGAGTCGAAAGAGCACCTTGCTGGCTTCTGGGTCATCACGGCACCCGACCTCGATGTGGCACTCAAAGTCGCTTCGGTGGGGGGCGAAGGTCTGTAACCGGAAGGTCGAGGTGCGCCCGTTCCTATGCAACGGATCTGACTCGTGGGTGGCAATCATCCGATCCCACCAGATGGAATGGGCGCGGGTGGTCGCCAGCCTGAGAACAACGGTCTGTGGGAGCTGGAATCGGGACAGCCTCACAATGCTGACCCGGCCCGCTTGAGGAGACAACCGAACCGACGACAGCCCAACTCTTGCAAAATCTGCAATAGTTGCTCCTAACTGGCCGCGGTCATGCACCATGACCAGTAGAGAATCGCGACCGTATGCGGTGGATGGAGATCCTGTGGCCAAGGTTGAGCTGTACGTGTCCGCGGACGGCTCGGTGAATTTGAACGTTCGCACCGATGGCGAGGCGGTCTGGTTGTCCCAGCTGCAGATGACGACGCTCTTCGGCCGAGACCTCTCGACTATCAGCAGGCACGTCGCGAACGCCAGGCGCGAGGAGCTTTCCGGCCTCCCAACTATTGCAAAATTTGCAATGGTTCAACAAGAGGGTGACCGAACGGTCGAGCGTCAGGTCGATCACTACAACTTGGACGTCGTGCTTTCGGTCGGCTACCGCGTGAAGTCGGCGGAAGGCATCCGATTCCGTCGCTGGGCGAACGATGTACTCACGCGTTACGTGATCGCAGGTATTGCGACCAATGATGCACGGCTCGAACAGATTAACGCGATGGCGCGCGTGCTTGAGCGTTCCAAGAATCCGGAGCTGGTGGGTATCGCAGAGATTCTGGGCCGCTACTCGCCGGCACTCGAATTGCTGGACGAGTACGACCACGGCACGTTGAAGAAACCGCGTGGCACCGAGCCCGCGGAACAGCTCGATTACGTGATCGCGCGGGCCGTCGTCGACGAGCTCGCGCGCCAATTTCCGAAGGACGAGATGTTCGGCTCTGAGCGCGGCGGTTCGTTCCGCGGGATTCTCGGAGCAATTGAACAAACCTACGCAGGCCAGGACTTGTACCCGACAGTGCAGGAGAAAGCGGCCCACCTACTGTACTTCGTGGTCAAGGATCACCCATTCTCGGATGGAAACAAGCGCAGCGCCGCTGGACTGTTCACTTACTACCTCAGCCTGAATGGCGCGCTGCGAGACGGTAACGGTGAGGACATCGTGTCGAGCAATGCCCTTGCTGCTATCACGCTGATGACCGCGATGAGCAGGCCGGATGAAAAAGAGACCATCACCCAACTCGTGACTAACATGCTCGGCGGCGCCCTTTAAGCACGCCATGGGCGCGCTTGAGACGGAGTTTTGATGCCGGTGGCTGCCCGCAAGCCGATCTACTATCGGACACCCTGGACGGCATTGGGCGGTGCCGAAGCCAGAAGACAGTCGAGTGTTCTGCGCGACTAGGAGTCGTACCGTTTAAGGATCCTTGGGTTCAAGCGGTGATTGCAACATCGGTTTGATTTGTTGGGTTCGAGACCCTGAGGTTATGAGACGACTCGGTGATCCCTAAACGCCCGAAGTGCTCTGACGCAGTGGCTCCAATCCAGTTTTGAAGTACTACGCAGCCGCAAATCGGCTCAGCGCAGCGTTTCTGCCCAGACGGGGACGGCGAGCGAGTCTGGGGCAGGGGGGCGGCTGAATTTGGGCCGCGTGTAGCCCAGGTTGCCCCGGGTTTCCTCGCTGGTCCCAGCAGCCGACTACCTGCGTGATTATGACTTCGCGTCGTCATCGAAGCTGAGCATGCAGGCGGTGATGTCGATGGACTGGGATGGCGGCAGCGCGATTGCAGCCGGGTCGATGCGTTGCGTGTTCATGGCGTTTCTGATTCCTTTTGCCAGATGACGCGCAGCACGTCGATGACGTCAGTGGCGTGGGCGCCCGCCGCGTCGGCTTCAGTTACGAGGTCGCGTATGCGCCGGACGACGGCTGCCGGAAGCACGGCGGCCGACTCCGCGACGCGGGTGCCAGCGGCCGTACGGGTGACGACTAGCCCGTCTCGTTCTAGGAGTTTGTATGCTTTTGCGGCGGTGCCGGGAGCCACGCCAAGGTCGCTTGCAGTTTGTCGCACGGTAGGTAGTCGTTCACCGGCGCCGAGCTGGCCTGAGGCGATAATGCCTCGGAACTGCCGGTAGATGTCGAGTGCGGGGCTCGTCTCGTCGGTCGGCACCACGGCAGGCTGTGCGCTCATAGCACGGTCTCGGCCGTCGAGCTGCGCTCGATGCTTTCGCTCGGCTGTGGGAGCGGCCGGGCAGGAAGCAACCGCCGTGCAACGACTAGCAGGAGCACAAATGCAGTGATCTCCATAGCGGGGGCTAGCCAACCAGCGGCGACTGCGACGTTTGCGTAACGCCACGTCAATTCATACACGTCACTTCGACCGTCGCCGTCGATCGTGAGTTGAGAAAACGAGCCGCTCCGGCTAACGAACCGGAACGCACCGCCTAGTGCTAGCAGCATGCCGGCGGTCGCGATGTTTACGACACCCGATGCAATCTCAACGCGAGCACGCTGCTCTGCGCCGACCGTTTCCGGCCGTAGGAACGGCCGTAGCGCGTTGCTTCGAAGCGTTACCCAAGTAACAACGACGAGTGCTGCAACGCAGATGATGACAGGCACCCCGTATGCCCACCCATAGAACCAGGGGCGGACCGGGTCGATCGACGTATTCGGCGCGGGGATTTCGAGGTAAATATACCGACCTCGATCGTCAGGCGACGAGGCTATCCCGGCAGCAATGGTCGTTGCGAGGAAAACGACCGCCAGCGCGCAAGCGCTGATGATGCCAGCCCGGGGACCAAAACTGCTCCAAGTGCGTCGAGTTGTCGACACGACGGGACGCTCGGGTGCGATGGTCCCTTTGAACGCGATGAGGCTCAGCACCACGGCGAGAATAAGGAACGCGGACAACACTGGGGTGGCGTAGCGCCACCAGTCTACCGTGTCCGAAATATTCAACAGATAGCCGCGCACCACGTATTCGATCGCGAAAACGACGATCACTCCAACCGCACCCACACCGAGGGTGCGGCGCTCGAGCACATACTGAGCAGCCGCCGAAGAAACACCGAAGCGAGCACGCCGCACGGAACTAACTCCCTGGCTGCGCACCCGATGCACGAGCGTGACACCCACAAGAAGGAGAGCGGCCAGAACGAGAGAGAATAGCGGAATCCAGAGCGCCGCGGCCAGAAGCTCGAGAAAGCTAAGTGACGAAATTTTGTTCCAGAACACAGTGCCCACTTTCGATTGTTGTGTCATAGTTCTAACACAATTTGTAGCAGTACACCAGTACAAGTTGTTTGGATGGAATCATCCCACGTTTGATGTCGCGCCTTTTTGGTGAGGCTTATCTGCTGTGCCCTCGTGTCGACTCGACCTCAGTCGCTCGTTAGCGATCCATTTCAAAAGCCGAACAGGCCTGTTCGTCCGACTCTTGCGGCAGTGCTCGGAGTGTGCCGTTAGCCGATCCCTAAAAGACGCAATGTTCCGAGCACCCAGAATCAAGACGAACCTTGGCTCACCGAACTGATCGGCAATACCTTGCGAGGCTGGGGGAGGATAGAGAGATGAGTTCGTACCAGAGACCGTCGATCGAAGTGCCAGTGTTCCGCGACGGCGAAGGGCAGGCCATAAAATACGGGAACCGGTGGGCCGCGGGGCCACCGGAAGACACATACTCGGTAGAGACACATCCGGAGCGGTTCGCACCGCTCCACACAGTTGCCGACGCCCTCATCAACCACCTACGTGACACGTACGACGTCGAAGTCGAGGAAAGCGAGGAGGTGGAGGCGGGTCTAATCCGTCCGCCGTTTCACGACGTGGTCCGGGCCGTGCGAATCCGACCGAACGACCCATCGTGCGCAGCTCTGACCGTCGTGCTCACGGCCTATCCTGGGATTTACATGCAGGCTGGACTGCTCAACGACTTTCTGTACCCGGTTTGCGGTTGTGACGCGTGCGACTCCACGTGGGAGGCAGAGGCCGACGAGCTAGAAAGGCAGGTGCACGCTGTCGTCACCGGACACTATCGCGAGAGCATTGAACGCAGGCTAGGCGGCCCCTGGGTCGGGTACAACTTCACCTACCCTGACGGGGACGAGGGGAGTGGGGGGACCCTCGCGAATGGCATCCCTGCAGAGCGGATCAAAGCGGCGAAGCCCATCCTCCGCAAGCTCTCCGATGGATGGTCCGAGTGGCCCCGTGCAGCTTCGTCCTCTTAATCAACACGGCCTCGCTCGCGCGGAGAGATAGAGAGTTTCCAGTGGACTTGCTTACCGCTTGGCACCTGAACTTCGGTCTCCTAGCCGTGCTTCTCATAGCCCTGGTCGAGGCCGTTGTTGTTGCGATTCGCTGGTTCGCATCAAGGTATGCAAGCGACGAGGAACGAGAGCCCGAGAACGCTGTCTCGAATCTCATCGTCTTTGGCAACCGGCCTGCAAGTGTTCAAAACACGGCCTTCCTGCTAGTCGTTGAGGAGAGATGAAACCGCACGCCGTAAGCCGATCCGTAAATGGCACGACGCCTGGTCGCGCAGAACACTAGACTCCTCTCTGTCCTCGGCGCTTCCGGAATCCCGTAAAGGGTGTCCGTGGTGGAATCCCGAAAGGGTTCCCTAACCGGTGTTGCAAAGTGGCGACAGCGGTTGACGATTTGGACGCATGCAGCGGTGCGTTCTATCGCGACCTCGGCTGTATGCTCATCGCATGTTGTCTTGAGTTATTCAAAACAACTGTTAGCCTTGTAGTCATGCAAACAGTGACGGATGAGGCGCTCGCCGACACCCTGCGCGGTGCCGGTCTCAAAGTCACCGAGTCTCGCGTCGCGGTGCTCACGGCTCTCGCTGAGAACCCGCACTCGGACGCTGACACCGTCTTCACATCGGTGCTGCCGAGTCTGCCCGGCACCTCCCTCCAAGCCGTTTACGGAGTGCTCTCCGCGCTCACCACAGCGGGCCTGCTGCGCAAAATCGAACCGGCAGGGTCATCCGCGCTCTATGAACGGCGCACTGGCGACAACCACCACCACCTTGTGTGCACCGAATGCAGTGCCGTGCGCGATGTGGACTGCGTTGTCGGTGCAGCGCCGTGCCTCACGCCATCCGAAGCTGGCGGTTATACCGTGCACACCGCCGAAGTGAACTTCTGGGGCGTCTGCCCCGACTGCCAAGCGCAAACCCTCACATCCACCCAAGCCCTCTCATCCACACAAACAAAGGAGACATCGTGACGAAACCCACGACAACCCAGGCCGGCGCACCCATTGCGAGCGATGAACATTCGCTCACCACGGGTCCCGACGGCGTAACCGCACTTCACGACCGTTTCTTGGTCGAGAAGCTTGCATCCTTCAACCGTGAGCGTGTGCCGGAGCGCAACCCCCACGCCAAGGGTGGTGGAGCATTTGGAGAGTTCGTCGTCACTGAAGACGTGTCGAAGTACACCAAGGCTGCGGTCTTCCAGAAGGGCGCAACGAGCGAAACCATTCTGCGTTTCTCGTCGGTAGCCGGCGAGCAGGGTTCGCCCGACACGTGGCGTGACGTCCGCGGCTTCGCCCTGCGTTTCTACACCACTGAGGGAAACCTCGATATCGTCGGAAACAACACCCCCGTCTTCTTCATTCGTGACGGCATGAAGTTCCCCGACTTCATTCACTCGCAGAAGCGCTTGGGCGACTCAGGCCTGCGCAACGCTGACATGCAGTGGGACTTCTGGACCCTCTCGCCCGAAAGCGCCCACCAAGTCACCTACCTCATGGGCGACCGCGGGTTGTCCAAGTCTTGGCGCCACGTCAACGGCTACAGCTCACACACCTACCAGTGGATCAACGCTGAAGGCGAACGCTTCTGGGTGCAGTACCACTTCCACTCCCGCCAGGGTGTTGAACTAATGGAAGCCGCGGATGCCGAACGCATCGCCGGTGAAGACGCCGACTACTACCGTCGCGACCTCTTCGACTCCATCGCCGCCGGCGACTACCCCACCTGGGACGTTTCGGTGCAAATCATGCCCTACGAGGAAGCAAAGACCTACCGCTTCAACCCCTTCGACCTGACCAAGACCTGGTCGCACGATGACTATCCGTTGATTCCGGTTGGCCACTTCACGCTCAACCGCAACCCGGAAAGCTTCTTCGCACAGATCGAGCAGGCTGCGTTCTCGCCGTCGAACATGGTTCCCGGCACCGATATCAGCCCAGACAAAATGCTGATGGCGCGTGTGTTCTCCTACCCGGATGCCCAGCGCAACCGCATCGGAAGCAACTACAATCAGCTCCCTGTGAACCAGCCGCACGCCTCCGAAGCGCGCAACTACCAGCACGAGGGTGCCATGAACTACAAGATCGGTGATGCTGCAGCACGCACGTATGCACCGAACTCTTACGGCGGACCCGCAGCTCAGCCCGAGCTTGCTGGCGAAGGTGGGTGGGCCAGCGATGGCGAACTCCTCCGTGCCGCAGCAACCCTGCACTCCGAAGACGACGACTTCGGCCAGGCCGGAACGCTCTACCGCGACGTCTTCAGCGCAGAGTCGAAGGCTCGCTTCATCGAAACCCTCACGGGCCAGGGCCGCGGCATCACCGTGCCCGAAATCCTCGAGCGTTTCTACTGGTACTGGGGCAGTGTGGATGCCGAACTCGGCGCCGCCCTTCGCCAGACAGTTCCCGGCAATGGCGAGACCCCCAACGAAGAAGCCGACCCCGTCGGTGTTGGCCCCGCTGAGTAGAGCTGCCACTCTCAGCAGAGCGGTCTGCGCGCAGTAGTGCTGCCGCGGCGAACGAAAACTAGCTAGTGCCGGATGCCCGGCTCCGAGTATTGGGGCCGGGCATCCGTTCGTTAGCGCTTAGCCAGCAAGGCCGAGCGCACCATCCACCACGGCTGCCGTGCCACCAATGTAGGCGAGGATGACGACAGCGATTCGCGCAACGCGGTGACTGATGTGGCGATTGAGTACCTCACCCAGCGCCAGCCCGGCGAGCAGCGAGCCAAGGATGATGATCCAGCTCGCGGCATCCAGCTGGGGTAGTTGCCCGCCAGAGAAGATGGTCTTCGTGATGAGCGAGACAATTCCGACCACGACGAAATACGGCTGCAGTGTTGCGGCAAAATGTGCCTGCGACCACCGAGTGAGCACCGCATAAACGCTGAGGGCTGGCCCTCCAACACCAGCAGCCGTGTTCATGAATCCGGATGCTGCTCCCGCAATGATTGCTGCTGGTCGTGCCGCCACGATGTGGTCTGCTCGTCTGATGAGCAGAGTCACAGTGAGCGCGACAAGAACCAGCACCCCAATGCCGAGCTGCATGACGGGGCCGGGAAGCCGAGTCGCCAGCAACGAACCCGGCACAATGGCGATAACGGCGGGAATCACGAGCCACGCAAAGGTTCGCCATTCAATGAGCCGCCACACTCGCGGAATGATCAGCAGTGCCGAAACGACACCGCAGAGGTTGACCACAAGCACGCCGTCGAATGGACCGAGCAGGATAACGATAAGCGGTGAAGCTACGAGGGCGAAGCCCATACCCGTTATTCGTTGCGACAGCGCACCGATCAGGATGGATATCGCAACGAGAGCAAGCACTGGCCAAGCCTAGAGCGTGCCCGATCCTAGAGCGTGCCCGATCCTAGAGCGTGCTGGGCGGGGCTAGAGCGCCTTGGAGTAGCAGACGCTCAATTCTTCGCCAGCGTAGGCACCGAAGTTGTCTATCCGGCTGTAGCCTTCGCGCTCATAGAACCGCATCGCGTCGGGCTGCGCGGTTCCTGCTTCGAGCACAAGCTCGGTCGCGGACTGCGCTCGGCCCCACTCTTCGAGCCCCTTGAGCACAGCGATGGCGATGCCGGAGCCGCGCTGTGCGGGAGTGACGTACATGCGCTTGATTTCGAAGCCACCATTGTCGAGCTCGCGGAGCCCACCGCAACCCGCTGGAACCCCATCGACGTATGCGATAAGAAACACCATGACTGAGTCGGCGTTTGGCTTGACGCCGGGCTCGTTGTTCGCGGTTTTATAGCGTGCCGTCAGCTCAGCCTGCTGGGCTGACCGCAACATCACCGAGTCGGCGTGCTCGAAGGGAACGCTTCGCAATTCAAGTTCGTCGGTGTCTTCCACGACAGAAGCCTAGTTGCTCTTCCCACGGACGTGCTCGTGTCTTACTCAATCCCCACCAGTCTCACAAACTGTTGAATGATGGAAGTATGCGATGGGGACTTTTCTTAACAGCGGTTGTGGTCGCGTCTGTCGTGCTTGCCGGATGCAGCGCTGCGCCGCAGCCGAGGCCCAGCGGCCAGCCGCCCCTGCCCAGCGCAACTGCGGAACCCGACGACGGACCTGTCACACCGGTCGGCGACCCGACGGTGCTCGTCACCGGACTCACCTCACCCTGGTCCGTCGTGCGCCTGACGAGCGGTTCCAGCCTGATCAGCGAGCGCGACACCGGCACAGTGCTCGAGTACACCACCTCCGGCACGGTGCGCGAGGTGGGCGTTGTCGCTGGGGTTGCGCACGGCGGTGAAGGAGGCTTGCTCGGCCTTGCTGTCGCCGGTGACTCCGGGACCGCCCTGTTCGCCTACCTGACCACAGAAACCGACAACCGCATTGTGCGGATGCTGCTGATCGGCGCACCGGGAAGCTACACCCTTGGGCCGGCAGAGCCGATCCTGACCGGCATCGCCAAAGCCGGAAACCACAACGGCGGACGGATCGCCTTCGGTCCCAACGGAATGCTCTACGCGACGGTCGGCGACGCAGGCACGCCGTCGCGGGCGCAAGACCCGAATTCCCTGAACGGCAAGATCCTACGCATGAAACCGGACGGCACGGTACCACCAGACAACCCGTTCGCCGGCTCCCTCGTCTACTCACTCGGCCACCGCAACCCGCAAGGGTTGGCTTGGGATGACAGCGGGCTGCTGTGGGCGTCCGAGTTCGGCCAGAACACCTGGGACGAGTTCAACCGGATCGAGCCGGGCAAGAACTACGGCTGGCCGGACGTGGAGGGCATCGGCAACACACCCGGTTATGTCGACCCAGTGTACCAGTGGACGACGTCCGAGGCCAGCCCCAGTGGTCTCGCCTACGTTCGCGACACATTCTTTATGGCAGCGCTGCGTGGCCAGCGACTGTGGGCTATCTATCCCGGCCCGCCCGTGAACGCTGGGGACTGGTTCCCACAGCAGTTTGGTCGACTCCGCGACGCAGTTCCCGGCCCCGACGGGTCACTATGGGTGCTCACAAACAACACTGACGGTCGTGGGAGCCCGCGCGAAGGCGACGACACACTGCTGCAGATCCAGCTCGCACCGCTTCGCGAAGGCTAGTTTGTGCGCACACGGAACAGGGCCACTCTCAGCCTTGATTCCTGAGCCCAAATTCGCCGCAATTAGACCCACCGTTGATCCAGCGTGGCCGCGCGTGCTGCATCGGCAAACTCCGTGAAGCGTTGTCGCTCAACATAGTCGTAGCTTTCGCCAGCGACGGATGCCTCTAACCGCTCGATCTGTTGGAGCACAGCGGCGGTCTGTTCGGGTCGTCGCGCGCGATAGCCAACCTCTTGCAAAATTTGGAACAGGCGCTCAACCACCCCGGGGTCGCTCGAGCCGTACCGGCGCGGTTGCGTCATCGCAATTTCGAGCAGACTTACGAAATCGTGGGTTTTGATGATGACCCGCACGAGGTCATCATCGTCGGTGAGTCCCGTCGATTGAATCGGCAGGTCGGCAATCGAGCAGAGAGTTGCCGAGATGTGCCCGAGGGTGTGCACGGCAGTTGTGGGGTCGTTGACTCCCGGTGAGAGCGCCCGTGCGGTGATATCGACGAGCTGTAGGATTCCAAACCCAATGTCTTGGCTGGCGGTGCGCTCGTGCGCAAGATCGACCGCGCCCGCTATTGCGTGATTGATTTCATCGCGCTCGTCATCGTTCAGATGCTGAAGGGCGTCCCTGGGCCACCAGCGGGCCAAGGGAGTGCCGCCGACGACGTGATGACCAACCGCATGTTCTTCGCGGACAACAAGATTGTGCTTGATCGCAACGGCCAAGAGTCGCGAGCGGTCGGTCAAACGAATGAAGCCCGACCGCGTTGCCAGACTGAGTTCAATGCGTTCGGTTGGCGGCCATTCCGGAAGCTCCGTGCGCCCGGTTGCCATCGTGGATGCCACGAGCTCGATGGTCTTGCTGGTTTCGACATATACCTGCCGCATTGTGGTCTCAATGCGGAGCTGCCTCGCGAGGTGTGCCAAGAACAGGACGAGCATTGCAACGCTCGCGAGAGTCAACAACGAAGCAAGAGTTACCGCGAGTCGCGGCACGATCGGGTCAATGCTGTCTGAGCCATCCTGAACAGTGCGCAGCACCGTCAGCGAGTAGGCGAAAGTGCCGACGAAGACGGCGAGCGTCCACTGCACGGTTGGATTTTTAAGGAAGGTGCGCAGCACCCGTGGTGAGGCCTGACTGCTGGCCAACTGCAGTGCAACAATCGTCAGCGAGAACGTCAGCGAGGTCGCAGTGATGAGAGATCCTGCGACGGCGGAGAGTACCGCTCGGGCGCTCTCTGGCCCTCCAGCGAACAGCAGATCCTTAAAGCCAGGAGCAAGCGAAGAGTCGATGGCGCGATCAACGAGGGGCAGAATTATCCCCAGAGCAACTGCGACGATGATGAACAGAGTCGGCAGCGGCCACAACTCTGTGGCGATCGATGCGCGAAGGGTTGCGATCCACCGGCGAAAGGAACTGCGTCGTGCACTCTGTGTTGCTGCTTCGCCCATTGCGCCCCTCTCAGATTGCCCTAGTTAATCACGTCAGGCGCCACCATGGTGAGTGCCCGTAGGCTAGTGCAACGCGAATGAAAGGAAATCTCTCGAGTGTTCGAATGGAAATCGTGGCTGGGGCTCATCGTTGCCGTCGTGATCGCACTTATTGCCGTCGTGATCGTTGTGGGATCGATCGCGCTCATTGTGCGGATGATCGCCCACCTTAGGCCGGGAGTGTACGCGACCCTGGCGCCGGTTCGTCAGCGCCTCAGAGTGCTGATCGCGCTCTTAGCGGTGTGGATCGCGGTCACCGCAACAATCCCGATTGTCGACGAGAAAACCCTCGACATCATCGACAACGTGTTCCTTGTCGCCGCCATCGCGATCGGCGGTTGGCTGATGGTGTCTGTCATGAACCTGTTGCTCGGCCGCGCGCTCACTCGCTACCCCATTGATGTGCCCGATAACCGGGTTGCGCGCCGAGTGCGCACGCAGGTGCAAGTGCTACGCCGCGTGCTCACCGCCGTCATCGTGATCGTCACTATTGGCGCCATCCTCTTGACGCTCCCCGGAGCTCAAACCCTCGGCGCAAGCGTTCTTGCCTCGGCTGGACTCATCAGCGTTGTCGCCGGTATCGCGGCACAGTCCGCTCTTGCCAACGTGTTTGCGGGCATGCAGCTCGCTTTTAGCGACGCCATCCGAGTCGACGATGTTGTCGTCGCCGACGGCGAATGGGGCCGCATCGAAGAAATCACCCTCACTTACATTGTGGTGAGCATCTGGGATCAGCGCCGTCTCGTGCTGCCATCCACCTACTTCACCACCACGCCATTCCAGAACTGGACGCGCAACGCCACCGAGCTGCTCGGAGAGGTCAACTTTGACCTCGACTGGCGGGTCAGTATCGACCAGATGCGAACGCAACTGAAGAAGATTGTTGCTGAAACCGACCTGTGGGATGGGCGCACCGCCAACATCCAAGTCGTCGACACCACCGGTGGCTATGTTCGCGTTCGCGTGCTCGTCAGTGCTGCAGACTCCGGCGCCCAGTGGGACCTCCGCACTCATGTGCGCGAAGAGATGGTCGATTGGCTGCAAGCCAAGAACCCCGCCGCCCTGCCTCGCACTCGAGTGCTCATGGTCGAAAATGAAGCCCGTGCTCGCAGCAAGGCCTCCTCAGAGACTCAAGATCGCGGACTGTTCAGTGGCAGCGCCGAAGCTGATGCGCGTCGTCAAGAGTTCACCGGTGCGATCCCCGTGCAAGAAAATGTTCCCGAAAACGCGCCAGACGCTGCGCCTTACAGCGTTCCGGAGAAAGACTAAAACACTATGCCATCGCTCGACAGTGCTGCAGCGACCGTCCCCCTCAGCTCACGCAGCTGGGGGCTCCTTCCCGCAGCACTGCTGAGCGGATCGGCGGTGCTGCTCTTCTCGTTGCGGCTGCCGTTGCTCGGCTACGTGGTCGTGGCGATCGCGCTCGCCGCAGCCTGGCTCACCGACCGCCGCAAGCACACCGAAGGCTTGGCGAAAGATCTCCTGCTGATCGCCTCGGGCATGGTCATCGTCTCCACGATCTCGGTCGCCGCCGACATCAGCTGGGGCAACTTCTTTTTGATGGGATTCGTGCTGGCTGCGGCTGTAGCCGTGCCGTATGCGCTGTCACGGTTCGTGTTCAAGGACCGCACCATCCGCTTTTCGTGGCGGGGCGGATGGCCGTGGAACCGTGTTCAGTGGGGCTACCTGTTCTTGGTGCTCTTCCTCGGCTGGCTCATCCTGCCGTTCTACTTCATCACGAGCGGTGTCTACCTCAATTGGCCCGCCGTCACGACCCCCGATGAGATCGGTCGACTTTTCGTTGGCGTGAACGCTGTCGGCACCTGGGATGAGTTGTTCTTCATCATCACCGTCTTCGTGCTGTTCCGTCGACACTTCCCGGTGTGGCAGGCGAACCTGCTGCAGATGGTGATCTTCGTGTCATTCCTGTGGGAACTCGGCTACCAGTCATGGGGCCCACTGTTGACGATCCCGTTCGCCCTGCTGCAGGGCTGGATCTACTCCACCACCAAATCGCTCGTCTACGTACTGAGCGTGCACCTGCTCTTCGACGCCGTGGTGTTCTTAGTGATAGTGCACGCGAGAAACCCGGGAGTTATTCCGTTCTTCCTGTTGTAGCGTTCGCTAGCTACTCGCCGCCGCCGGGAGGACCCGCGGTGATCAGCACAACGTAGAGCAGCACAACGGCCGCGGCAATGAGCAGCACAAGAATGTACGGGTGCTTCAGGAACCACCGCATCGTGCGGTCAACCCAACCGGCATCGCGGGGGTGATCGCTGGCTTCAGTGCGCCACAGGCCATCTAGGCGCCCGGTGCGGGCAAGCCACAACTCAACCGGGATGGTGGCGTAAGGAATAACTGCGCTGCCGATGGTGAGAATGGCGGTGCCGACGCTCCAACGCTGGTTCACCGTCAATAACACGGCGGTGGCACCGTAGGCGAGGAAGACGAAACCGTGGATTGCCCCACCGATCGACACCGCGACATCCAACCCCACCGTGGCGCGCACGATGAGGCCAGTGATGAGCAGCGTCCAGGTGACCGCTTCAGCGAAAGCGAGAACGCGGAAAAGTGCCTTGGGGGTAGCAAACATCATGCGTTTGCCATCAATGAACTGATCGCGCTCGTGAAGAATGTGAGACCGTCGGTGCCGGAACGCATTGCAACACGGGTGTCTGGGCCAAAGCCAGCCTCGGTGGCGTGCTCGGGATGCGGCATCAAACCAACAACGTTGCCGCGCGCATTCGAGATGCCGGCAATGTCATTCGCTGACCCGTTGGGGTTGACCTCGAGGTAGCGGAACACAACCTGGCCTTCGCCCTCAAGACGGTCGAGCGTCTCTTGATCAGCGATGTAGCCGCCCTCGCCGTTCTTCAACGGGATGATGATCTCTTCGTCTTCTTTGAAGCCATTGCTCCACGCCGTGGACGTGTTCTCGACGCGCAGCTTCTGATCGCGGCAGACAAAGTCACCGTGATCGTTGCGCACGAGACCGCCGGGAAGAAGGTGTGACTCCACCAAAATCTGGAAACCGTTGCAGATGCCCAGAACCGGCATCCCGCCGTTGGCTGCAGCAATAACCTCGCTCATGATGGGAGAGTGGGCCGCGATAGCGCCCGCACGCAGGTAGTCACCGTAGCTGAAACCACCGGGCAACACGATCGCGTCAACGTTCTTGAGGTCGTGGTCGCCGTGCCACAGAGCTACCGGCTCACCGCCACCCAACTTGACCGCACGCTGAGCGTCGCGATCATCAAGCGAACCCGGAAAAGTGATGACTCCGACGCGCACTATGCGCCCTGAGTATCGTCAGCGGGGCGTGCCTCACCGACGTAAATGACATCTTCGATCACCGTGTTGGCGAGAAGATCGTTCGCGATCTCACGCACCTCAGCCAGCAGCTCATCAGTGATCGAGCCCTCAACGGTGAGCTCAAAACGCTTACCGATGCGCACCGAAGTGAACTCGCTCTTGCCGAGACGGACGAGGGCGCCAGCTACAGCTTTGCCCTGAGGATCGAGGATTTCAGCCTTAGGCATTACCTCGACAACGATTATTGGCACCGAATCACTCCAGGATTTCGCGCGGGTGGATGGCACAAGTCTAGCGGAGCGTGCACCAGACTGTAGCCATGGACATTGACCGCGCAGTGCAATCCCGTATCGTCAAAACACTCGTTGCGGGCCAAGTGCTTGCGGGGCTCGGACTGGGAGCAACGGTTGCGGTCGGAGCGATTCTGGCTGCCGATCTGGGCGGTGAAGCGCTCTCGGGCGCGGCAGCGACATCCAGCACGCTCGGTGCAGCTTTGGTGTCGATTCCTCTTGCTCGGCTTGCGCAGCGGTGGGGACGACGCCCGGCACTCGCGCTCGGCGCCGGTGTTGCGGCCGGTGGCTCGCTCATCACCGTGCTGGCTATTGGGGTCGCGTTCTTCCCCTTGCTGATTCTTGGCTTTGCGATGCTCGGCGTTGGTACAGCGGTCGGCCTTCAGGCGCGATTTGCGGCGACGGATGTTGCGGCTCCCGAACACCGGGGGCGTGACTTGTCGCTCGTGGTCTGGTCAACAACGATCGGCGCCGTTGCGGGCCCCAACCTTATTGGCCCTGGCGAAACGGTCGCACAGTGGCTATCGCTGCCCACCAACACGGGTTCGTTTGTCTTTGCGATTGCGGCCCAGCTAGCCGCGATGGTGCTCTACCTTGTTGCGCTACGACCCGACCCGCTCGTGCTTGCAGGCAATAAGCCTGTCGAGCCTGCGGCTGCAGCGGATGCTGGAATAGTCCGCGGTCGCGGGCCGCTGATCTTTGCGATCGCTGCAATCGCGATCAGCCATGCGGTGATGGTGTCGATCATGGCAATGACGCCCGTGCATCTGGTCCAGCAGGGAGCCAGTCTCACGATCGTTGGCTTTACTATTAGCCTGCATATCGCCGGAATGTACGCGCTCTCCCCGGTCTTCGGTTGGGCGAGTGACCGCTATGGCCGCATCCCGACCATTTTGCTTGGCCAAGTGTTCTTCGTGGCGGCAGTGCTAGTGGTGGCGCTTGGTCAACTGAGCAACGTCGCCGTGACGGTGGGGCTCGTATTGCTTGGGTTGGGCTGGAGCGCCTCGACTGTTGCTGGCTCTGCGCTCGTCGCCGACCTCTCCACTGGAGCAATGCGACTGCGCATTCAGGGTCGAAGTGACACGATCATGAGCCTCGCCGGCGCGGTCGGCGGAGGCTTCGCCGGGCCCATCTTGACGTTCGTCGGCTACGCCGGACTCGCGTGGGGTGCAGGCGTGCTGGTGCTCATCGTTGCTGCCGCGGCACTGGTGGTGTGGCGCATCAAACCCGCCACACCACCGGTGCCGGTGGAGGCTACTTCTGGAGCACAGCCTGAAGGTCGAACGTGAGGGTGATGTCTTCTCCGAGGAGAATGCCACCGGTCTCGAGTGCGGCGTTGTAGTTGATGCCGAAGTCGGTGCGGTTGATGACGGTGCTGGCGCTCACCGCAGCCACGGTCTGGCCGTAGGGGTTGGTGGCGATGCCCCCAAATTCACCCTTGAGGGTGGCGGGCTTGGTGACGCCGCGGAGCGTGAGCTCGCCGTCAATGGTCAGGTCGTCGCCATCGATGTCGACGGAGGTCGACGTGAACGTTGCGGTGGGGAACTCCTCCACGTTGAAGAAGTCGTTGGTGCGCAGGTGGCCGTCGCGGTCAGGCTGGTTGGTGTTGATGGTGGACATGTCGACGGTGGCGGTGACCGAATTCTCGGCGGGCACATCAGAGGTAACGATGGCGCCGGAGAAACCGTCGAACGTTCCGCGTACCTTGCTGATCATGAGGTGCTTGACCGTGAACGCAACTGTTGAGTGCGTGGGGTCGAGCTGCCAGGTTCCGGCGGCGAAGTTGGTGTGGGTTTCAAGAGAAGTAGTCATGTCTCCGTGAAACGGCGGAGAGCCAGTGGTTATTCCGAGAATGTGAGATCGTTTTGTTTGGCCCACCGTGGCGGATCAAATGGGCTGCAGCATTCGACCCGCTGTTGGTCAGAGACAGTAGGTAGGCTCGCACCATGGACACCTCCGAGCTCGATGAATTTCTTGAGCAAAACGACTTCTCTGGCACCGTCTTGATCAAGCGCGGCAACGCCACGATCTTTGAGGCAGTGATGGGCAAGGCAAGCCACCGGTGGGATGTGCCGAACACGACAGACACCCGCTTCGATTCAAACTCCATCACCAAGCTGTTCACGAGTGTTGCTGTGCTGCAGCAGGTGTCGAAGGGTGAACTCGACCTCGAGACATCCATCCATCACTATGTTGATCTTGGGGAGTCTGAGATCGACCCGGCCGTGACCCTGCTTCACGTGCTCACTCACACGAGCGGCATTGCTGACGATGTGGATGAAGAAGAGGGTGAAAGTTACGCCGAACTGTGGGCCGAGTTCCCGACCTACACGATCCTGGAACCCGCCGACCAACTGCAGACCTTCATCAACAAGGAATCCCTCGCCGCGCCCGGTGTCGAGTGCGTGTACAGCAACGCTGGTTATGTTCTCGCGGGCCTCGCGCTCGAGAAAGTCACCGAAGAGAAGTACCGCCAGTACATTTTCGACGAAGTGTTTGAACCCGCAGGCATGATCGATTCCGGTTTTTATGACCGTCGGGATGCCGCACCGCGGGTTGCTGAAGGCTGGGACTTCATTGATGGTCGCTGGATTTCCAATATCTACAGCGCTCCGCCCATTGGGCTGCCCGACGGTGGAGCCCACGTCACCGCAGCCGATCTGGTGCGCTTTATCCAGGCACTTCGCAACGGTGAACTACTCAACGCCGAGTACACGGAAGAGTTCCTCACCCCACAGGTGCAGTACGACGAAGAGACCTGGTACGGCTTCGGTCTCGAGTTCGACATGAACGAAGACGGCAGCGTGCGCAGCTACTTCGCCGATGGTGTTGGGCCCGGAGCATCCGGCATCGTACGTCACTACCTCGAGGCAGATCTCGACGTTGTGGTGCTCGCCAACTCAGAAGAGTGCGCGTGGCCGATCATTCGCGAGATCGACGAACTGCTCGGCGGTTAACACTCCGTCGCTATTTCGTGGCTGTCGTTACCCGAATTTGGTTGGCCCACGGGTCACCGAAACTGAGGGTGTCACCATCGTGACGCAGTGGGATGCCGTGATGCGTCATCCGTTCGCCAAGCGCTCCAAGGTCGTCGGCTGTGGGCACCGCAATATCGACTTGGGCGAGGCCGAGCGCTGGCAGCCGTGGACCTGCTCCGCTCGAGTTCCAGGTGTTCATCGCCATGTGGTGGTGGTAGCCGCCGGCGCTCACGAACACGGCGCTGCCGGGGATTTCGGTGGTCGCTTCGAAGCCGAGTTGGTTCACGTAGAAGTCGCGGGCGGTCGCAACATCGCCGACTTGTAGATGAACGTGACCGACGCGGGCGCCACCGATGAGAGGTTGATCGACGGCACTCTCGGTGAGGTTCTCTTGCAGGAACTTATTGGGGTCGAGGTAGAGGGTGCTCATTTCGACTGTGCCGTGGGTCCAACTCCACTCGGTGCGGTCGCGGTCCCAGTAGAGCTCGACGCCGTTGCCCTCAGGGTCGGTGAAGTAGAAGGCTTTGCTGACGAGGTGGTCTGAGCTGCCCGTGAATGTTTTCGGATAGCGGGTGGCAACCGAGTAGACGGATGCGGCCAGCGCTTCTTCGGTGTCGAAGAGGATGGCCGTATGAAAGAGTCCGGCATCGCGGGGGCTCGCGTGCTTGAGGACGGGCGAGTGCTTGAGGATGACGACAGGCGTTGTGCCGCGACCGAGGACGACCATGTCTGATGACTCGCTCAGCACACTGAGCGTTACGGCATCCCGGTAGTACGCGGTGAGCGCGTCGAGGTTGGCGACGCTGAGCGTTACCGCGCCCATGGCGGTGTCGGCGGCGAGCATCTCGGTCATGTTCGATACAACCTACGCGCCGTCGCCGGTATTCCGCGCCAGAGGCGGTGCAACCTCTCGATCACAGGTCGAGAACGAGGCGCTCGCCGACGCAGCGCGACACGCAAATCATCATGGTCTCGTTGCTTTCGCGCTCCTCGTCGCTGAGAACTTCGTCTCGGTGAAGGGGAACACCACCAAGCACGACCGTTTCGCAGGTCCCGCAGATGCCTTCCTGGCAGGAGTTGAGCGCGGGCACTCCGCTGCGGGTCATTGCCGCCAGAATTGTTTCGTCGGCAGCAACCTCAATCTCTGTGCCGTCACCGGTTTCGACGACGAACGCAGTGTCGGTGCTCTCGACTCCCGTTCCATTGCCGGTGAACCGTTCAATGTGAAGTGAGTCGGTCGGGCAGTATTCGGCCAGAGCCTCGAGCATGCGTTCGGGGCCGCACGCGAAAACTGTGGGGTTGATCAGCCCTGTCGCGGTGATTGCACTGGCCAAGTCGATCCGGTCGTACTCGTCACGGAGATGCACGGTCACCCTGTCACCGTGAACCTCTAGTTCGCTGACGAAACTCATCGAGTCGCGGGAGCGCCCGAGGTAGAGCAGGCGCCAGTTTGCCCCGGCAGCATCTGCTGCGCGCACCATGGGGAGTATCGGCGTGATGCCAATTCCCCCGGCGATGAAGAGTACGTCGGCGGGATCGGAGCACAGCGAGTACTGCCGGATCACCCCGCCGGGCAGCGTCAGATCGATGTGGGCACCCGGGATCCAGGCGGGCAATTCGCCGCCGTCGGCGCGACCGAGAGTGAAAGTGTCAACTCTGTCGGCGACCGTTTGGCGACTCAGCACGCGAAGTTCGATGGCGACCACTTGTTGGATGTTGCGACCGACACCGGCGGCGTCAGCGAGGATGAGGCGGCGGCTCAGTTCAGCGGCATCCGCCGGGTCATCGAACGCTTGACGACCCGCCAGCGAACCGAAACCAGTGTTGATGCTGTAGATCGGCGGGGTGTCCTTGCCCGCTTCCATGCCGGCGATGATGCCCTCGATCCAGTCGCGGCTCGGAGCCATGCGTTCGGCGATCTCGGGGGAGAGGGCGACCCGTCGGTGGTTGCGCGCCACATCGATGAGGTCCGCGAGGGTTGCGTTGGCCCCGCCGATCAGCAGAATTGGTGTCGTGGTCATGGGGTCACTTTCTTGGATGAGGATGTTGTCCAACTTTCGAGTGCATCGGTGAGGTCGGCAGCGGCCGATTGCAGCATGGTCACTGCCCTACCTGCACAACACCCTCAAGGGACTGTCGTCGCTGCCGCTGAGGGTGGTTGCCGCGTAAGCCGCTGAGGTGTCGCGCTTACGTCGTCGCGACGCGCCCACGGGAGGGCAAAGCAACCGAAGGAGTGTGGGTCGCTGAGCGCGCTGGCCAGATTCGTGACTGTGAGCGTTTGGCAGTCAGATCCCGGTGACTAATCTGATGCCGTCTGCAATCTTGGACAGCACATACCCCGGCACATGACCGGCCGGATAGGGGTCCAGGAACTCGCGGCTGACGGGACCCAGTTGGGATACAACTGCGACCGATTCCTTGTCAAGAGCGGATGCTTCCCTGGGTACGAGGACGTTGCCGGGGAATGCCTCGAGTGCGATGTTCGAGGTGAGCGGCACGACAAGGACTGTGGCGATGTCGGTCGCGAGTAGCCAGTTCTCCTGCATAACGACTGCGGGTCGAACCTTCGCTGGTTCCGATCCTCGAGGAACTCCGAAGTCCACCCACACGACGTCCCCGTGGGCGATCACCACTCCACACCGTCCCGTTTCGTCTGCTCAGATTCGCGAAGGAATATGCCGTCCTCTGATGGTTGCCCGACGCGAGCGATCACTGCGTTTGCTATCGCAGTCAACTCAGACTCGCCCTCGAGCTCATTGGCAAAGCGTTGAGCGGCGAGCCGAAAGAACTCTGATCGGTTCATCCCGTGTCGAGCCGCGATTCGTTCAAACCGCTCGAAATCACCGTCAGGCACTGAAATTGCAGTCTTCATAATCACGAGTATAATTGGTCATACCGCTCCGTGGCGAGGCGCCGATGTCCCATATCCCCTGGGATGCGAGATGGAATGGTTGCGAGACACGGGGTGCGACAGGGAAAAGCTCATTGGGTATGCGCGGGTTGCGATCCATGTTGCAGAACAGCAAGGCTCGATGGTGCTCAGTACCAGTGCGGTACGGTTTGAAACAGTGAATGTGGCGGCTTCCGTTGCTCGACAGGGGCTGCTAGTTCATCCGCATGTCCCAGAAATGATCCGGCGTCGCCTACGATCGTGGGGGCTCACCTATCTAGACTGCGTTGACGTGCCCGAACAGCTTGAGGAGGACCCCATGGTTGCCCGTTGCACCCTCGGCGTAGATATCGGCACATCCAGCAGCAAAGGCGTCCTCGTCGATGCTGCCGGCCGAGTTCTCGCCAGCGTCACTACACCGCACGATGTCAGCCGCCCGCGCAGTGGTCATGTTGAGATGGACGCCACAGTGTGGTGGACCGAGTTTGCTGAGCTCTCACGGCGGCTGCTTGATGACGCTTCCGCTCACGAACCCGAGATTGCCGCAGTCGGAGTGAGCGGCATGGGTCCCTGCGTTCTTCTCGTCGATGAGGAGGGCGTGCCTGTTCGCCCGGCGATCCTGTACGGTGTCGACACGCGAGCGACGGCGCAGATCGAGCGGATGACGTGCGAGCTCGGAGTTGACGAGATCACGCGAGTCGGTGGGTCCACCCTGACTACGCAGGCGGGCGGCCCGAAGATCGTCTGGGTCGCCGAAGAAGAGCCGGAGGCCTACGAACGCGCCCGTCGGCTGTTCATGCCGGCATCTTGGCTCGCGTACAAGCTGACGGGTACCTACGTGCTCGATCATCAGTCCGCTAGTCAATTGTCGCCTCTATACAACGTCGAGGCAGAGCAGTGGCATGAGCCGTGGTGGAACCGCTATGCACCAGGCATCGAAGCACCGCGGCTCACGTGGGCGGGCGATGTTGCGGGAACCGTTACGTCCGAGGCATCCGCTCTCACAGGAATTACCGAGGGCACGCCCGTCATTACAGGCACAATCGACGCGTGGACCGAAGCAGTGAGCGTCGGTGCGCACGGGAACGGCGACCTGATGCTCATGTACGGCACCACAATGTTTCTCATCGCGACCGGTGCAGAGACTCTGCGCACGCCGTCGATGTGGACGACGGTGGGCGCGTTTCCTGGAACGCGCAACCTTGCAGGGGGACTCGCCACATCCGGCGCCCTGACAGGGTGGATCGCTGGTTTGACGCGCGCGGAATACTCCGAACTGCTCGTGGAAGCGGAAGCTTCCGGTCCGGGCGCGAACGGCCTCCTCATGCTTCCGTACTTTGCCGGAGAACGCACACCGATCCTCGATCCCGACGCGCGAGGGGTGATCGCCGGGCTCACTCTCGCCCACACGCGGGGCGACCTGTACCGGGCAGCTCTGGAAGCGACCGCTTTCGGAGTGCGACACAACGTCGAGACTATGCGAGCCGCGGGCGCCGACATCCGCAGAATCGTGGCAGTGGGTGGTGGAACGCAAGGTGCTCTCTGGCTGCAGATCGTCTCTGACATTACGGGGCTAGTTCAGGAGGTTCCTGAGACAACGGTCGGCGCGAGCTACGGAGCCGCCTTCTTGGCCGCACTCTCCGTTGCCCCCTCGGAAGAGCGTCCCCGGATCGAGGAATGGAATCCTGTCGCCTCTATGATTCATCCGAACGACGAAAGCTCGGAGTTCTACGATGAACTATTCGCGCTTTACCTCGATCTTTACGCTGGTACGACGTCCGTCGTCCATGACCTCGCTGCACGTCAGCGGCACGAGCACGGCTAACTCCCGTCAACGGAAGGACCATCCATGACCATGTACACACTCCCGCAGGTGCGCGAGCTTCAGTCCGCCCCGCCCGCAACCGCGTATCTCATCGCTAGCGGCGATCTGCGAGAATCTGCGAACTCTGCGGGTTGGCCTACGCAGGCGGCGATGGAGGCTGACGTGACGGCTGCGCTTGCTGGCCTCGGATGGAGTGTCGTCCGAGCCAACGACGTTGATCCAGAAACGGGCCACGGTTTCATTTCGAGCCAGCGAATGGGTCTTGAGGTATTCAAAAACATCCCGCCAAACGCCCCCCTCATCGTTGCCGAAGCCGTCTGGCAGTACAGCCACCACGTACTTGCTGGCCTTCGTACGCACCAAGGCCCCATTCTCACGGTCGCTAATTTCGCCGGCGACTGGCCAGGCCTAGTGGGCCTGCTCGGCCTGAACGCGGGCTTGACGAAGATGGACAGGGAATACTCGTCAATCTGGAGCGTGGACTTCACTGATGACTGGTTCCGAGCGGGTCTGAAGGAGTGGGTCGACACGGGAACCATCACCCACGATGCCTCGCACGTTCGTCCCTTGCCCACCCTTCCGGAAAGTCCCGAGCGCGAGCTCGGCTATGCGCTGGCTGATCAATTGCTCGCGGACAAAGCCATTATTGGGGTGTTCGACGAGGGTTGCATGGGTATGTACAACGCGATTTTCGACGATGAGCTGCTGAACCCTCTCGGCATCTACAAGGAGCGACTGTCGCAGTCAGCCCTGTATGCCGAAATGTTGACGGTCACCGACGAGGAAGCCGCTGCGGTCGGCTCGTGGCTGATCGAACAAGGGATGACCTTCCGAGTTGGAACGGACGAAGCCACCGAACTGACCGAGACTCAGCTGAGCTGGCAGTACAAGATGTACATTGCGGCGCTACGGATGGGTGACGATTTCGGGCTCGACGCGGTGGGTATCCAGTACCAGCAAGGATTGAAAGATCTGGTGCCAGCGTCGGATCTCGCCGAGGGGCTGCTTAACTCGAGCGATCGTCCGCCAGTGACTTCTCGCGACGGTTCGCGAGTACTCCATGAAGGTCGCGCGTTTCCGCACTTCAACGAAGCTGATGAGGGCGTGGCGGTTGATGCCCTGATCACTGACCGCGTTTGGACCGCGATGGGGTTGGTGCCCGACAACACCCTGCACGACGTTCGGTGGGGCGAGGAATTCGACGGACAGTTTGTGTGGGTGTACGAGATATCTGGATCGGTGCCCGGGTCGCATTTGGGCGGATGGGACAAGGCTGAGGGCTGGCGTCAAGGGCCCGTATTTTTCCCCGCCGGCGGGTCGACAATCAATGGCGTGTCAAAGCCAGGAGAGGTCGTAATCAGTCGGGTCTACATTGCTGAGGGCGGCCTGCACCTCGACATCTTCCGCGGAAGCGTCGCGGATTTGCCTGCCGAAGAGAGCCAGCGACGAAAGGACGCCACGAATCCTGAATGGCCGATCGCGCATATTGTTTTGCACGGCGTTTCACGCGATCAGTTCATGGCACGCCACAAGGCGAATCACGCTCAGGTTGTCTACGCGCCTGATGCGGAGACGGCAGACAAGGCGTTGCTAGCTAAAGCGGCCCTCTTCGACCGGCTCGGTGTCACAGTGCATCTGATCGGGGACGTCGCGATCTGATTCGGGTTCGGGGAGGGGCAGATCACGCACGAACGCAACTCATTCTCGTGAACTGCCCCTTTCGCTCACCTGTAATTACATGTTACATTGGCTTGTAATAACAGGTTCGCGTGGCCGCGGCGATAAGGGCTAAGCGACAGAGCCGTCGAGGAGACCGAATGTCCGACTTCCGCGAGCAGCCCGTGCTGCCCTTTGCGATCGCCTTTGATCAGGAGAAATTGACTCTGAGCCCGGAAGGTCCGACGCTAACTCGTCGTATGTCTGATCTAGAAGGTCTCTTTCTCGACGCTGAAGACTGGCGTGCGGCAGCGGAGGGAGAGGATCCCGTTGTTTACACCGTGAACTCATCGCCAGTGCCGGAGCTTGACCGCGAGTTGCCGCAATCGATAACGACAATCCAGCCGGGCACCACTGGTGGTGAACTATGGATGACTAAAGGTCACCAGCACCCCAATCACCAAGGTGAGATTTATCTCGGGCTGAAAGGCAGCGGCGGACTATTGATGTTCGACGGCGAGCGCACCGAGTGGATTGAGATGAGCCCCGGAACAATCGGATACATCCCACCCGGATGGGCCCACCGCTCGATCAACGTCGGATCCGACCCGTATTCGTTCCTCGCGGTCTACCCGGGAGGTGCTGGTCACGACTACGGGTGGGTGCTGGAGAACGGAATGGGCAAGAGAGCGTTCGCCAGCAGCGGCGGCGCCGACCTGCGACCTTACGCCGGCTAATACCATGCTGATCGCGCACGACCTCGGAACTACCGGGAACAAGGCATCTCTGCACACCGACCAGGGGCGGCTTCTCGCGTCGGTCACGGTGTCGTACGGCGCGCACTTTGCAGCAGGAGGAGTCGCCGAGCAGGATCCCGACGATTGGTGGAACGCCGTCGTCGACGCCACCCGGCAACTCACCGAGAGCTCCGGAGTTGACGCGGCATCGGTTGAGGGGTTGGTGGTGAGCGGCCAAATGATGGGCGCAGTTCTTCTCGATTCGGCTTTCGAGCCGGTGCGACCCGCGATCATTTGGGCAGACACTCGCAGCGCACAGCAGGCAGCACAACTAGCCGCTGCTCTCGGCCGGGATTACGCCTATACCCTTCTTGGCCACCGGCTCGACCCCACCTACTCGGTAGAGAAGGTCATGTGGGTGCGCGACAAAGAACCTCAGACTTTCGCTCGCGCCCGCCATTTTGCTCTGGCAAAAGACTATGTGGTGCATCGGCTTACCGGTCGTCTGGCGACGGACCGCTCAGATGCCTCCGGCACAAATGCGTACGATCAGCGCGCTGGCAGGTGGTCGCGTGAAGTTCTCGCCGCCGCGGGGCTCGACGGTTCGCTGTTCCCTGAAATCCTTGAGTCGACCGATGTCGTGGGCACTCTCACCGCTGCCGCCGCTGATCGCCTCGGGTTGCCCCGTTCGGTACAGGTAGTCATGGGCGGCGGTGACGGCCCAATAGCTGCTGTCGGATCGGCAATCGTTGCTCCGTCCGACGGTGCTTACGTGAGCTTAGGGACGTCATCGTGGATTTCGTTTGCGAGCGAGACCCCCGTGCACGACCCGGCGATGCGCACCTTCACGTTCGACCATGTCGTTCCCGAAATGTATGTGGCGACTGCCACAATGCAAGCGGGTGGTGCCTCCATCGCGTGGATCAACGAAGTGCTGGCTCCCGATCCTGCACGCCCCGACGTGAAAGCACTCATTGCCGACAGCGACGGCGTTCAAGACGACACTGACGGTCTCTACTTTCTTCCCTACCTACTCGGCGAGCGCTCGCCATGGTGGAATGCAGATGCGCGTGCAGCCTTTGTCGGGCTCAGTCGCCATCACGGACGTTCACATCTGACCCGTGCGGTGCTGGAGGGGGTGGCGTTCAACCTCTTCAGCTGCATTCAAGCGTTCCGCGATGCGGGTGCGTCCCTTGACCGAATCGATGCGGTCGGAGGTGCAGCGGCAAGCGACAGCGTGCTGCAGCTATTAGCCGATGTCTGGGGTGTTCCGGTTCGGCGCCGCACGGTGGTGAGTGAGGCCAACAGTCTCGGTGCTGCAGTGACCGGAGCGGTCGGGCTGGGACTTACCGATTTCAGCGCCGCTCGTGCGCTGAGCGAGGTGGTCGCGGAATTTGTTCCGACAGCCGACCGTCACCGTGAGTATCTTCGGCGTCATTCCGAGTTTGTTGAGGCCTACCAGGCGCTTGAGCCTTGGTTCACGAAAAGGAGCCAGTAATGGCCGTAGTTCTCGCGACCAGTCGCTCATTCTCCAGCGGAACCATTGATCTGCTTGCTCGCCTAGAGGCCGCCGGGCACACCGTCGTCCGGGGGGCGGCAGACCACGATCTCACAGTGTTAGCACCACTATTGGCAGGCGCCGATGCATGGATCGCTGGAACCGCTCCGGTCACAGCGGCACACTTGAGTGCGGCCCCCGATCTTCGTATTGTCGCCCGCTATGGGGTCGGCTTTGAGGCAGTCGATGTGGATGCTGCCAACAGCGCTGGCGTGGTCGTTACGAATACCCCCGGTGCCAATTCTGACGCCGTAGCCGACCATGCCGTTGGGTTGATTCTTGCCGCGCTGCGTCACACTGTTGATGGCGACAAGCGCGTCCGTGCGGGGGACTGGACAGTGCGTCGCGGACGGGAACTGGGTGCAGCAACCGTCGGAATCGTCGGATTCGGGCGCATTGGGCAAGGAGTCGCACGGCGCCTTTCCGGGTTCGGGTCGATGATCATCGCCGCCGACCCTTTTCTCTCTGAAGAACAGGTGAAGGCACTCGGGGCGACTCCGGGAGATGCCCTCTCAATCGCCGCTGACTGCGATGTAGTCTCGCTGCACGCACCAGGGGGGCGCGCGATCGTTGACGCTGAGTGGCTGGCACATGCCCATCCCGGTCTGGTGCTCGTAAATACGGCCCGGCCCGACCTGATCGATGAGTCTGCACTTGCCCAAGCGTTGCGTGACGGCCGTGTCAGCGCCTATGCCGCTGACACGTTGAACGGTGATACTGCGGGGTCAGGCGATTCGCCGCTGTTGGCGGATGACATCAGTAACCGAGTGGTAATCACGCCGCACCTTGGTGCTCAGACCGTCGAAGCCGTCGACGGTATGGGCGCTCTCGCGGTCGAGAATGTCATGGCCGTCTTGGCGGGTAGGCTCCCTCCCCACCCAGTTCCTTCGTCCACCGTTGGCGCCAACGATTCCGCCTCACCAAAGATTTGATCCACGACAAGGAAGAAGTTCGATCATGACAGACCGCCTCCAACGACTCCGCGAGGCAGCGGTTCTCGCCGTGCTTCGTGCGCCGTCCCCAGAGATTGCGCTTGATGCATCCGAAGCGCTGATTCGAAGCGGCATCACGGGGATCGAAGTGACGTACTCGACACCGGATGCCGCCGCGGTGATCGCGGAACTCGTGCGCCGACACGGCGACGCCGCCTACATTGGTGCCGGAACAGTGACCACGGCGGAACAGGCTGAATCGGCAGCATCCGCCGGAGCGCGCTTTCTCGTCAGCCCTGGAACGTCGGTTCCGCTAACGGCGGCTATGCGTGAGACGGGGCTAGTGGTCATGACTGGCGCTCTCACGCCCTCGGAGATCATGCAGGCAATGAGCATCGGGGTAGATGTCGTCAAGATTTTCCCGGCATCGCTTGGAGGACCGTCCTACCTCGGTGCCTTGCGCGGACCCTTTCCTGATGTTTCTCTTATGCCGACCGGCGGAGTGAACCCTGACAATCTTGCCGAGTGGTTCGCCGCTGGTGCTATCGCTGTGGGAGCGGGCGGTGATCTTGTGCCTTCATCTGCTCTAGCCTCTGGCGAAATGAGTGAGATTGAGTCACGCGCGAAGCGCTTCGTTGCGGCGGTCGCAGCCGTCCGGGAAGGAGCAGCCAAGTGACCCAATATATGGGGTTCGTCGGTGTCAGCACGTCGTCGTCGTCGATCATGAAAGTTTTTCCACGCTGGGCCGAGTTGCTCGATCTGCCGACGCGAGATCTTGTCGGTCACGACCTACCTATGGATGCTTCGCCAGCTGGCTATCGCGCTCTCGTCGAGAAGATTCGCGACGATCCCGATCATCTTGGGGCGCTGGTGACGACGCATAAGATGGCGCTGTTTGACGCTGCTCAGAACTTGTTCTCAGAACTCGATCGCTTTGCGACGCTGTGCGGTGAAGTTTCTAGCATCTCCAAGCGCGACGGCAAACTCATGGGACATGCGAAGGATCCGATCACGGTGGGGCTCGCATTGAACGAGTTTCTGTCGCCAACACACTTCGACGATTCGTCGGGCGAGGCGCTGATTCTCGGTGCAGGCGGTGCTGGCACCGCATTGAGTTGGCATCTGGTTGAGCGGGCTGACGTGCCGAAAACAATCACAGTGGTCGATACCAGCGATGCTCGGCTAGCGCACCTCGCGAGTGTTCATGAGCGTCGCGGAACGCCGGAAGGCGCGATCCGATACGTGAATCCAGCAGGCTCATCTACTGGCGAGTTGCTGGCCGCAGCACCGGCAGGAAGCCTCATTGTGAACGCGACTGGGCTCGGCAAGGACCGACCAGGGTCGCCAATTCCGCAGGACGCCGTGTTCCCAGCAGAGGGAATAGCCTGGGAATTTAACTACCGAGGCAGCCTCGACTTTTTGCACCACGCGCGGTCGCAGCAGGACGCACGCGGTCTTACCGTCGTCGACGGCTGGCGCTATTTTATTCACGGATGGACGCAAGTGATCGGCGAGGTCTTCGGCGTGACTATGACTCCGGAACTCGTGGATGAGCTCGCCGATGCCGCGGAATTCGCGAGAGCACAGTAATGATCCGCACGGTGCTCGGCGATGTTCCCGCTTCCGAACTCGGAGCCACGAACTACCACGAGCATCTTTTCCAAGTGAGTCCGCTACTTGTCGGGGATGAACTCACCGACGAAGCTGCGTCGCAAGCAGAGGCCGTTTCTCTCAAGGCCAGTGGTTTCGCCGCTATGGTCGATGCTACGCCGGTGGGGCTGGGCCGCGATCCTGGAGGTCTTGCTCGCATCAGCGCGGCAGCAGACATCGGAATCATTGCGACGACAGGCGCGCATCGCGACGCACATTACGCCACTGATCACCCACTGCGGAGGCTAACTGTTGACGCGCGTGCCGCGCTGTTTTGCGACGATATTGAGCGTGGGATGCCGCAGGCCGATGACTTTTCATCGTCCGGGGTGCTCCCTGCTGCAGTTCTCTCGCCCGCCGGACAACCCGTGCGTGCCGGAATTATCAAGGCTGGCGTTGACTATTGGGCGATTTCCCGGTTCGAACGGGAAACTCTGGAGGCCGTAGCGATCGCACATCAGCGAACTGGTCGACCCGTGATGGTTCACCTCGAGTTTTGCACGGCGGCGCACGAGGTGCTCGACATCCTCGAAGCGCACGGCGTCAGTGGCGACCGCATCGTTCTTGCGCATGCAGACAGAGTTCTTGATGCGGGGCTGCACCTGTCATTGGTAGAGCGCGGTGCATGGCTTGGTTATGACGGGGCGGCCCGAGCGAAGCTGTTTTCAGACGAGCAACTGCTGGGCCTGACGGAACAGATTGTTCGCGGCGGCGGCGAGCATCGCATTCTGCTGGGCGGCGATGTCGCTCGCGCAACTCGATACATCGCTTACGGCGGGATGCCCGGACTCGCCTATCTGGGCGATCGCTACCTTCCGCGGCTGCGGGAACGTGTTGGTGACAAAGCCGTTCAGCAGCTTACGGTTAGCAACCCGGCGGTATTCCTCGACGCCGACTGACCGGCCTCGATCCCGGGCGTCGATCTGGTGTCGGCAACGACGTTGACGCACAGAAGCCCTCCACCGCAAGGTGGAGGGCTTCTGTCGTTGTGTGTTGCGCTCTACTCGTAGAGGACCGCGGCAATCTTCGGGTCATCAATGTTGGTCGAGTCGTACCAGAACGAACCGGTGTCAGTGAACGGTTCGAGGGTTTCGCCCATGTAGGCGTCGTAAGCAGCCTGAACGACCGACTGTCCGATGCCGATCGGGTCCTGCGTTATTGCTCCAGCCATTACGCCGCTCTTGATCGCGTTGATCTGTGCTGCGCCTGAGTCGAAGCCGATGATAGTGAGCTCGCCGGGCTCCAAGCCGAGTTCAGATACGGCGTTGACGATACCGATAGCCGAGCCTTCGTTGGTGCCGTAGAGGCCCTTGAGGTTCGGGTTTGCAGCGATGATTGCCTTCGCAATGTCAGCCGACTTCAAGTGGTCGCCGTCACCGTACTGGATGTCGACGATCTTGATGTCGGGGTAGTCAGCTTCGATCTTCTCGACGAAGCCGTCGCGACGCTCGACACCGGTTGAGTTGATCTGGCTGTGGCCAACGATTGCGACCTCACCCTTGCCGCCGATGAGATCGGCCATGTGCTCCGCAGCGATTCCGCCAGCTACTTTGTTGTCGGTCGCGGAGAGGTTCTGCGAGTAATCGCTGTTGCATGGTGCGTCGAACTCAACAATGGGGATGTCTGCAGCCTCAGCTTTTTCGTACAGCGAGATGCAGGCCTCCGGGTCGAGGGCGGCGTAGCCGATTGCAATCGGGTCCTTGTCGATGGCGGTCTGCAGCATCTGCAGCTGTGCATCGATTTCTGTTTCGGATGCGGGGCCATCGAAGGTGATGGTCACACCCAGCTCGGCGGCCCGCTCTTCGGCGCCCTGCTTGACTGCTTGCCAGAACTGGTGCTGGAAACCCTTGGAAACGAGCGCGATGTACAACTCATCTCCTGATCCGTCTGCGCCGGAATCTCCGCCTGTGGTGTCACCAGACGAGCACGCCGCGACGCTGAGGGCGGCGAGGGTGATTGCGGCGACTGCTAATTTTCTGCCGTATTTCATTGCTTCTCCATTTTTGTGTAATCCCGACGGTGCTGTCGGCGATGGGACAGGTTGGTTTTTGGGGTGGGTTATGCGCTCGTGCGGTTGCGCAGGGTATCGAAGTAGACAGCGATGAGGATGACAACGCCGACGACAACGTTCTGCCATTCGGTTTGGATCGACATAATCCGTAGGCCGTTGATGACGACACTCATGATGAGTGCGCCGATAACGGTTCCGAGGATGGACCCGCGGCCACCGAGCAGTGAAGTGCCGCCGATGATGACTGCCGCGATGGCCTGCAGCTCGTACCCGACGCCCAGCTGTGGCTGGGCGGAGTCGAGTCGTGAAGCGATCAGTACGCCGGCGATACCGGTGAAGAGCCCGGCGAAGGTGTAAACCAGAATCTTCCACCTGCGGGTGTTGACGCCAGACAGCCGAGTAGCTTCCTCGTTCGAGCCGATCGCGAAGGTGTAGCGCCCAAGAATCGTCTTTCCGAGAACGAGGTAGGCGATGAGCGCGACCACGATCGTGATGAGCACTGCGTTGGGAAAGCTGGGGATCAGGTTTCCGAGCGCGATCTGTGAGAACTCAGGGGCGACCCCCGAGAAGTAGATGGGGCGCACACCAGAGATAATCAGAGACAATCCCTGTGCGATCAACATCATTGCGAGCGTCGCGATGAAAGGCGGAAGTTTCAGGTACGCAATATTAAGACCGTTGACGAAGCCCATGAGGCCACCGGTCAATATGCCGCCAATCACGCCGAGCCATACCGGAACACCCATGTTGACGATGAACACACCGGTCATCACAGCGGCAAGCGTCATTCCGGTACCGATCGACAGGTCGATGCCCCCGGTGATGATCACGAACGTCGTGCCGAGCGCCAGGATGCCGATTACGGCCGTCGCTAAGAGAACACCGGAGATGTTCGGCCAAGTAAGGAACGCAGGGCTGGCGATAGAGAAGAAGACAACCAGAACGATCAGCGTGCCGAATGCGAGCGATTGTTGCGCTTGTTGTTTGAGGAAGGACCGGATACCACCTCTCTGCTTTTCCCCGGAGACCGCTAGTTGGATCATCGTCGTTGTGGATGGTCCGGAATCTTTTGGTGTGCTCATTCGTCGCCTCCACCGTGGGTCGCAAGGTTCATGATTTTCTCCTGACTAGCTTCTTCGTTTTGCAGCTCTCCGGTGATCCGGCCGCCCGCCATCACAATGATGCGATTGGCGACGCGCAGAATCTCGGGGAGCTCCGACGAAATAACAATGATTGATTTACCTTTGCGCGCAAGCTCCTGAAGTAAGCGATAGATTTCTTCTTTTGCGCCGACGTCGATACCTCGCGTTGGTTCGTCAAAGATCAACACATCGCAATCGCGGACGAGCCACTTCGCTATGACAACTTTCTGTTGGTTGCCGCCAGAGAGCAGCTTCACCATTTGATCCACCGACGGCGTCTTGATGCGCAGGTTTTGCACGTGATCTTTAGCGATGGTCTTCGCTTTGCCGTCTTTCATGACGCCGGTTTTGCTCGCGAACTGCGGCAGCGAGGCGAGAATCGTGTTGAAAGTGACGTCTTGCTCAAGCATCAAACCGAGGAGCCTTCGGTCCTCCGATAGGTAACCGATTCCGAGTCGAACGGCATCCGCTGGCTGCTTGATGCGCGCGACCTTGCCGTTGATCTCAACGGTGCCCGCGGTGCTCGGGTCTGCTTTGATGAGCGCTCGTGCTGTTTCAGTGCGACCGGCGCCCATCAGACCAGCGAATCCGAGGATCTCGCCGCGCTTGAGATCGAATGAGACATCTCTCAGTAGGTGCTTGGTTGAGAGCCCTCGAACGCTCAATACGGTGGGGTCTGCCGCATGCTCTTTAGCGTTCGGCCGTTTGCCCTCTTCGAGCTGGCGGCCGACCATCATTTCAATAATCGTCGGGATATCGATCTCATCCCGGGTCAGCGTTCCAATGTATGCCCCATCCCGCAGCACGGTGACTCGATCGGCAAGCCGTTTGAGTTCGTCCATTCGATGCGAGATGTAAATGATGCCGGTGCCCGCAGCTTTGAGCTGTTCGATCAGCGTGAACAGCACCTCCACCTCAGTGTCGGTGAGGGCGGAGGTCGGCTCATCCATTATGAGAACTTTGGCATCGAATGACAGCGCTTTGGCGATCTCAACCATCTGTCGTTTGGCTACCGTCAGTTCGCCTACGCGTTGCTTTGCATCGAGCTTGATGTTCAGCCGGGTGAGCAACTCAGTGGCGGCCTTGTTCAGCTTCGCTTCGGAGAGAAAGGGTCCGGCCATTGGCTCACGGCCTATGTAAATATTTTGCGCGACCGTGAGGTCGGACATCAGGTTCATCTCTTGGTGGATGATGGTGACGCCGAGCTGCTGCGCGTGCAGCGGGCTCGAAATGTCGACCTCGTTGCCTTTGAAGTAGATCCGGCCCGCGTCTTTGGTGTAGATACCGGAGAGGATCTTCATCAGCGACGACTTACCTGCGCCGTTCTCGCCGACCAGAACCAGCACTTCGCCGGGGTGGACTTCGAGGTGGACGTCGTCGAGCGCCTTCACTCCGGGGAAGCTTTTGCTGATCCCCTCAACCTTGAGGATTGGTTTCGTCACTGCTGCACCTGCTTCGTCGGAGGTTGGTTCGGTCGCTCTAGTTCACGAGCGAAGAATCTGGTGGATCGCAGGGTCTGCGAAGAAATACTTGCAAGTTGTATCCCAATGTATCTAAAGATCGCACGGAACGCGACACTTGTAATAACATCTTGGTCACGGGTCTGGGAAACACCCAGCGAGGGGGAGGCAACATCATGCTTATCGGCACTCATGCTTTGGTATTCACGGGCACATTCGACGAGAACGGGTTGCGCACAGCGATCGAGGGAACCAAGGCTGCCGGCTTTGATCTCATTGAGATCCCGCTGATGGATCCTGACGGATTCGACGCGGATTTGGCGGCACGGATGCTGCAGGACAACGGTCTCGCGGTGACCGCATCTCTCGGACTCACGGAGCATACCGACCTGTCTAGCGGCGACCCGTCGATTGTTGCCCGGGGTGAATCGGTGCTGGAGAAGTGCCTCGACCATGTCGCAACGATGGGGGGCGACGTTCTGTGCGGAGTGATCTACTCGGCAATGCGCAAGTATGGGATGCCGCCGACGGAAGCGGGAATCGCGGCGAGCGCGGCGGCCATCGACAGAGTCGCGAAGAAGGCGGCGGCGCGCGGGATTCGTTTGTCGCTTGAGGTCGTCAATCGATATGAGTCGAACGTGTTCAATACCGCCCGCGGCGCCCTGTCCTACCTCGACCGAGTTGAGAGTGACAACGTCTCGGTGCATTTGGACACCTACCACATGAACATCGAGGAGTCGGATCAGTTCAGCCCCGTACTCGACGCCGGGGATAGGCTCGGATACGTCCACATCGGCGAAAGCCACCGAGGTTACCTGGGGTCCGGCACGGTCGACTTTGACGCCCTCTTTCGAGGGCTCGCGCGCGTCGGGTACGACGGTCCGGTCGTCTTCGAATCGTTCTCGTCTGCTGTTGTCAACGCCGACTTGAGCAACACGCTCGCGATTTGGCGCAACCTCTGGCAAGACTCCGACGACCTCGCGGCGCACGCCAATCGCTTCATTCGCGATCGGATCCGCGGAGTGGAATCGATCACGATGCACTGATTGCGCCACATTTCGGGTGGCGACTTCCGCGGTGCAGGTCATGCTCTCTGCCCCACGACACCTTTGCGCAACAGGGCGTTACCGTACTTGCGGGTCTCACCGGTGCGAACGATGACGAATGCGTCCTTGGCCGCTTCATAATAATCAAACCGATCGATGAAGCGCATCGAGTCCACCGAGGTACCCGCCGCAGCCATGAGCTCACTCTGCACGTCGAGGATTGCCCCATCGGCCGAGGTCATCAGATCTAAAGATGGGGTGTCATCGAGGGGGATCACCGTGCGGATCGCGGCCAGCACTTCAGGCGTGGTTGTGCCGGGCAAGGTAATGAGGCGACGGGCGAGCGCTGATGCGGGAAAGTGTGCGTCTGCGATGACGACCGCGTCGCTGTGGCCCATCGCATCCAATTGGAGCAGCAGTTCGCCGCTGAGCAGGGGATGGATTCCTTCAAGCATCGTCGTTCCAATCTTTCGCAGGGATCAGGCAGGAATAAGGCCGCGGTCGGCCAGTGTCGTCCAGAACTCTTCTGGAATATCGCTGGCCATGTACTCAGCGTTCTGGCGCAGTTGCGTGGGCCGGCTGCCTCCGACGACGACTGATCTCACGGCCCGGTCACGCAGGGTGTATTGGAGGGCAGCCGCAGGCAGCGGTACATCGAAACTTCCGCAGACTTCGGTGATGGCAAGCACTCGCTCCCAGAGCTCGGGCGGCACGGAGCCGTATTCGTAGCGACCGTCCGCCGAAGGATTCTCTGTGGACAGCAGTCCAGAGTTGAATACAGACGCCGCAACAACACCGGTGCCAAGGTTGTGGCAGGCAGGCAAAAGGTCGGCGGCGGCTGGCTGCTCTGCCAGCGTGTAGCGGCCCGCGATCATGAGCAGATCCAGATCCAGATCGGCGCGTGTCGTGCACGCCAGCAGTGAGTCTATTGCCATGGAACCTACGCCGATCGCGCTGACTGTTCCCGCCTCGCGCAGGGCCACCAGAGCTGGCAGTGCCTCGTCGATGGCAACATCCAGATCGTATCGCTCGGGATCATGCAAGTAGAGAACGTCGACGCGGTCTAGCCCGAGGCGGTCGAGCGACTCCTCCAATGAACTCTGAATCCCGGCTGCCGAGAAGTCCCACACGCGCCGCAGGGATGCCGGAACCCAGAAATCGTTCTCGGTGTCGAGCGAGCCTTCGCCCTCCGGGTTGGGGCGCAGCAGGCGTCCCACCTTGGTGGAAATAACGAACTCATCGCGCGGTTTGGTGGCGAGGAACGCGCCAAGGCGACGCTCGGAGAGCCCGAGACCGTAGTGCGGTGCCGTGTCGAAGTATCGAACTCCGACGTCCCATGCTGTCTGGAGAATCTCCCAGGCCTGATCATCGGTGATCTCCCGGAAGAGGTTGCCGAGGTTCGCGGCGCCGTAGGCGAAGGATGACAGGGCCAGTGCTTTTCGTGGATTTACCTGCGCCGGTTCGGGTGCCTCAGGAACCATAAGTGAACTCGGTTCGGCTCGTCGCATACATTTCCATGCCGTTTCCGGGGGCTGATGGCGGCAAGTAGGCACCCGCGCGCACGTCGGTAGGCGCCACGAAGTGTTCATGGAGGTGGTCGACGTACTCGATCATGCGCCCGTCGCGGCTACCGCTGACGGCAATGAAGTCGAACATCGACAGGTGCTGCACCGCCTCGCACAGTCCGACACCTCCCGCATGCGGGCAGACGGGCACGCCGAACTTGGCCGCGAGCAGAAGGTTCGCAATGTTCTCGTTGACCCCTCCCACGCGCGTCGAATCGATCTGCATAATGTGCATTGCGTCGGCTTGCAGGAGCTGCTTGAAGACCACGCGATTGTGGGCATGCTCGCCGGTGGCGACCCGCACGGGAGCCACGCCACGGGCGATCTCAGCGTGGCCAAGGATGTCGTCGGGACTTGTTGGCTCTTCGATCCAGACGAGGTTAAATTGGGCCAGTGCCCGTACCCAGTCGATGGCCTCGGAGACCTCCCACCGCTGATTTGCGTCAATCGCCAGAGGGAAGTCCGGCCCGATGGTGTCACGAGCCACACCTAGACGTCGGATGTCGTCGTCTAGGTTCGCGCCGACCTTGAGCTTGATCTGCGCGAAACCGTCGTCGACGGCTTCGCGGCAGAGCCGTGCCAGTTTCTCGTCCGAGTATCCGAGCCATCCTGGTGTCGTCGTGTAGGCAGGGTAGCCGGTTTCACGAAGGGCACGCTCGCGTTCGTCGCGGCCAGGCTCCGCTTTGTGCAGGATCGCGAGGGCATCTTCCGGCGTAAGCGCATTGGTCAGGTAGCGGAAGTCCACAAGTGCGACAATTTCCTCGGGCGACATCTGGGAGAGCAGTTGCCACAGTGGCAGCCCCGCGCGTTTGCACTTGATATCCCATAGAGCGTTGATCACCGCTCCGATCGCCATATGCATCACGCCCTTCTCAGGGCCGAGCCACCTCAGCTGTGAATCCCAGACGAGATCCCGCCATGCGCCACCCATGTCGGCCAGCAGCGGTTCGAGCTCCATGCCCACGAGGTGCCCAGCGAGGGCGTCGATGGCGGCGACTTGGACATCGTTGCCGCGTCCGATGGTGAAGACGAAGCTGTGTCCATCGATGCCGTCGGCGGCGTCGGTAATGATCCGAACGTAGGCGGCCGAGTAGTCGGGATCGAGGTTCATCGCGTCCGACCCATCCAAAGAGGCAGAAGTGGGAAAGCGGATGTCAGTGGTGTCGAGGGCAACGATGCGGCTCATGGGACTCCTTGATGTCAGCTATCGCAGTGTAGACATCGGATGTTTATACTGTCAACGTGGACGGTCTCAGCGCCCCCGTCGGGGACGTCGATTTTAGAGGTGGGCCGCCGGAGAAGGAGAACCATGAAATTCGCACGTCTCGGCGATCCTGGCAGCGAGATTCCTGTGGTGATCGACAGCGAACAGTACTTCGACCTTCGCAGTATCACGGCAGATATCAACGGCGAGTTCCTCGCCTCAGCACCGCGCGACCGTGTCGCCGCAGCGCTCGTCGAGGGCAGCCTTCCTGCCCTCGACGACGCCGATAAACTGCGAATCGGGGCCCCGATCGCCCGGCCAAGCGCCGTCATCTGCATCGGAATGAACTATGCGGCGCACGCCGCCGAATCCGGATCCGAACCCCCGAGCATCCCAATCGTATTCTTGAAGACTCCCAATACCGTAGCGGGCCCCAACGACACGGTCGAGATCCCCCGGAACAGCGTGAAAACGGACTGGGAAGTCGAACTCGGCGTCGTGATCGGCAAACGCGCATCGTATTTGGAATCGCCTGCTGACTCTCCCGCTCACATTGCCGGATTCGTGACGGCCAACGACCTCTCGGAGCGGGCATTCCAGCTCGAAGTCTCGGGAGGCCAATGGTCGAAGGGCAAGTGCGCACCCGGCTTCACCCCCACGGGACCGTGGCTGGTCACGCCCGACACCGTCGATGTCGGTAGCCTTCGGCTGCGCAGTTGGGTCAACGGGGAGCCTCGGCAGGATTCGTCCACTCGCGACTTGATCTTCGACGTGAACTACATCCTGTGGCACCTCAGCCAGTACATGACCCTGGAACCAGGAGATCTGGTGCTGACCGGCACTCCCGAGGGCGTCGCGCTGTCCGGCCGATTCCCGTACCTGAAACCCGGAGATGTCTGTGAGATTGAGATCGACGGGCTCGGGCGTCAGCGTCAGGAATTTGTCGCACAGGGGGAGATTGCCCATGTCTGAGTCCACAGGTCAGCTCGCGGGACTAGTGGCAATCGTGACGGGCGGGGCCTCTGGGATCGGGGCCGCTATTGCAGACCAGCTCTACGCGGAAGGGGCGCAAGTCGCCGTCCTCGACCTGAATTCCGCCGGTGCGGATTCCGCGCACGCATCGTTCGTCGCCGATGTGTCCGACCGCGCCTCCGTTGCGACGGCTGTCGGTGCAGTCGCTGAACGATTCGGGCGAATCGACATCTTGATCAATAACGCTGGGGTTGGTGCGGCTGGCGATATCGCCGCGAATGACGATGACGAGTGGGCACGGGTGCTGAGCATCAACGTCACAGGAATCGCTCGAATGACCGCTGCAGCGCTGCCCTGGCTTCGTCGCTCACCGGCGGCCGCCGTCTGCAATACTTCATCGATCGCGGCGACGGCGGGTATCCAGCAGCGCGCACTGTACACGGCATCCAAAGGCGCCGTTCTGGCACTCACCCGCGCGATGGCTGCTGACCATCTTAGGGAGGGCATCCGTGTGAACGCGGTCAACCCGGGCACCGCGGATACTCCCTGGGTGGGGCGCCTTTTGGACGCCGCGGAAGACCCTGCAGCAGAGCGCGCCGCCCTTGAGAAGCGCCAACCCCACGGGCGTCTCGTGTCGGCGGATGAGATCGCCGGGGCAGTGCTGTACCTCGTCAGTCCCCTGTCGGGCTCGACGACCGGCACATCGATCGCGGTAGACGGTGGGATGCAGGAATTGAGGTTACGACCTCCTGGTGAATAGGCGGCGCTCAGCCCTGCAGTCCGTATACGCGCTGCGCGTTCGCGAACCGGATGCTCTCTGCGCCATCGCCGCCGATACTCGTGGCTATCCACTCCTGAACGAACTCGAGCCACCGCTGATAACTGGATTGCTGCGACGATGCCGGCCAGTCGCTGCCGAATACCACGCGGTTGACCCCGAACTCCTCGACCGCTGTGTCTAGGTAGGGCGTGAAGAGGCTCGGGGTCCAGTCCGGCGTCGACTGCGCAGGCAGTCCTGAGAGCTTGACCCACACGTTGGGTTCTGCGGCGACTTCGTGCAGATCGTCCCGCCAACGGTCGAAGCCGGCGCGGTCGGCATTTCCGTGATCGCCGATCACGGGCTTGCCGAGATGATCGAGGACGATCCGCAGGTCAGGCACGTTTCGCGCCAGCAGGGCGACGTCCGGGAGCTGGTCGGCGGTCACGCAGGCGTCGAAGGTCAGGCCCGCTGCCGCAACCCGGCGTGCGCCATCCAGAAACGCCTTCGACTGCGAGAATTCTGCCGGCTCGGACTGCAGCAGGCGCCGTATTCCTTTCACGAGGGGGCGGGACGCGTAGTGGTCGAGCGCTGTGCCGAGGCCCGAATCATTCTCCACTGGAGCGAATGCGATGATTCCGCAGATAGGGGCTTCAGCGGCCAGGGCGGTCACCCAGTCGACTTCGGCAGCCGCTTGTGATGCCGCGCAGTCGGCCTGCATGAATATGTACTCACGCAATTCGCCGTCCGCGGGTACCGAGGCGGCTGCCAACTCGGTAAGCCCGAATTTGCGCCGCAGTGGCGGGATATCGTCGAGCCAGCGGTAGTCGAACAGAGCTGGATCCCACAGGTGTAGATGTGTGTCGATGAGGTGCATAGCTTTATTCTCCCGTGAGGTCGGATGTTTCGCATGCGCGACGTAGGATGTGAACCGTGGCTGTGACCGATGAGGCGATTCAGAAGATCAAGGCGATGATCGTTAGCGGCGAACTCGCACCGGGCGACCGGCTCCCTCCCGAAAAAGAGCTCAGCGAGCGACTCGGCCTCTCCCGCAGTTCAATGCGCGAAGCGGTGAAAGCCCTAGAGGTCATTCGCGTGCTGGATGTCCGCCGCGGCGATGGCACGTATGTCACCAGTCTCGAGCCGCGACTGTTGCTGGAAGCGATCTCGTTTGTGGTTGATCTGCATGATGACGCATCGATCCTTGAAATCTTTGAAGTGCGCCGGATACTGGAGCCGGCTGCGACCGCGATGGTCGCACGCACGATCGGCCCAGACGATGTCGCAAAGCTTCGCGTGGTGGTCGCCGCAGTCGATCCGTCGACGGATGTCGAGACCTTGGTGGCGCACGATCTCGATTTCCATCGCGGCATCGTTGAGTTGTCTGGCAACCGCTACCTCGCCAGCCTCATCGATAGCCTGACTAGCCGCACCGTCCGCGCACGAGTGTGGCGCGGCCTCACCCAGGTCGGTTCAGTGGACCGCACCCTCGCCGAACACGACGCTATCCTCGATGCTCTTGAGAGTGGCGACTCCGAATTGGCTCAAGCCCTGGCTACCGTGCACATTGCGGGTGTTGAGAAGTGGTTGCTGCTAGCCAGCGAGCTGGGTTGAGAAGGTCGACCGAGTCCGTCTAAGACGAGATGCGCTCCACTGCTGCCTCGAACTCGGCCGCCGAACTTTCACTGATCTTGTCCCGCAGAGCAGCAAGGATCACGTCGGGGGCTGCGGTGAAGTAACGAATGCCGGCGAGACGGAGTGACACGATGTCCTCCGGGGAGCGGAGGCTCGCTGCGAGCACATCTGTAGCCGATCCCTCACAGACCTTCTGCATCTGGCCTATCAGGCTGACGGCGTCGCAACCGCTGTCGCCAAGGCGCCCGAAATAAGGGGCGAGGTAGCGCGCTCCATACGCCGCCCCGGCGATGGCTTGCGCCACCGAGTACACCGCGGTCACGAGCACAGGAATGCTTCGTTCGGTCAGGGTGCGGGTCACGATGAATCCGTCTTGCGTGGCAGGCACTTTAACGACGACTCGTTCTCCCAACGCCGCTATGCGTTCGGCGTTATCGAGCATCTCAGCGGCCGTGGAACCCCAGGTCTGGAAGAAGACTTCGGCTGCACCTTCATTCACCCACCTCGTATAGAGCTCGGGCAGGTCTGTGATGCGACGCCCTCCCCGTTCGAGGATGGTCGGGTTTGTCGTGACCCCGGACACTAATTTCGCAGATAGTAGTTCGCTTACGCGGGCGACATCGGCACTGTCGACATAGAACCGGGGTGAGCTCGTCATGGATTCTCCGTTGCGGTTTCGGGATACAGCCGCGATTTATCTATCGTTTACGCGGGCGATTTCGGCTAATGTAATTACAGGTGAGTATCGAAGTCAATGTACTCGAAGGAGAGTCGCCGCATGGAAAATGGGCCACCCGCTGAAAAATCATCGCGTTCTGGTGTCATCATCGTTGGGAGTGTCACGGCAGATGTCACAACCTTCTCGCCTCGCCTTCCGGCCCGCGGTGAAACCATCCTCGGTGAGGAATTCACCTTGGTGCTCGGCGGAAAGGGCGCTAATCAGGCGGTCGCCGTCGGATTAGCCGGGGCAGATGCCCATTTTGTGGCGTGCGTCGGAACCGATCTCTTTCACGACCTCATCATGGATGGATTACGCGATGCAGGAGTCGGCATCGACCATGTGCGTGCCATTGAGGGGGAACGTACCGGAATCGCTCATATCCGCGTCGATGACTCCGGCGAAAACGATATCGTGATGGTTCCGCTAGCCAACACACACCTCAGCGTCGCTCAAATTGACGAGGCTTTTGCGCAATTCTCCGCACGATCCTCCGTGCTACTGACGCAGCTCGAGATCCCCTCCGAACTGTCAAGCTACGCGATTCGCCGAGCTCGTAAAGAAGGTTTGACGGTGCTCCTGGATCCGGCCCCGGCGGCTCCACTAGACGACGCCATCTGGGCGGACATCGACATCGTGACGCCAAATGAGACAGAAGCGCGCATCGTGACCGGGATCGACGTAACCGACACAGCGAGCGCCGCAGAGGCAGGGATGTGGTTCGTAGGCCGGGGAGCCGGAGCAGCCGTCATCACTCTGGCGTCAGCCGGAGCCCTGCTGGTCACTGCCAACGAAGTCACCTTCTTCCCCGCCATCCCCGTGACGTCGATCGACACGACGGCTGCGGGAGATAGCTTCGCCGGATATCTCAGCGCCAGCATCGCCATGGGGATGCCGCTTCACGACGCGATCCGTCGAGCCGGTGCTGCCGGCGCCTTAACTGTCACTAAACGCGGAGCATCTCCGAGCCTTCCGCACCGCAGCGATGTTGACGCGTTGTTGGCTGCTGGCGGGATGCGCACCACGCCGGACGAGGGGACCCGCCAGTGAGAAGCACGAGCACGACCATCAACCCGCAGCTGTCGCGGGTGATTTCTGAGACAGGACACACTGATCTCATCGTTGTCACGGACGCAGGTTTGCCGATCCCCGTTGGGGCCGAACGCATCGACCTCGCATACCGGCCTGGGGCGCCGGAGTTCTTGGATGTTTTGGACACGGTTCTGGCAGAGCTCGCAGTCGAAGGCGTGACGGTTTCGTCAGAGATCGCCGAGAAGAGCCCCAAACTGCTCGCAGAGTTGACCCTGCGATTCCGTGACTCGAAATTCGAGATCACAATGGTTCCGCATGAGGATTTCAAGGTTTTAACGCGTGGGGCGCGAGCTTTCGTTCGCTCCGGCGAGTACACCCCGTTCGCAAATGTTGTTCTACATGCTGGCGTAGCGTACTGAAGTGACTCTCGATACCGAGCTAATTCTCAACAACGGATCCCGCATCGATCGTCGCTCAGCGGTGCCGATGTACGATCAGTTGCGCCAGCTGATCCTTGACACGATTGACAAGAGCCTGTTGGGCCCAGGGGATCCGCTTCCGGGAGAACACCGTCTTTGCGAGCAGTACGAAGTCTCGCGCACCGTTGTGCGTCAAGCTCTTGCGCAATTGGAGCACGAAGGCGTCGTCGAGCGGGTTAAGGGCAAGGGCACCTTTGTGTCGCGCCCGAAGGTCGCAGAAAGCCTCGTCCACACTTTGGCGGGTCTTTACGATGAGGTCGCCCAGCGTGGCGGGCACGTGCACAGTGACATCCTCAGGCACACCAGCGAGCCAGCAAACGAAGACGTGGCCCGAGTGCTGCAGATTAAGCCGGGCGAAACCGTGGTCGTGCTCGATCGCCTGAGGTGGGTGGACGGCGAACCGTGGTCGCTGACAACCACGTGGATGCCCGAAGATGTCGGCGCGCATACGCTCGGTGTGGATATGTCGGAGAACTCGTTGTATGGGGTGCTTGCCGAGTTCGGCATCGTTGTAACCAGCGGAACGCGCTCGGCCGAAGCGACCGTTGCCTCCCCGGAACAGGCCAAGCAGTTGGGGCTCAGCAGTGGCAACTCGCTACTACTCCTGCGTAGCGTCAGCATGGATGCCACTGGGCGACCGATCGAACATTTCGTCGCCTATCACCGCGGCGATCGAAGCCGTTTTGAATTCCAGCTGCAAGGCGACCAGTCAATCGCGACGCTGCAAATCATCGACTGATTGTCACTGTCGTCACCGGAGGCTAATCCGGGCTCGGCTTCGAAACCGTGAAGGGTGTACAGATAGAACAGATGGATCTCGGCGACCTCAGCTCTGTTGCCGCATTCACCGCCAGCATGCGCGAAGCAGGCACCCCGTCGACATCATGATCAACGCCGCTGGCGTTCGGGCACCGGCTCTCCCCTGTGCGATTCGACGGCATCATGACGGACCTGCAGCGCAACGTGCCCAAGGAGGAGCTGCTCGCGCGCAAATGGATCGATGAAGACGGCAACCCGAACCCGCTGTTCAATACCGCAGCCGAGGGCGCATCAACCGGACTGTGGGCCGCAACCGCAACCGCAACCGCGCCGGAGCTCGTCGCCCGCGGTGACGTGTGCTGCGAGGGCTGCTCCATCAGGGGCATTGTTGCGCCAGACCACGCTGCCCCCTCAAATTGCTGCTTAGGTGGTGAAGCAGTGGAAGGGATGGCGCTTATGCGGGGTGTGGGGCCGGTTGGTGGTCGGTTCCGCGCATCCGCACGGCGACGATGATTCCCGAGGCTGCGGTGAGGGCCCCGACGACGGCGACCGTGACCGGGATGCCGTAGGCATCCGCGAGGATTCCGGCGAGCAGCGCGCCGACGGCGAAGCCGCCGTCACGCCAGAGGCGGTAGATTCCAACGGATCTGGCCCGCCAGGCAGGGTGGGCGACGTCGCCGATAGCCGCGAGCAGGGTCGGGTAGACCATGGCGGTGCCGGCGCCGAGGAGGATGGCGGCGGTCAGCCAGATTCCGAAGTCCTGGCCGAGGGCGACCATCCCCAGGGCAGCGGCTTGGATGAGCATGCCGCCCACGATCAGTGGCTTGCGGCCGATCCGATCCGAGAGCGCACCGGTGACCAGTTGCCCAGCACCCCACACGGCAGGGTAGACAGCGGCGAGGATGCCGATCTTCTCGATGGTCAGCCCTGCGGCGGCGAATAGCACGGGGAACAGCCCCCAAGCCAGCCCGTCGTTGAGGTTGTTGACCAGACCAGCCTGGCTGACCGAGGACAGGGATTTGTCGCGGAAGCTGGTCAGGGTGAAAATTTCCTGGTTGCTCAGTTTCGCGTGGGCGTTGGCGCGTGTGGAGGCGTGGTTCGTCGCTTCGAGCCGGGCGTGGTGGCGGGTTTCCTTCACGGCAAGCACGGAGAGTCCCAGGCCGAGGGCGATGTACGCGGCGCCGAGCAGGAACGGTCCAGGCCGCAGGCCGTAGGTCGCGGCGATGTAGCCGGTGGCCAGGGCTGTGGCAGCGACGCCGAGATAGCCTGCGGCTTCGTTCAGGCCCATGGCCATGCCGCGGCGGGAAGGGCCGACGAGGTCCATTTTCATAATCACGGCGGTGGACCAGGTCAGGCCCTGGCTGATGCCCAGGACGATGTTGGCGGCGACGATCCATCCCCAGGAGGGGCCGAAGATCAGCATCAGCGGGATCGGCAGGGCGATGAGCCAGCCGGCGACGAGCACGGGTTTGCGTCCGTACCGGTCCGAGAGGGTCCCGGCGAAGTAGTTCGTGGCGGCCTTTGCCAGCCCGAACGCCAGGATGTAGGTCAAGGCGGATGTGTAGAGATCCAGCTGGAAGACCTTCTGGGCCAGCAGTGGCAGCACGGTGCGTTCCTGGCCTAGGGTTCCGCCGACGAGCGCGTTGACCGCCACGAGGAGTATGAACTGGGCGAGATTCTGGCGCAGACCGAGGGTAATCCCCAGCTTGGGCTCCTCCCCGCCCGTCCGGTGGGTTGATCCGGTGCTCATCGGCTCGTCTCCAGGGATTTGCTGGTGGTGTTGGTCCAGTCGCCGGGTCGGCCGTCACCGAGATCGAGGATATAGGTCGAGTTACCCAGTCCCTCGTCGGTGACCGGGATCAGCTCAAGTTTGGCCATGGCCGGATGCTCCTTCGGGGTGCACCGCCGGACAGCGGTGCGCTGGTATTCTAGATAAACATGGAATATACTATATTCCAGTATTACATGGAATTTTGGAGGATGTAGTGGGTGACCGGGGCAAGAAAGCCGCACTGTTCGATCAGTTCGCGCGGGTGGGCAAGGCGATGGGTAACGGCAAACGCCTGGAGCTGATCGACCTCCTCTCCCAAGGGGAGCGCAGTGTCGAAACCCTCGCTGCTGCCGCGGGTCTGGGCCTGAGCACGGCCTCGGCCCACCTGCAGGCCCTGAAGCAGGCAGGCATGGTCACCATCCGTAAGGAGGGCACCCGGATCTACTACGACCTAGCCGGGGATGATGTCCTCCGCCTATATGACCTGGTCCGCACAGTGGCCAGGGAGCGGGTGGCTGAAGTGGAGGAGCGGGGCAATGACTACCTCAGTGCCGGGCGTGCCGCGGAAGCCGATCTGGACGAGACGGCGCGGGAAATGACCTGGGAAGAACTTGTGGCCCGTGCTGCCGACGGCACGGTGACGGTTCTGGACGTCCGTCCTCCGGAAGAGTACCGCGCGGCGCACATTCCCGGGGCCGTCTCGATCCCGCTGGAACAGTTGGCCGAGCGGATCAGTGAGCTGCCCCCCGGGCGTGAAATCGTCGCCTACTGCCGCGGCGCGTACTGCGTGCTCGCCTATGAGGCCGTGGACCTGCTGCGCAGGGGCGGCCGCCCGGCGCGCCGGATGGCGGAGGGCATGCTCGAATGGCGTCTGGCGGAACTACCGACCGACAAGAGCCTGGCCGCGTGAGTGCAGCGGGCCATCCGGCCTTTTAGGCAGAGCGGGCCGGTCGGGCAGCGGCTACCGAACGCCCTGAACATCAGCATCGAAGGCATCCGCCGACACGAACTCCTCGCAACTATGTGTCGCAAGTGGATGTTTCGAGCTAAACCTGCTCTGCGGCGTAGTTGAAGCTGAGTGGCAGAAGGTCCGAAGCGAGGACACTCACGACGCCCTCCGACGGCCACGATGTGTGTCAGCTCCGTTGCCCCCGCCGCACGGGCAGCGCCGAGAGCAACGAGTTCAGCACAAGGGCCACCGGTGAAGTGGTAGAGATTTACTCCCGTGAAAGTCCGTCCGTCGGATGCTCTCACGGCCGCGCCCATGGTGTGCACCCCGTCTTTGCCCGGACCAGCATCAGTGGTTGCGTCAATGGTTTTCCGCGCAAGTTCTACGAGTGGTCGCTCAACCTCGGACAATGGGCGGGCAGAAAGGGGGAGTGAATCAGCCATGCTGCAATCGTAAAGTGGACGCACGCGTGCCGTAGCTGCAAATCCCTCATCAGTCTCTCGGCACTAAGGCTGCGAGACACCGTGCGGTATCGCTCCGGCTCGCTTGCGAGTCGCATCTTGGCCGTCATCCTTGGTACCCGAATGCACAACGTCATACAGGACTTCAGGGCTGCGCAGCCAACTCTCGAAAGTGGGTTAGTCAGAAATCGCCTGCACGCGTCGTCGTCCGCGAGACGCCTGGAACCGGATGAGATAGCCGTCAGGGTCGGCAACGAGGAACTGCTCCACCCCGGCCTCTTCGCCGCCGATGCGGTACCACTTCGTCTCGGGCTGCATGAGGAGTTCGATGCCTGCATTCGCGAGGGCAGAGACTAGAGGCGTGGTGTTGGGAACAGTGATCTGAAAGTTGACTCCGCGCCCGAGCGGGGCCTCGAGCGGACCAGTGATCCAGTTCCGGCCGACTCCGATCTGTTCCGGCATGAGGTGGGCGGAGCCGAGCACGATGTAAGCGAAGCGCTCCTCGGGTCGCGAGTAGCGGACTTCGAAGCCACATACGTCGCGCCAAAAGCGGAGGCTGCGATCAACGTCGACGACCAAAAGCTCCGGAACGAGCGCCGGTTCGAAGGTTTCAGCCATTAACCCAGTGTCGCACTGCCCGCAATCCGGTCGATTACAGGTACACCGAACGTCGTCAATTTGAAGTGACATCTTGGCCGCGCTGCGGAGGCATTATTTTCGGTGTTTATCGCTGGTTGCTAGACCTGGGAGTGGGGCGCGGGAAAGCACATTGAGCATGCGCGGGTTTTGGCCCGACCAGTATCGACGGGGAGCCAGTTGCGCACGATTCGCTTGTCGACGCTCGCCATGCGTCTGGGCCACCCGTGGCCTACGAACCGGTATCTCTTGAAGGACGTGAGTCGCTCGTGAGCGCCTCATTGGCGAGCGTGAACGCACCAGTTACGGCAGCCGCCTCCAATCAGTGGGCACCCTACGGTGGCCATCGTGGGGCAGCGCGACGACGGTCGCGGTGATGGCGATAACGGACAGAATTATGAGAGCGATTGCGATGAACATGGCATAAAGACTATGATCGACTAAAAGCTGCCAACAGTGGCAGTATTGCCATATATCGAATGAAAACTGCCAATTATTCTCGTGGTGGTGGGCTCAGCAAGGAAGGTCTTGTCTCTTGATGGAACGAGTTGCGGTCATAGTGCAAGACGGGTTTACCCCGTTCGAGTTTGGGCTAGCCTGCGAGGCTTTCGGCCTCGATCGCACAGCGGAGGGCATCCAATCTTTCGATTTCCGTGTGCTCGCGGCCGAGCCGGGTGCTATTCGAAGCAGCATCGGGTTCACAATGAATGTCGAACATGATCTTGCATTCGCGGACGAGGCTGACCTGATAATTCTGACGCCAGTTCCTCGTTCCACCTGGGGCACGGTCGATCCCCGAGTCGCCGCAGTGCTCGAACGTGCGGTTGCGCGCGGGGCTTGGGTACTGGCCATCTGCAGCGGGTCTTTTCTCCTCGCCGCATCCGGATTGCTTGATGGGCGCCGAGCAACCACGCACTGGATGTATGCCGACACACTGGCTGCCATGTACCCGCAGATCGATGTCGACCCCGACGTTCTTTATGTGCAGGATGGGCGCATCATCACGAGCGCGGGAACCGCTGCCGGGATCGACGCATGCCTGCACCTGCTGCGGCAGGAGCTGGGGGCTGAGGTCACCAACATCATCGCCCGGCGCATGGTCGTCGCGCCTCAACGGGACGGCGGGCAGGCGCAGTTCATCTACAAGCCAGTGCCTGCCGTGCAATCGCTCTCGTTCTCTGCCGTCACCGAATGGATGCTGCAGAACCTTCGTGAGGAACTGCCCGTTGAGGAGCTCGCACGCAAAGCCCAAATGTCGCCGCGAACTTTCGCTCGCCGCTTCAAGCTAGATCTCGGAACAACTCCTGGTGCGTGGCTCGCCCGGCAGCGGCTGCTCTATGCGCAACGGCTCCTCGAGCAGACTGATCTCGGGCTCGAACAGGTTGCTTGGGAAAGCGGTTTCGGTTCTGCGGCTGTGCTGCGACAGAACTTTGCGCGCAAACTTGGCATCACTCCCACGGCTTATCGCAGTAACTTCACCTGCTCGATGGATGCTCCCGTCTCGGCCTAGCTGGCATTGTCGGGCGGCACAATCGTGTGACTCTAAGCGGTCAAGGGCTCAATGAGTTGCGATATCGGGCCGCGGTTTGCTCCACGATCTCGCACTTACGGAGCGTCGAGGTGAGTGGTAATGCTGTCAAATACTGCGCGTTGAGCGGCGTGTGATGCGCGCCAATCGCCCGGGATGGTTAGTGAGTGGTCTGCCTCCGGTACGGAGATCACGTTCGCCTGTGTGGCAGGGATCGTTTCGGCGCGCCCACGGGAGTGCAAGGCAACCGAACGACTTCCCGACGATGAGCCGTCGCGACGATGGAGGCGCATCGTCAAACGCCTCAGTGACGGCGTGCTCTACGAAGGAGTGTGGGTCGCTCAGCGCGGGCATCGACTGTCCACCGTGGACTGTGCCTAACAAAAGACGACATAGCCCCAGCATATTCCGAAGGGGTCAGCAAGCTGTTTCCTGATTCATTCCGAAAACAGTGGAAACTGCATCAAAAGTGATGCATAATTGATGCATGACCGCCGAGATACTGTTGCCCGCCCCCAAGCGACTTTCGCTGCCCCTGTCTGCGCAAGACATCAGAGACCTTGAACTGATTCGCGGGTCTGCCCAGCACCTGAGTGCTCTCCCTGGACGAGTGAGTGAACAAGCTTCGGAAGCAGAGCTCGTCCACGCAGTCTTTGAAGCTGGGCTGGCGCGGGTCCGAGAGGCAATTGAACTAGCTGCTTACCGTGAACTTGCTAACGACGAGGAATACACGAACTATCGGACGCAACGCAGAGCAGCAGCGGGTCGGCGTCGAGCCGAGTGACTACGAACTTTCTGAGGGGTCAGGTCTACGCCGCGACGCTTCCTGGAATGACCGTAGAAAAGTACTACGTCGTCGTGTCGAACAACGGTCGCAATCGGAGCCTCGGAACCGCTTTGGTGGCTCGTATTACGACCAGCGACAAACCGGAGCTTGCGTCGATTGTGCGAGTGCCATTCGGCGAGCCTGTCAACGGTCGCGTCTTGTGCGATGACATCGAAGACATGTGGGAAGACGACATACGGTCGTTGTTAGGGGCCTTTTCTCCGGCAACGATGCGTCTGGTCGACGCAGGTCTCGTAGCAGCTTTGGGCTTGGGCTAGTTGGTGCACGCACACCCGCGCCATGGTTCAAGCAAAGTTCACTCCAGACCACCGGTCCGAGAGCGGGTCACTTTACACGCCGGGCTGCTCTGTGTCTTCGGTACTCGGGCGCGGCGTTCTACGACCGCTCTGTGTCGCAAGCGAATGCCCAAACGGCGGTGTTCATCATTAGTTGCGAGACACGGGGTTCGACCGATGGGCTCTCTGATCGCGTGTCAAAGGGCTGAGCACGCAATGCTTCGGAGCGCCTGAACACGAGCCTATACAGCAAGCCGCTCAATCAGCTCGCGATACCGCGCCGCGGTCTGCTCCACGATTTCGGCGGGAAGCTCGGGCGGCGTGCCCTGCTTGTCCCAGTGGGCCGAAAGCCAGTTGCGCACGATCTGCTTATCGAAGCTCGCGAGGCGGCCGGGGCCACCCGCGGCATAGAGTTCGGCATCCCAGTAACGGCTTGAATCGCTCGTGAGCACTTCGTCGGCCAGAACGAGCGCGCCCGATTCGGGGTCGGCGCCGAACTCAAACTTGGTGTCCGCGAGGATCACACCACGAGTCTCGGCGATGGCCGAAGCTCGCGCGAAAATGTCGAGCGAAGCATCCCGAAGCGCCGTCGCGACCTCAGCACCCACGAGCTCCACGGTGCGCTCAAAGCTGATGTTCTCGTCGTGTTCACCCAGCGGCGCTTTCCACGCGGGAGTGTAAATCGGTTCCGGCAGGCGATCGCCATCGGCGAGACCAGCAGGTAGTGCAATGCCGCACACACTCTGCGACTTCTGGTACTCGAGCCAACCGCTGCCCGAGAGGTAGCCGCGCACGACGCACTCCACGGGATACATGTCGAGGTGCTTCACAACCATCGACCGGTCGGCCAACTCTGCGGGGGCGTCGACGCTGGCATTCGAAACCGAGACGGCATCCGCCAAATGGTTGGCAACATCAGGAAGCTGCGCGAACCACCACTTGCTCAACTGCGTCAGCAGCGCACCCTTGCTCGGGATACCCGGCTCCAGCACATGGTCAAACGCACTGACCCGATCACTGGCAACCATGAGCACAAGCTGTGGCTCGTCGGCGCGCACATACAGGTCACGGACTTTGCCGGAATACGTCTTCGTCCACTCGCTCACGGCGTCGCTCACTTGGCGACGCGAAGCGCGATATCGGTGCGGAAGTGGCCGCCCTCAAGGTGGATGTGGCCGAGCGCTTCGTAGGCACGTTCGCGGGCGACTGCGAAAGTCTTGCCGGTCGCGACAACGCTGAGCACGCGTCCGCCGGTGGCTACAAACTCGTCACCCTTTTTGGCGGTGGCCGCATGGGCGATGGTGATTCCGGGAACGGCGAGGGCCGCATCCAAACCGGTAATGGTGCGACCGATTTTGGGATTCTCGGGGTAGCCCTCACTGGCAAGTACGACAGTGACAGCGACCTCGTCAGAGAAGACGGGTGTGGCGTGGTCGGGGAGACCGCCGGTGGCTGCCGCATAGAGAAGTGAGCTGAGCGGAGTCACGAGGCGGGGTAAAACAACCTGCGTCTCGGGGTCACCGAAGCGAGCGTTGAACTCGATTACGCGGATGCCCTCGCGAGTGACGATGAGTCCGCAGTAGAGCAGCCCGATGAAGGGTGTTTGCTCGCTCGCGAGCTGACGGATCGTGGGAATCGCGATCGTGTCGATCACTTCGTCAACGAAGTTTTCGGGTAGCCAGTTGAGCGGGGAGTATGCACCCATGCCGCCGGTATTGGGGCCATCGTCGCCGTCGTAGGCGAGCTTGTAGTCCTGGGCAGGCGAGAGCGGAACAACATTATGGCCATCACTGAGAAGGAAGAGGGAGACCTCTTCGCCCGCGAGGTACTCCTCAATGAGCACGCTGCCCTGACCGAGCCAGTAGGTCGCGTGGTCGACAGCCGCGTTGCGGTCGCCCGTCACGAGAACGCCTTTGCCTGCGGCGAGACCATCGGCCTTCACCACGTAAGGGGCACCGAACTCGTCGAGAGCCTCAAGCGCTTCCTCGAGTGAACCAGCGCGGTGGGCGCGACCGGTCGGCACGTTGGCGGCATCCATAATGCGCTTCGCAAACGTCTTGCTGCCCTCAAGCGCAGCGGCAGCCTTGCCTGGGCCGAACACGGCGATGCCGCGGCGGCGCAGATCGTCAGCAACTCCAGCAACGAGGGGAGCCTCTGGCCCGATGATGACCAGCTCGATGTCATTGTCGAGCGCATACTCCGTGACAACACTTCCGCGCGTGGGGTCGAGCGCCACCGTCTCAACGACTGACGCAATACCGGCATTGCCGGGCGCTGCCGTGATTTCGTGGGCCTCTTCCTCGCTGAGAAGGGACGTCACAATTGCGTGCTCGCGGGCACCGGAACCAAGAACAAGAATTCGCACGACCCCAGCCTAACCAAGCGTTCAGCGTTACTTGCTAGCGTTAAGCCATGGCACAGCTGAAGATTGCCGCAATTGCTGGCGAAGCAAGCGTCAGAATGGTCAAAGACGGTAGAGCCGATCGCGATGCGACCGCCACCGCAGTGCGCTACCTGTTGCAGGTTCTCGGGCGAGATGCCGAAGGCAATTCGGTAGAAGTGCGGGTTCCACCACACGGCGCCGTGCAAGCAATCGAAGGCCCCAACCACACTCGTGGCACACCACCCAATGTTGTTGAGATGGATGCCGAAACCTGGATCGCACTAGCGACCGGAACACGTCAGTGGGCCGAGGCTCTCGACTCCGGCGATATCAACGCGTCGGGTTCGCGCGCCGACCTCAGCGAATACTTGCCGCTGGTGTGGGAGAGAATAGCTCCGTGAGCACTACGCCAGAACACGAGCCCGCGGCATCCGAACCGCAGCAGCCTGAGCAACACGCTGAGGCGGCTGAGATTCGTGAACCCGCGCTCACCAGCTCGGTGGAATCTGGCGACGCACGAATCCGCCGTGCGCCCAAGTTTGGGCCGTTCCTCATTATTGGTGGAGGCGTCGGCGCCATCGTGACGTTCATCCTCACGATGTCGTACCCCGTCGACCCCATCGTGGGTTTCGGCGCACTCTTCGGCTACTTCAGCCTGTTCGGGATTCCCGCAGGCGTTGCCGTGGGTGCGCTCGTCGCCCTTACTCTCGACCAGGTGTCGATTCGTCGTGCACGCGCAGCAACCGTCGAACACGAAACTGTCGAACCAGAGTCGTACGAAGGCACGCTCGAATAGGGCTCGACCCCAGCGGCGCTAGCTCAGCTGAGACCTTTCGAGCCAGTCGAGGTACTCGGGCGTGATGTTGCCCGAGATGTAGTGACCCGTGAAGCAACTCATTTCGAGCGACTTCACGTCAGAGCCTTCGGTGATCGCGGCTTGCATGTCTGCGACCTCTTGGTAGATGAGCGCATCGGCGCCCAACTCCATCGCGATCTCGGGAATCTTGCGACCGTGACCGACGAGCTCGGCACGCGTCGGCATGTTGATGCCATACACGTGCGGGAAGCGCACCGGCGGTGCTGCCGAGGTGAAGGTGACCTTATTGGCGCCAGCCTCGCGTGCCATCTGCACGATCTCTTTCGAGGTGGTGCCACGCACGATCGAGTCATCGACGATCAGGATGTTCTTGCCCTTGAACTCGGTGCCCATCGCGTTGAGCTTCTGCTTGACGCTCTTTTTGCGTTCGGCCTGGCCGGGCATGATGAAGGTGCGGCCAACGTAACGGTTCTTGTAGAAACCTTCGCGGTATTCGACGCCGAGCTTCTGAGCAACCTGCATCGCTGCGGGCCGGGCGGAGTCAGGAATCGGCATGACAACGTCGATGTCGCCCATGGGCGTGTACTTGGCGATGGTGTCGGCCAGTTTGTCGCCCAGACGCAGGCGAGCTTCATAAACGGAGATGCCGTTCATGATCGAGTCGGGGCGAGCCAGGTAGACGTATTCGAACGAGCACGGAATCAGTACCGGTGCCTTGGCGCACTGCTTCGAGAACATCTGACCGTCGGGCGTAATGAAGATTGCTTCGCCTGGTGCGACATCCCGGACCAGATCGTAACCGGCACTCTCCAGTACGAGAGATTCGGATGCCACGATCCATTCGTCACCGACGAGACCAGTCTGGCGGCGGCCCAACACGAGGGGGCGGATGCCGTACGGGTCGCGGAAGGCGAGCAAGCCGTGGCCAGCGATTAACGCGATCGCGGCATAGGAACCCTCAACGCGATCGTGAACGCGCGAGATGGCGGTGAAGACCTGCTCGGGGTCGAGGTCGAGGCCCGACACTTGCTCTTGAAGCTCGTTGGCCAAGACGTTGACGAGCAGTTCGGTGTCGCTCGTGGTGTTGAGGTGGCGGCGGTCGATGCGGAACAGTTCGTCGGTGAGCTGCTGCGTGTTCGTGAGGTTGCCGTTGTGAACGAGGATGATGCCGTAGGGCGCGTTCACATAGAACGGCTGGGCTTCATTCTCATTGAAAGCGTTGCCCTTGGTGGCGTAGCGCACGTGGCCGAGGCCCGAGGTGCCGACGAGGTTGCGCATGTCGCGAGTGCGGTACGCCTCGCGGACTTGGCCGTTGGCCTTCTGCAAATGCAGGGTGCTGCCGTCGGCAGTGGCGATTCCCGTGGAGTCTTGACCGCGGTGCTGCAAGAGCAACAGTGCGTCATAGACCTGCTGGTTGACGGGTTGAGAAGAGACGATACCGACAATGCCGCACATGCTTTCGCGTGGCTCCCTGAGGTCGAAGAGCGCGTACCCGGTGTGAGTACGGTCTAGCTTCTCACATCCAGCCCCGCTGCTGCTGCCTACGGGGAGGTGGTGCTGCGTGCTGAAAGGCGCTGACCGGTACGCTTGAGCCGTGACCGAGAACTCTTCCTCCAGCTATACCGCAGCCGGCGTCGATACCGCAGCCGGCGATCTTGCCGTCGAACTGATGAAGTCGGCCGTGAGCGCCACTCACGGGCCCAACGTTCTCGGAGGGGTTGGCGGTTTCGCTGGGCTCTACGATGTGTCGTTCCTCACGTCGTATACGCACCCGCTGATGGCGACGTCGACGGATGGCGTTGGCACCAAGGTGGCAATCGCTCAGGCGCTCGACAAGCACGACACCATCGGTCAAGACCTCGTTGGAATGGTCGTTGACGACATCGTCGTTGTTGGTGCCAAGCCCCTCTTCATGACGGACTACATTGCGTGCGGCAAGGTTGTTCCCGCTCGCATCGCTGACATCGTTGCGGGCATTGCTCGTGGATGCTCGGCAACCGACACCGCCCTCGTTGGCGGAGAGACGGCAGAACACCCCGGCCTTCTCGGCCCCGACGACTACGACGTTGCAGGAGCCGCCACCGGTGTTGTTGAAGCGGATGCTCAGCTCGGGCCCCAGCGCATCACCGACGGTGACGTCGTCATCGCCCTGGAATCTTCCGGCCTCCACTCCAACGGTTTCTCTCTCGTGCGCCACATTCTGGCGAACAACAAGATCGGCTACACCGACCGTCTCGACGACCTCGACGGCATCGTGGGTGAAGTGCTCCTCGAGCCCACCCGCCTCTACACAATGCCGCTGCTCAACCTGCTCGATGCGCAGCCCGGTGCGGTTCACGCCCTCAGCCACGTCACCGGTGGCGGAATCGCCGCGAACCTCGCTCGCGTGCTGCCCGTCGGCTCGTGGGTTGAAGTTGAGCGCTCGACCTGGTCACCGCCGAGCGTCTTCCGTGTGCTCTCCGACTTGGCCGGTTCCACTCTCGAAAGTGCGGAGGGAACCTGGAACTTGGGTATCGGCATGATCGCGATTGTGGCCGCAGATGCTGCCGACGCAACAATCGCAGCACTCACCGCCGACGGCATCCCCTCGTGGGAAGTCGGCCGAGTCTCGATGGCCGCGCATGACCTTTCTGGATTCGAACAGGGCGCCAAGGGTGTGAATGGTGGTGCCGTGCGCTTGACTGGGCGCTATGGCAACTAAGAAGCCCGACGCAGCCGAGACCGAGGCCGCAACAACCGCGCGACCCGAGCCGCTAGAAGCGCGCGACGGTTCACCCGCGGCAGCACTCTGGAGCCTCAACTCACGGTGGCGCCACATCAACCACGGCTCCTACGGAGCGGTTCCCGTATTCGCGCAGCTTCGGCGCATGGCCTACCTGCAAGAAGCGGAAAGTGCCCCACAGCGCTGGTTTATGGTTGCCCCTGCGCGCGTTGCGCAGGCTCGCGCCGAGCTTGCTGACTTCATTGGGGTGGATGCCGACCAGTTCGGTTTTGTCCCCAACGCCAGTGCCGGAATGACGGCATCCATTCGCGCGCTCGGGTTGGGCGCGGGCGATGAGATCCTCGTCACCGACCACACCTACGGAGCCGTTGCGTTCTCTGCCCGCCGCGAAGCCCGTCAGCGCGGTGCGAAGGTGCGCACAATCCCCATCGACCTGAATGCCAGCGCGGATGAGGTTCTCACCGTGCTCGGTAAAGCTCTAGCCAACAAACCGGCTGGCCTTGTTATCGACGCCTCAAGCTCAGCGACAGCACGTGCGTTTCCTCTGGCGGCGCTCGCTGAACTCGCCCAGAAGCACGGAGTGCCGTTGCTCGTGGATGCAGCCCACGCCCCCGGCGTGCAGCACCGACCTGCAGAAGGTGTCGCGGCATCCTCCTGGGTCGGTAATCTGCACAAGTTCGCGTGCGGCTTCCGTGGCACCGCTGTTCTGGTTGCCGAGAAGAATTTTGCGAAGAACCTGTACCCGCTGATCGACTCGTGGGGAATGGATGAGCCATTCCCTGGCCGTTTCGACTACCAGGGAACCCTCGACTACACGCCATATTTGGCCACAGTGGATGCCGTTACGGGTCTCGAAGACCGCATCGGTTGGGACTCGATTCGCGCCTACATCGAGTCACTGCTCGACTACTCCACCGACGTGGTCGCGGATGCACTCGACGCCGCGTCAGGCGAGGAATCGCGAGTGGATGTCGGCATGCCTGCTCCAGGAATGCGCCTACTGCGTCTGCCGGGAACGCTTGGTGCGACCGCCCCGGCTGCGAATGAGCTCCGCGAGCGGATCAGCCATGAACTTGGCTTTGAAACCCAGATCACCAGCTGGCGTGATACTGGGTATCTGCGGCTTGCCGCACATGCCTACAACTCGGCAGACGACTACGAACGATTCGCCGAGGATGTTGTGCCGGCGCTCGTGAACTGGTGCCACGAGGGCTAGCCGTGCCGCCTTAGGCGCTACGAGTTTCCTCGTCGTCTTCGGCGTTGTACTCATCGCTGGAGGAATCTCCGGCAGAGTATTCTGGCCACTTTTCGTTATCTTCGGAGACAGGAGCAGTGCCCTCTGACCCACTCAATTCTCGAGCAAGCGCGCCATAGTTCGTGTCTGGGCTGAAGTACTTCAAATCCCGTGCGACTTTGGTGTGCTTTGCCTTCTGACGGCCGCGTCCCATGCGAGACCCCCTCATACTTCTGTCCCGGTGCACTAACGGTGGTCAGCGAACGAGCGAACAGGGATGGATGAAAACTAGCCCGTAGTTTAGCACGAGCGTTGCCTATCTCTTCGTGGGCCATGCACAGGTAGGCCGCTGACGGGTAACGTTAGCTCGTGACATCCACTACTGACGCCGACACCTCTGTTGTCGTCATTGGCGCGGGCCAAGCAGGCCTCTCCGTTGCCTACTACTTGCGCCGGCTCGGGCTCGACCCTGGCAACGAGTTTGTGTTGCTCGATCGCGGCCCAGCCGCTGGTGGTGCGTGGCAGTTTCGGTGGGAAGCTTTGCGCATTGGCTCCGCCCATCGCATCAATGATCTACCCGGCCTCGAAGAGCTGGGTTTGAGCTTTGACACTGCCGACAAACACATGCCGGCCAAGAAAGTAGTCTCTGACTACTACCGCGAATACGAGAAGCACTACGGCCTCCAGGTGGTTCGGGATGCTGACGTAATTTCGGTTGAGAATGAGGGCGAGAACCTGAAGGTCACGTTCACTCTCGATGGTGAAGAGACAAAGTCGGTGACCACCACGACAGTTGTCAACGCGACTGGCACCTGGGGCGCACCGTTTATCCCCTGGTACCCGGGGCTCAAATCATTCGAGGGTCGACACCTGCACACGAGCGAATATAAGAGCGCCCGCGAATTCACCGACCAAAGCATTGTTGTGGTCGGCGGCGGAACCTCAGCGATCGGGTTCTTACTCGAACTTGAGAATGTAGCCAAGAGCCTCACGTGGGTCAGCCGACGCCCCATCGATTTTCTCGAAGATGGCGGCCTCAACCTTGAAGCACGCAAAGAAGCAGTGCAGATTCAAGACGAAGCGGCACGAGCAGGACGAGCGCTTCCCAGCATTGTCAGCGGCACCGGCGTTCCGCGCACCAGACGCATTCAGGCCGGTATTGAACGAGGCGTGCTGACCCCCCGCCCCATGTTCTCGAGCATCGAGCCAGGGGGTGTGCGCTGGAAAGACGGTGCATTCCAGCAGGCCGATGCCATCATTTGGTCAACCGGATTCCGCCCAGAACTGCGCCACCTTGCTTCGCTGAAACTGCGCGAAAAAGAGGGCGGCATTTCAGTCGGGCAGGGCATCGCTTGGAAGGACCCACGCGTGTTCTTTGCCGGGTACGGACCCCAAGCATCCACAATCGGTGCAAACCGAGCGGGGCGGATGATCGCCCGGCAGGTCATCGCAACCCTCAGCAAGATTCAGGCGATGAAGCGCTAATAGCCGCGCCAACGTCGGTGTCGTTGCGTGTCACTGACACAGAGCCGCTAGAGGCCGGAAGCGACCTCGCGGATTAGGTCGCGAAGGGCGGCCAGCTGCGGTCGGGAATCGCTCGCCCTCCACTGCATCTCGAGGGGCAGCGTCGCCGGACGTGCAAGGGCCACGACAGTGAGATCTTCGGAAAGGTGCCCGGTCATCGATGACGGTACCAGGGAGAATGCGCGGGATTCAGAGAGCAGGTACAGGCGGGAGCCAACGATGCGCGGTGGGCTGACGAGCAGCATCGGGCTCAACCCTCGTGATGTGCAGATCTCAAGCAAGTAGTCGTAGTAGGCGGGGTTCTGTTCCCGCGGCCACAACAGAAGGGGCAGATCTTCCAGTTCGTCCAGTGCAACGCGGTCTGCGTCTGCCAACGGATGTTGACGGCTGAGCGCCACGAAAACCTGCTCGTGGGCGAGTACCTCGATCTGGTACCCGGCCGTCTCATCCAGAAACCGGCCGAGGCCGATGTCGGCGTGCTCCGTGATCAGCGTTGACGTCACGCCGCCAGTGTCGACGAGGATGTCTTCGATCCGCACAGAGGATAGCGTCTGTTCCGCCTTGCTGATCGTCGAGGGGAGCAGCCGGTTCACCACACTCGGCGAAGCTACGACGCGCGCGGTGCGAATGCGTGTTGGCTCGTAGAGTTGAACGTTTCTGACCACTTGGTTTGCGTGATTCAGTAAGCTCCGGCCTTCAACGGCCATGGCCTCACCGGCTTGAGTCACCGTCGCCGAGCGCCGCGAGCGGTCGAGCAGGGGGATGCCCAACGCACGCTCCAGCCGGCTGACCTCTTGGCTCACCGTTGGCTGGGAAATGTGCAGCGCCTCGGCCGCACGCCCGAAGTGTCCGATCTCAGCCACAGTGACGAAAATCTCGACCTGCCGCAGCGTAATTTGCATAGGCTTAGCCTATCTAAACCCCCTCTACTCTTTCTGTATTCTTTGTCAACGACTCGTTACGGTGGGGAGAGCGGTACGCCTCCGGCCGAGCATCAGTGAAGAGCAGCAGCGAAGAAAGAGATTGACTATGTCTGAACCCGTCATCCACGTCTCCCAAGAAGTCCAAGACGCAGTTCGCGAGAACCGCCCTGTTGTCGCTCTTGAATCCACAATCTTTACCCACGGCCTTCCCCGACCGCGAAATCTCGAGGTCGCGCGTGAAGCCGAGGCCGGTCTTCGTGCGCAGGGCGTCACGCCCGCCACCATCGGTGTCTTCAACGGCGTGCCGACCGTGGGTCTCAGCACCGAGCAGATCACCACGCTTTCCCACTCGGATGACATTGCCAAGGTCAGCCTCCGCGATCTGCCGGTTGTGCGCGCGCTCAGCAAGCACGGCGGCACGACCGTCGCTGCGACCGCCTTCCTCGCTCACCACGCAGGCGTAAAGGTCTTCTCCACCGGCGGGCTCGGCGGAGTGCACCACGGCGCAGCCGAAACGTTCGATGAGTCCGCTGACATGACCACGTTGGCCCAGATTCCGATTCTGGTGATCAGCGCCGGCGTCAAGTCAATTCTTGACATCCCCGCAACTCTCGAACGTTTCGAGACCCTGAACATCCCGGTCATCGGTTATGGCACCACGCACTACCCGGGCTTCTACGTCACTGACTCTGGCTTCACGATCGGCTACTCCGTCGATACTCCTGACGAGGTCGCCGCCATCGTCAATGCCCGTGACGATCTTGGGCTCCCGCAATCAGTGCTGCTGGCCAACCCGGTCGCTGCCGACAAGCAGCTCCCTCCGGAGCAGCTTGACGACATCCTCACGCGCGCCTGGGCCGAGGCAGAGAAGCAGGGCATCAGCGGAAACGCGTCGACCCCGTTCTTGCTCGACTTCATCCAGCGTGACACCAAAGGCGTCAGCTTGGACGTCAACGTCGAGGTCTACCGAGGCAACGTCGCTCTCGGCGGGCTCGTCGCCACGGCGCTGACCCGCTAACGGCGAGTCGTCATCGTGCTGGGGATAATCGGAGATCTTGTCGAGGACGTTGTCGTCTGGCTGTCTGAGCCTCTCAGGCACGGGACAGACACGGACGTGGAAATCTTCCACACCCGAGGGGGCAGCGGAGCGAACGTTGCCAGCTTCGCCGCACGCCTCGGCCCCACCCGGTTCATCGGATGCGTCGGCACCGACAACCTCGGTGACTCGTTGGTTCAGGACCTGGAGGCGGAGGGCGTCGACGTGTGCGTGCAGCGCAAGGAGGTCACCGGAACCATCGTCATCCTGATCGATCAGGATGGCGAACGCAGCATGCTGCCCAACCGAGGTGCGGCGACGTTGCTCGATGACGTTCCCGACGAGTGGCTGGATGGGCTCGAACTTCTCCATGTGTCGGCCTACTCCTTCAACGGCGACCCTGTCGGCAAGACAACGATTGATGTGATCCGCCGCGCTCGGCAGAAGGGAATTTTGATTTCCATCGACGTCGCATCCACCGGGATGCTCGCCCAGTACGGGGTAGAGCGCTTTCTTGAGCTAATGGCCGACCTCCGCCCGGATTTCCTCATCGGTAACGAGAGTGAAACGGCGTTTCTCGGTCTGGTCGTCGATGGGCAGCCTGGTCCCCAGGCGAGCCGGCTTCCCGACACGATTGTGGTGACCAAGGCAGGCGCCGACCCGACCATCGTGCACCGGCCGGGCGAAGAGCGGCTGGTGGTTCCGGTGCCGACAGTGCCGGAGGTGCGTGACCTCACCGGCGCCGGTGACGCGTTCGCTGCGGGATTTCTCAGTGCCTTCCTCGCGACTCGAGACCTGCAGAACGCATGCGTCGGCGGCCACACTGCAGCTGCATTGGTCCTCTCCTCACCCGGAGCATCCGTCGGATGAGCCGACTTTTCGTGAAGATCTGCGGGATCTCCACCAGCGATTCCGCAGCGGCTGTCGCCGACAGCGGCGCCGATGCGATCGGGTTCGTCTTTGCGCCCGGAAGCCCCCGCCAGGTCACGGCCGAACAGGCGCGGTCGCTCATAACCGAGTTGCCGTCGTCGATCGAAACCGTCGGCGTCTTCCGCAACCAGCCCATCGATACGGTGCTCCGCACAGCGAGCAGCGCTGGCCTTAGGACAGTGCAGCTGCACGGCGACGAGGGCGATGCCGAATTCGACCGACTCCGCGCAGAGGGCTTCGACACCATCCGAGCGATGCCGATTGACGACTACCGTCGGCTCAACCGTGCCGGACGATTGCGACCCGATGACCGGCTGCTGATCGACGCCGTGACTCCGGGTGGCGGGGTGGCCTTCGACCCGTCCCTGCTCGTGGACGCGGCTCCACCGGGTTTCTGGATGCTGGCCGGCGGCCTGACCCCGCAGAATATTGCCGAGCTCATTCGAGCCGTGCATCCCGGCGGCGTTGATGTGTCGAGTGGCATCGAGGTGAGTCGAGGAGTGAAAGACCCCGGTCTCATCCGCGCTTTCGTCGACGCGGCCCGCTCTGCCTGATTGGTGCACCCCACCATGCTGATCACAACGACTAAAGGCACTACAACTCGGTCGCGAGGGCAATCAGCCAGAAGTAGGTTGCTGCTGCAGCGCCAATGCCCACGACAAGGTTGGCTGCCACGCTAACGAGCGCAGTGCGAACCCGCTTGAGCGTCACGAACTGAATCGTCTCGACGCTGAGGGTGCTGAAGGTGGTGAGTCCGCCGCACAACCCCGTCAACAGCACAACCTCGAGATTCGGGTCGATGGTGCCGATGTGCGCGAGACCAGCAAGCGTGCCCCCGAGCGCAGACCCCGTCGCATTGACGATCAGCACAGCCCACGGGAATCGGTTGTTGGAGGCGAAGGCGCGAGTGGTCAGATACCGCAAGATTGACCCGGCCGCCCCGGCAACCAGGATCGCTGCGATTACCCCGCCGGTCATTCGGTCAACATTTCTACTTGCACTGTGTCGCTGTCGAGCTCAGCATCGTCGCCGCCAGAACGGAGGGTGCGACGCGAACCGAGCCACAGCCCGAAGGCTGCGGCGGCGAGTCCGAGCACCATCGTCGCGGCTAAGTAGATGACGGCGAGCATCCACTGGTCAACACCAATGAGGTTCACGACGGCGACAGCGAGCGCAGAGAATGTGGTGAACGAGCCGAGCAAACCTGCACCGAGTCCGGCACGTGCCCACGTGGGTGATGCATCCCAGAGCGTGGCAACGACGAGGGCAAGCACGAAGCTGCCAATAATGTTCGCGATGAGTGTTGAGACCGGAAAAAGGTCATCGTTGGTCGCGAACGCGAGATCGAGGGCAAAGCGCAGACCAGTGCCGAGCGCACCGCCAACGGCAACAGCAGCAAGGTCCCGAATCATTGCGTGCCCTTTCGGTGGTTCGTGGCGGTTGGCCCGCACTGTCACCCTATGACACATGGGCACCCTGCCGTGGCCTGTTGCAGCCATAGACTTGTTGCATGCCCCGCACCACTTCACGCCGCCGCTTGTGGCCGTGGATCGTACTCGCGGTAGTTGTGGTGCTGCTCGTGCCGGTCGCCATCATTGTGGTGCCGATTCTCACCCATGAGAGTGCCGGACAGTCGAACCAGCAGCAGACCGATGAGCAGTGGCCGCTCTCGGTAACGGCGACCGGTGACGACGGGCGAACGCGCACGCTCAGCGTCGCTGGCGAAAACGGCGAACCGATCGAGACCGAGGCGCTCGTTCGCCACGAACGAGTCGTCGTGAGCGGCACCGGGTATGACGGATCGCAGGGTGTCTACGTTGCCGTGTGCGTCATCCCCGAAACCGCCGCAGACAAGCCAGGCCCGTGCATCGGCGGCGTACCGAGCCAACAGCAAGAAGACGTAGCAGCAGGCACCGTGCAGTGGGCACCGAGCAACTGGATCAACGCCGACTGGGCATGGCGACTATTTGGCGCTCGCAGCTATGACGACACGGCAGATGGTGCCTTTACGGCGTACCTGGAGTTGGGTGACCCGCAGGGCGAGGATGCCGATTGCCTCGCGAACGCCTGCGGCATTTACACGCGTAACGACCACACCGCGCTCAACGACCGAGTGCAGGATGTTTACGTGCCGGTGCATTTCAGCGAATAATCGTCTCGGGCGAGGGTCACCGCCGGTGACCCCACACCCCGAGTTCGTCGATAATGTCCAACGCCGACGCCCACTTCGTGCGATGCCGTTGCGTCTGTGGGATCTGAGCTTTGGCCCGCCTTGCTGCGATCGTTTCGGCTTACCCGTTGATGTCTGCGGAGGTGTCATCCCACGATTCGGGCACGAACAAACGCCAGTCCAGCGGGCAGGAAGTGTTGTCTGTGGCCGCGTGTACACTGACCGCGATTTGACAGTTACCGATCTTGCCGAGAGTGCCCGAATACTGGCGAACCACGCCGGGTGGGAGTCGCCGTCTTTCTTGAACCCGGTATTGCCCACCACCCACGTGTCGGGGCTTATCACGTCGATGGCTTTGCGCACCAGATCACGGCGAACCGGCACGATGAGATACCTCAGGGTTCCGAGCGGACTCTTCGCCGCGCCAATCACCACGTTGCTCGAATCCGCCTCTGATATAAGCCTCCTGATGAGGTTTGGATCGTCAACGATGGACTTCAGCCCCTCAACGGTGCGCAACAGCATCCGTATCGATGGCAGCCAGAGTCCGTGCGCGCTGCACAATATACGAGGCGATACCGGATCCCGTTAGCCCGAGAACGGTGACGAAAACTATCGACACGACGATTCGTGATCGCACTGACAGCGCCCGGCGTCGCCTGGTGGCGTTCGCTAACAGACTTTATCGAGGTGTGCCATCAGGGGTCATCGTCCAATTATTCAGTAGCCGAGGTCACCAAACGCTAATTCAGGCACGAGAGATAATCTGGGCTACAGTTTCGATCGTGATGCGATCAGATGGATCCGGGAAGCTCGCGTGAACGGCCGCGCCGAAAAACCGGCCAAGCGGCCCCCAACCGCGCAGGCTTTTGTGCTCGCCGAGCTGCGACGGGCCATTATTGCCGGCGAGCTTCTCCCTGGCCAGTCACTGCGCCAGGAGGCGCTCGCCAATCGTTTTGGCGTCAGTCGCGTTCCCTTGCGCGAAGCACTGAAGATTCTGGAAGGCGAGGGGCAGGTTTCTTATGAGCCGCACCACGGCTTCACTGTGGCCACGCTTTCCTTGACTGACCTGCTGGAGGTTTACCGGTTGCGGCAGCTGCTCGAAGCAGAGGCAGTGCGGGTTGCAGTGCAGTGCAGCCAGCCCGGTGTCATAGGGGAGCTCAAGCTGGCGGCCGGTGATGTCGAGGCAGCCAGTGCTGCAGGGGACCTCCTGAAAATGACCGAGGCCAACCGCCGCTTTCATTTCGTGCTGATCACCGCCGCCGGAATGCCGCGTCTCGAACGGATGGTGCAGGTCTTGTGGGATGCCACCGACGCGTATCGCTTTGTCTATTACGGCGCGGAAACTAACAGAAGTCGGGTGGAGCGGGAGCACACCATGATCATTCAGGCGTATGCGGACGGCGATCCTGACCGGCTGATCACAATGCTTGATGAGCACCGAGAGCACGCTGTTGACTCCCTGCGAAAGTTCCTGGACGCCGGAGGCTAAGAACGACTGCGCCGGTTCGCGCGGTGATCGCGCGACTTGATCACGGCTGCATAACGTTTTTGTGACTCGGGGTTATAAGACGCTGCAGTTTTTGTATACATTATTCAAATGACGTCTTTTACGGACCGCATCGTCGCGGTCTCAGAGCTACAGGCAGACGGCCAAATCTCTCCAACGGCACCAGCTTTAGGCAATGATTGGCTCGGAATGTCGGGGCAGCGGGTCCTGGTCGCTGGCGCAGGCGGAATCGGCGCCGCCTGTATCACGGCATTCACGAACGCCGGTGCACTTGTGATTGCCGCGGACGTCGACGCCACGAAGCTGGCAGCACTGGATGCCACAGTGGCCACTGTTCAGGTGGACCTCACCACAACCGAGGGTTGCGAAACCGCGGTCGCCGCAACCCAGATGCAACTGGGCGGGCTCGATGTGCTGGTGCACGCGGTCGGAGTAAACAACCGCGTGCCCATCCTGGATACCCACGACGATGACTGGCAGCGAATTCTCGACATCAACCTGTCCAGCGCGTTCCGCCTGGGACGCGTCGCCGGCCATGTGATGGTCACAGCCGGCTATGGGCGTCAGGTCTATTGCTCCTCGGTGTCTGGCATTCTGGCCCACCCCGACCACGGCCCATACGCCGCCAGCAAGGGCGGCCTCGACCAACTGATCCGGGTGATGGCACGCGAATGGGCGTCCAGCGGGGTCACCGTCAATGCCATCGCACCCGGCTATGTGGAGACCGAATTGACCCGCGGCCACCTCGACTCCCCCGGAATCCGGGAGCATTACACAGCACTCGTCCCGGCCGGGCGGCTAGGAACCGTGCAGGATCTCACCGGGTCGGTATTGTTCCTCGCCTCGAAGCAGGCAGCCTTTGTCACCGGCCATGTGCTCTACGTGGACGGAGGCCGGACCCTTGTCTGAGCAGGCCAGTGGCGGCCGGTTTCCGCTGCTCGCACCTCAGCTGCTGTCGGAAGCCCAGCGAACTCTTCACGACACGATTACTGGCCCTCCCCGCGCTGACGGCCCGTTCCTGATTGTCGACGATGGCGGCCACCTGGCTGGCCCGTTCAACGCGTTGCTGTACTCGCCAGCGATCGGCCATGCCGTGCAGGCATTGGGCGCTTTGCTGCGCTACGGCGGCACGCTCTCCGACCGCACCCGCGAACTGCTGATCTGCGCCATCGCAGCCGATACCAATGCCGACTACGAGTGGTACGCGCACAGCCGGGTCGCCGCCACTATCGGAATCCAGCCCGCCGAACTGGAAAGCCTCCGCCGCGGCACGATGCCTGTCGGCCTCAGCGGCGCTGAGCAGGCCGCACTCGAGCTGGCCTGGGCCATCCTGCACGATCCAACGGTCGACACAGATGTCCATGCCGAAGCGTTCAGGCACCACGGGCACACCGGTGTCACCGAGCTCGCGGTGCTGGTGGGCTACTACCGCATGTTGGCCGGACTACTGGCTGCCGGAGACATTCCGGCGCCCTCTTCACACTTCAGCATCGACGAGTAACACATCAGTAATAACCATCCAACGTAAATAGCCACAACCAAAGGGAGAAAACCGATGACCATCACAACTACGCGCCGGATCAGCCTCACGGCCGCTGTCCTCCTGGTGCCAAGCCTGTTCCTGACCGCCTGCGGCAGCCCGGACACCAGCGGCGGCGACGCATCCGGCAGCGGCACACTATCCATCGCAACCGGCGGCACCGGCGGCGTCTACTACCCGCTGGGCGGCGGCTTCGCCACGGTCATCCGGGACAACGTCGAAGGCTATGACGCCACAGTGCAGGAGACCAACGCGTCGGTCGACAATATGCTGCTCATCCAAAACGGATCCGCCCAAATTGCATTTGCTGTCGGCGATGTGGTTTCTGATGCCGTTGCAGGTGTCGGCGAATTCGAGGGCAATGCCGTCGAGGCCTGTTCCCTTGGCAACATCTACAACAACTTCATGCAGGCTGTCACGGTCGACGCCACCGGAATCCAGAACGTGGAAGACATGGCTGGCAAGGTCATTTCCGTCGGTGCACCGAACTCGGCTACTGAGGTTGGAGCGGTGCGGATACTCGAGGCAGCGGGCATTGATCCGGCAACGGGAATCGATCGTCGCCAGCTGGGTGCGGCCGAGACCATTGCAGCGCTGCGTGACGGCACCATCGATGCTGGCTTCTGGTCCGGTGGCCTTCCGACCGGTGCCCTGATCGACCTCGCCAGCGACGGAGACATGAACCTTCTTCCGATTGGGGAGTACGCCGACGTACTCGCTGCAGAGTACGGCGAGTACTACTTCGCGCAGGACATCCCGGCTGATACCTACGAAGGTCAGACGGAAGCGGTATCCGTGATCGCTTCGCCGAACATCCTGGTTGCCAGCCTCGACATGGACGAGCAGCTTCAGCACGACATCACCGCAGCAATCTTCGATAATGAGGAAGCCCTGATTCAGGTGCATCCAGCCGCTGCCGAACTGGATGCTGCTACGGCTGGCGACATCTCGTACATTGACACCTGCCCCGGCGCGCAGACGTACTTCGATGAGGCAGGTGAGTAGAACCCATGCTGAGGCCAGCCGTCGTCATTAGCCTGGTGTGCCTTGGCACGCTTGGCGCGATCGGTATCGCATCCGCGGTGGGTGTCGCATCCGCCGCGGAGCAGGACGAAGCCGATGACACTCGATCACTCGTCATTAGCAATGACGGCGGCGAGCTGGCCAGCATTCCTCTTGCGGGGAACACTTTCGCCGTAAGTTACCGAAATTCGATCTATGGCACGGTGGCCGAAGAGCGTTACTTAGTCCTTCCAGATGGCCGCTATTTGCTGACGCAGATCGCTGCCGACCAACTGGCGGTTCTCGAAGAATATTATGCCGTTCCCGGTGCGCCAGCCCGCGCAGCGGAGTCCGATCGCCGCGCATGGGTAGTGTCGCCGGATCCGGCGCATCCGGCCGAGTTCGAAACGCTTTCGCTGGCGGCCACAGACCTCGGGCAGCGCACACTGCATACCCCCGGCTCGGCCCCGCTCGAACTCTGGCGGCTGGTCGAAGATAGCAATCCGTTCATTGTGTTAGACATCAAGGAGACCCCATGACTGAGCGACCAGACGGCAATGACGCCGTGAAGCCGCACGCAATCCACCCCGTCTCTCTGAATGAGGCGATTGACCCCGAGCGTCGCGGCGGAGCGATGGTCCCGGAAGACGGCGATGGAGTCATTAATCCCATAGACCGCAGTGATGAGATCGACGAAGAAGCGCTCATTGCCGAGTTCGAGGCGGAGAAGCCGGCCCGCAAGCTCACCGGAATACCCTCAATCATCGTCAAGGCCATCGGGGTGGCCCTCTCACTGTTCGCGCTGTATTGGGTGTTCAACCCGATGGCGACGCAGCTCTATCTCCCCGCATTCCTGATGATCGGGCTGTCCATGACATTCCTGGTCTACCGCGGCTGGGGACGCTCATCCAAGGCAAAGGACCTCGGTCGCTCGGATAACCCGCACGTCGTGGACTGGGTGCTTGCGGCAGTCGCCATTGTGCCATTCGCGTACATCATCTCCGACTGGGATTCATTTTTCCGCCGGGCTATTAACCCCACTTACCTCGACCTGGCCATGGGTACCATCGCCATCCTGGTCACTCTTGAAGCCGCGCGGCGCACTGTCGGCGTGCTCGTACCGCTGGTTGTTGCTGGGTTCTTCGCCTACGCGTTTTGGGGTCCCTACTTTCCGGACCCGTTCCAAACCTCCGCCTTTGGCTGGATCCGCCTGGTCGGCCATAACGTCATGGGCACGCAGGGGCTCTTCGGGGTTCCGACCGATGTTGCGGCGACGTACATAATTCTCTTTACAATCTACGGCGCGGTGCTTGGCGCATCCGGGGCCACGAAGTTCTTCATCGATCTGTCGTTCTCGGCCTTCGGCCAGTCCAAGTCGGGACCGGGCCGCACCGTCACCCTCGCCGGCTTCCTGCTCGGAACGGTGTCTGGCTCTGGTGTCGCCACCACCGTGACCTTGGGCGGAATCTCTTGGCCACTACTGCGCAAGGCCGGATACCCGAAGGAACACGGCGGAGGTATCCTCGCGGCAGCCGGCATCGGTGCCATCATGTCCCCGCCCACTTTGGGCGCCGCGGCATTCATCATCGCCGCGCTGCTCGGTGTCTCCTACCTGCAGGTGTTGATCTGGGCCACTATTCCGACTCTGCTGTACTACTTCGGGATCATCCTTGCCATTGAAATGGATGCCAGACGGTTCAAGACAAAACCCGTCAAGATGGATGTGAAGCCTGTCGGCAAGCTATTGCTGCGCTTCGGTTACCACTTCAGCTCCCTCATTGCGATCGTGGTATTCATGGTCATGGGCATGACGCCGTTTCGCGCCGTCGTCTTTGCGACAGTGCTCGCATTCCTACTCAGCTTCCTCGACCGCCAGTCCTGGATGACGCCCAAGCGCATTTGGGACGCACTGGCAACGGGCGCGACTGGCGCGCTGTCCGTCATTCCCGTGATGGCCGCCGCCGGGCTCATCGTGGGGGTCATGACTCTGACCGGCCTTGGGTTGAAGTTGGCCAGCATTATCGTGGACTTCGCGGGCGGCAATCTCCTGTTGACTGCGATCTTCTCGGCGATCTCCGTCACCCTGCTCGGCCTCGCGGTTCCCGTGACCGCCAGCTTCATCATCTCGTGGGTGATCATCGGGCCTGCCCTGCAGGATGTCGGTGTTCCCGCGTTCGCGGCAGCCATGTTCATCTTCTACTACTCGGTGCTCAGCGAGGTTTCACCTCCAACGGCGCTGTCTCCGTTCGCGGCGTCGGCCATCACCGGCGGTAAGCCCATCAAGACCATGTGGCTCACCTGGCGGTATACGCTTTCGGCCTTCCTCGTGCCGTTCATCTTCGTGCTGTCCGGGTCGGGAGTCGGACTACTCCTGCAGGGTGGAATTGGCACCATTGCCCTGGCGTTCAGCGTGTCAATCGTGGCGGTAGCCGCGCTCGCCGTCTCAACCGGGGCATGGCTTCTGGGGCCGGCTCGTTGGCCTGAACGCATTCTGCTCGGCGTCGGATCCCTGCCGCTGTTGGTCATGGAGCCGATGTACATCGCCATTGGTGTTGCCATCATCGCCGTCGGGGTGTTGGTGCACATCGTTGGACGACGCCGAAACCGTAGCGATGAAACACCGGATGACAGCGCAGAATCGCCGGCGCTCAGCGTCGAAACTCTGTGACTGCCACAGCGCCAGCGCGCGCCACCGGTATGCTGCTGCATGCCGTCTCGGTGACCACCACTGGCGTACTGCCCGTGTACTTGGTGGGTGCGCTGGCGGTGCAGATTCGCGGGGATTTGCGCATCGGACCGGCTGAACTGGGGGTGGCGGCCGCTACGCTTTTCGCGGTCTCTGGACTCCTCTCCCATCCGCTTGGTCGCCTGATTCAGCGAATCGGAGCCACCCGCGGAATGATGGTGTCCGCGATTCTGGCAGCAGTTGCCCTGGTCGGAGCAGGCGTGGCGCAGTCGTTCGCAATGCTCATTGCTGCACTGTTTGTCGGAGGAGTCGCCAATGCCCTGGCGCAGCCTTCCGCTAACTTGGGCATTTCCCGCGCGGTGAGCCCCGGCCGGCTGGGGCTGGCTCTCGGGATCAAACAGTCGTCCATCCCGGTGGCCACCATGATCGCGGGGCTTGCCGTGCCGGGCATCGCGCTGACGGTCGGGTGGCGATACGCTTTTTTCTTCGGCGCAATACTGGCGCTGGCGCTGGGTTTGTTGGTGATCTTTAGAGGCCAAGACTCACGAAAGCTGACGACGGAGAGCGTCACAGAAGTCGACCGCGGCACTCCCCGCGGTGGGCTGGTGATGGTCTCGATCGGCGCAGGGCTCGCAGCGGCCGCAGCAACATCGCTGGGTGTCTTCCTCGTGGATTCCGCGGTGCAGTCTGGTATGTCTCCGAGCACGGCAGGGCTGCTGTTCGCGGCAGCCGCCCTGCTCGGCCTGTTCCTCCGCATCGCACTCGGCGCCGCGATGGACCGATTCCCCCGCCGCAGCCCGTACGTATTGATTGCCAACCTTCTCGCCCTGGGGGTAGTTGGCTTCCTGCTGCTCAGCCTCGGCAGCACATCACTTTTCACAATTGGTGCCTTCTTGGCGTACGGCGCTGGCTGGACGTGGCCGGGGCTGGTGCACTTCGCAGTTGTGCGCGACAACCGGCTGGCCGCTGCATCCGCGACAGGCGTGCTGCAAACCGGGCTCTCGCTTGGTGCGGCGTGCGGTCCATTGCTCTTCGGCCTCCTGGTGGCCGCGACGTCTTACAGCACCGGCTGGCTGGCCGCCGCCGCTGTGGCGCTCCTGGCCGCCGTGACCTTTCGCCTCGGGCGCCGGATGATCCGCAGCTCTCGCAGGGCACTCGCGGGCGGCGTACTGGGGCAGGCCAAAGAGTATTCGAACACGGAGGAACAACGATGAAGTCCAACAGTTTCGCGGTTGTCGGGGGTGGCATTGTCGGTGCCGCCGTGGCCAGGCGTCTTCTCCAGGTACAGCCGGATGCACAGGTCACTCTGCTCGAAAAGGAGCCCGTCCTTGCGGGGCACCAAACCGGGCACAACAGCGGAGTGGTGCACTCTGGGCTCTACTACACGCCCGGTTCGCTCAAGGCGCTGCTCTGTCGGCGGGGAGCGAGCCTGTTGCGCGATTATTGCGCGGAGCGCGGACTGCCGTATGACGAGTGTGGCAAGGTGCTGGTGGCACGCAATGAACTCGAGGATTCTCGCCTTGGTGACATCATGTCGCGTGCGATGGCCAACGGCGTGCCCGGCGTGCGTTTGCTCGACGAGGCCCAACTGCGCGAACTCGAGCCCCACGTCCGCGGAATTTCTGGCATCCACTCCCCCGAAACGGCCATCGTCGACTACGCCGCCGTCACCCGCGCCCTGGCCGACGACGTCATTTCAGCTGGCGGCACGGTGCGGACATCCTTTGAGGTGACAGCTCTCGACAAACACGGCAGACAGACCCTGGTGCGCGGTGGGCACGGCTCCAATGAGCACTCCGCTGCCTATGACGCCGTCATAGTCTGCGCCGGCCTGCAGGCCGATCGCGTTGCGCAGCTGGCCGGCGACGAAGCCGATCCGCGAATTCTGCCGTTCCGCGGCGAGTATTACCTGCTCCGCCCCGAACGGCGGCACCTAGTGCGGGGACTGGTTTACCCGGTACCTGACCCGCGCTACCCATTCCTCGGAGTCCATCTCACTCCCCGCGTCGATGGCGAAGTGATGGTGGGCCCGAACGCAGTGTTGGCCCTGGCTCGCGAAGGCTACGGGTGGTCGAAAATTTCCGTCCGCGACCTATACGACGCGGTCTCGTGGCCGGGTTTCCGCAAATTCGCACGGCAGAACTGGCGAACGGGAGCCACCGAGATGGTGGGTTCGCTGAGCCGCCACGCTTTCGTCGCCGCCGCCCGCAAATACATCCCCGAGCTAACGACGGCGGATGTGGTGCCCGGCCCGCGCGGGGTGCGGGCGCAGGCTCTGGGTCGGGATGGTTCCCTGATCGATGACTTCCGAATAACCCGCCACGGCTCCGTGCTGAGCATCCGAAATGCCCCATCGCCTGCCGCAACCTCATCCATGGCCATCGCCGAACACGCTGTCGACCTGGCCCTCGACCGAAAGGACATTACCTCCCCATGAACACACCGATCCCACCCCTCAAGCCCGGATTGTGGGGCGTGCTTGCAACGCCGTTCAGTGGAGCCGACTTCGCTATTGACACCGACTCGCTGCGCCGGGAAGTGCAACTTTACACCGCCATGCCGGCGACCGGACTGGTGGTTCTTGGCGTGTTCGGCGAGGGAGCCTTCCTCGACTCGGCCGAGCAGGCGCTCATTGTCGGCACCGTAGCCAACGAAGCTGGTGCCACCCCGATGGTCGTCGGGCTCTCCGCCCGTTCAACAGCGGTGGCCGTTGAGCAGGCGCGCACCGTCGTGACCGCGGCTGGCGACAACCTTGCCGGACTGATGGTTCAGGTCAACAGCTCGAACCCCGACATACTCACAGCGCACCTGACCGCGGTGCACCGGGCGACCGGCGCAGGCGTTGTGCTCCAAGATTATCCGGTCGCCTCTGGCGTCTCGATTAACGCAGCGCAAATCCTGGCGGTTGCCGAGCGGTGCCCGTTTATTGTGGCCATCAAGTCCGAGGCACCGCCCACCGCTGTCGCGATTGCCCAGCTCACCGGCGCAACATCCGTGCCGGTATTCGGCGGGCTCGGCGGAGTAGGCCTGCTGGATGAGTTGGCTGCGGGCGCGGCTGGCGCGATGACCGGTTTCTCCCACCCAGAAGGCCTGCAGGCTGCGCTGACGGCCTGGGATGACGGCGGCTACCGCAGCGCCCGCGCGGCCTTTGCTCCGTGGCTGCCGCTGGTCAATTTCGAAGCCCAGCCGAGTGTCGGACTGGCACTGCGCAAGGAGGTGTTGTGCCGCCGCGGCGTGATCGCCGAAGCACTGGTTCGGCCTCCATCGCCAACACTGCCAGCGCAGCTCGCCGAACTCATTGACGCCCACCTTGAGGCCGTGAAGGTTGGGGCTGCCTGATGGATACCGGACTCAAGGGGAAGAACGTTTTGGTTCCGGGCGCCAGCGCGGGAATCGGGCTCGCTATCGCCAGGTCGCTCTCGGCAGAGGGTGCCAACGTGGTACTCGCCGCTCGCCGCGGTGATATGGTTCGCGCAGAAGCGGAACGCCTACCATCCGCCGTCGGCATCGAAATTGACCTGACGGCAGACGATGCGCCGACAACACTGGCTGCAGCGGCTGCTGAGGCGTTCGGGCCCGTCGACGTACTCATCCTGAACTCCGGCGGACCGCCGCCCGGCGGAGCCTCGGCTGTCAGCGACGAGCAGTTGCTGTCGGCGGTACACCTGCTGCTGCTCCAGCACGTGCGACTGACCTCCCTGATAGTTCCCGGAATGCGGGAGCGCGGATGGGGGCGGGTGGTGGCAGTCGGCTCCAGCGGTGTGCAGCAGCCGCTGCCAGGGCTGGCACTCTCCAACATTGGACGCGCGGGACTTGCCGGATATCTCAAGACCCTGGCATACGAGGTGGCTGGTGACGGCGTGACTGTCAACATGGTGCTGCCAGGACGCATCGACACCGACCGCGTTGGCTCATTGGATTCGGCAGCAGCCCAACGCACCGGACGCACAGCCCAAGAGGTACGCGCGGCATCCGAGGGCTCCATTCCAGCAGGCCGGTACGGAAAGCCAGAAGAGTTTGCCGCCGTCGTGACCTTCTTAGCCAGCACAGCGGCGTCCTACGTCACCGGGGAGCAGATCCGCTGCGACGGCGGCCTCGTTCGTGCCTACTAATCGCATGCTTATCTACTGATTGGACCCCATGTTTTCTAGCACCCTGCACCTCTGTTCCATCCGCGAGGGCTCAGAAGAGCTCCCCGCCGTCGTGCACCCGCAGCGTGGCGCAGCACTCATTCGCGACCTCATTCCTGGCTACTCGGGTGATGTTCTCGACGTGCTCGTCGCCGACAGGCTCGAAGAACTCGAGGCGTCAGCATCCAGCGCGGCGGACTCGATGTTTCGGGACCCGGAGTCAGTGGAATTCGGGGCGCCGTACCGGCACCCGCGCATGCTGTGGGGTATCGGGCTGAATTACGTGGAGCATGCCTCCGACCTTGCCGAGGGCGTACCGGACGAACCAGCGTCCTTCATCAAGGGCGACCACACGATCATCGGCCCCGGTGAGAATATCCCCATCCCGGAGCAGAGCGAACGCACCACCACGGAAGCCGAGATTGCCGTGGTGATCGGTCGCTACTGCCGCAATGTCGAGCCGGAAGATGCGTTGTCCTACCTGGCAGGCGTGGTGCCCGTTCTGGACCAGACGGCGGAAGACATCCTGCAGCGAAACCCACGGTTCCTCACCCGGTCAAAGAACTTCCCCGGCTTCTTCTCCTTTGGCCCCCGGATCATTCCGCTCGCTGAGGTGCTGGAATCAGTGGGTTCCCTTGCCGAGGTCGAGGTCTCCACTGTCGTCAACGGCGAGGTCCACCGCAGCAACACGGTGTCGAACATGCGCTACGATCCGGCATTCCTGATCAGCTTCCACAGCAAGGTGATGCCGCTGTACCCGGGGGACATCATTTCCACCGGAACGCCTGGAGCTGTGCACGTGCGATCCGGGGACGTGGCGGAGTGCTGGGTTGCCGGAGTGGGTGTGCTCAGCAATCCCGTCGTAGCTTCCTAATGACTGCGTCTTCAGAAATGCGTCATCATACCTGGGCCCCGCTGACCTCCACCGCTCCGGCCGGGCCACTGGACGGTGTGAAAGTTGCCGACTTCTCGCGCGTACTCGCCGGACCGTTTGCCTCGATGATGCTCGCGGACTTCGGTGCAGACGTCATCAAGCTCGAAAGACCATCCGGTGACGACACGCGCACCTGGCTGCCGCCCGTAGATGAATATGGCGTTGGAACGTACTTTTCCAGCGTCAACCGCAACAAGCGCTCCGTGGTGTGCGACCTCGGCACGGCGGACGGGCTCGCGGAGGCTCTGGCGATCGCCCTGAGCGCTGACGTCATCATCGAGAACTTTCGCCCGGGGGTAATGGAACGCTACGGACTCGACTATGAGTCCATTCGGGCGGAACGACCAGACATGGTTTACTGCTCGATCACCGGGTTCGGCAACACCGGTGGGGCGCACCTTGCCGGCTACGACCTTCTGGTGCAGGCAGTCGGGGGGCTCATGAGCGTTACCGGTTCGGAAGACGCGGAGCCCAGCAAGGTGGGTGTCGCCCTCGTGGACGTGATGTCGGGCCAGAACGCCGTGGTGGGAATCCTCGCCGCATTGAGGTCCAAGGAACAGACCGGTGTCGGCCAACGGGTTGACGTAAACCTGCTGTCCTCGCTGCTGTCCGGCCTTGTCAATCAGGCATCCAGCACTCTGGCGACCGGCGAGGCTCCACCGCGAATGGGGAATGCACACCCCAGCATTGCTCCGTATGAAACGCTCCATACTGCCGACGGCCCGCTGGCCGTTGCGGTGGGAACCGACAAACAGTTCGCAGGCCTGGTACGCGTGCTGGGCATCCCGGAACTGTCCAGCGACATCCGTTTCTCCGGCAACGCCAATCGGGTGGCCAACCGGATAGCGCTGAAGTCGCTGCTGGAAGGGCAGCTGCAGACCCGGTCGGCCGCGGAATGGTCCGCGCTACTCAGTGCTGCTGGCGTGCCTGCAGGCAAGGTGAACTCGATCGTAGAAGCCCTGGAACTAGCGACCGAGCTCGGGTTGGAGCCAGTTATTGAAATAGGCGACGAAACCCGGACCAGGACAAGCCAGCAGGTGGCCAACCCGATTCGCCTCTCCGAAACTCCTGCGCAGTACCGGCGGTTGCCCCCGCTCCTGGGCGAACACAACGGCGCAACGTTCGACGAGCCATCCAGCCCGTCGGCTGCCATCCAAGAACCGCTAACTGGAAAGTAGAACCATGAACGACACATCGGACCTGATCGGAATCGAATCACTCCTCACCCTGGAAGAAATCACGCTCCGGGACAGCGTGCGCTCCTTTGTGGACGCCGAAATCAAGCCGAACATTGCCCGCTGGTATGAAAACGCCGAGTTTCCGCTGGAGATCGTGCCAGAGATGGCGAAACTTGGCCTGCTCGGCATGCACCTCACGGGCTATGGCTGCCCCGGCCGCAGCGCTGTGGATTACGGTCTGGCCGCCATGGAGTTGGAGGCCGGGGACTCCGGCCTGCGTACCTTCGTGAGCGTGCAGGGCTCACTCGCGATGAGCGCCATCTCCAAGCACGGTTCGGAAGATCAGAAGAGTGAGTGGCTGCCGAAGATGGCAGCCGGGGAGGCGATCGGATGCTTCGGGCTGACCGAGCCCACTGCTGGCTCCGACCCCGGGAACATGCTCACCTTTGCCCGCCGGGACGGCGATGACTGGATTCTCAACGGAAGCAAGCGCTGGATCGGGCTGGCATCGGTGGCGCAGGTCGCCATCATTTGGGCCATGACTGAGGATGGCATTCGTGGTTTCGTGGTTCCCACCGACAGCCCGGGTTTCACGGCCACCGCCATTGAGCAGAAGCTGTCCATGCGAGCCTCGATCCAATGCGATATCGAGATGACGAACATCCGGCTGCCCGGTACTGCGATGCTTCCGCACGCCAAGGGCCTTCGCGGCCCGTTCGAGTGCCTCAACGAGGCCCGCTACGGAATCATCTGGGGCGTTATGGGCGCGGCCCGCGACAGCTACCTCACCGCCCTGGCCTACTCGCAGCAACGCCTTCAATTCGGCAAGCCACTGGCCGGCTACCAACTGACCCAGGAAAAGCTGGTCAACATGGCACTCGAAATAAACAAGGGCACGCTGTTGGCGGTGCAGATCGGCAGGCTGAAGGATGCAGGGACGCTGCAGACTCACCAGATTTCGGTTGGCAAACTCAACAACTGCCGTGAAGCCATCCAGATTTGCCGTGATGCCCGCGCGATGCTCGGCGGCAACGGGATCACGCTGGACTATTCTCCGCTGCGCCACGCCAACAACCTGGAGAGCGTGCGCACCTATGAGGGCACCGATGAAGTACACACCCTAATTTTGGGCAATCACATCACGGGGATTCCAGCGTTCCGCTGAGGCAGCCATGACAGAGGTATCGCCACAGAACCCAGCGCACAGCACCGATCAAAACCGGACAACCGGGACATTCCCCGCGGCAACGACGGCTCTCCACCCCGCGGGAGGCTACCCCGCTAGCTGAACTCGTCCGGCTTAAAAAAATCCGTTGGCGGATCGAACACGACTACCGGGAACTGAAAACAGGTCTCGGTCTGGCCCACTTCGAAGGACGCACCTGGGCCGGTTGGCGCTACCAAGTGGCCCTCGTCACCGCCGCACACCTCTCTTCATCACCGCCCTGAGACTCACCCGCCTACAAGCGCCTGGGGCAGCCTGAGTCTCTACGGCATCCTCCATGAGCAACCAACAGCTCGTCGCCACACGAACCGGATACTGCCCCTACTGCAGACAACGAGCACCAACCTAACTAAGTACTACTAGACGTCGCCTGGACTTGGGCCGCCGAATGCGGCGTCGCCTCAGAAAGCGATGAAAGTGAATGGTTAGCCAAGCGCCGCTACGGTTGCGTTTGCTCACACGCATTTGGCGTAGCCGCTTCAGTTGCTGTCACGTCAGCAGGGGGAGTGATCGCGGCCGGGACCATTAGTCGCGGAATCGTGAAGTGCACGATTGGGCCGATCAGCAGGGCGAACGCAAGAGTGCCCCACCCCAGGTTTCCGCCGAGAATCGCGCCGATCGTGAGTACGACAATCTCGATACCGCTGCGGACGATCCAGATCTTGCCGCCAAATTTGTGATGGATGCCGGTCATCAGGCCATCGCGCGGGCCCGGCCCGAATCGCGCCCCCAGGTAGAGGCCTGTGGCGATGCCGAGCAATAGGAGTCCGGCCACGAAGACCAGGATGCGCAGGAATAGCCCTTCGATCTCGGGCAGCATCCAGAGTCCCAGCTGAGCACTGGGTCCAACGAGCGCAACGTTGAAGACGGTGCCGATGCCGGGCTTTTGCCGGATCGGGATCCACAACAGCAGCACGATCAGACCAACGATGTTAGTGACAAGGCCAAAGGGAAGGCCAGTGGTCAGCGAGACACCTTGGCCGAGAACATCCCACGGGGCGACCCCAACTTCTGCGCGAATCATGAACGCAATGGCGAAACCGTAGAAAAAGAGCCCAAAGGCGAGCTGGGCTACACGGCGAGCCATGATGAGGCGAGGAGTCATAAAGATATCCAATTACGCAATTGGACTCTGAACAAGAGGCCAATTCGGCTATTCTGGCCTCATGAATAGCCTTTCTGCACGCGCATTGGTCGTGATGATGGGTGAATGGCGTGCCGCAGCATCCGCTTCGGCGTATGTGGCTGTGGCCGACCGCATCCGCCTGCTGGTTATGGATGGTCGCATCCTGACTTCAACGCGCCTGCCTGCTGAGCGGGAGTTGGCTCTCGCTCTCGGTGTGAGCCGCACCACGGTGACAGCCGCATACTCCTCGTTGCGCGAGGGCGGCTACGTGGAGAGCACCCGTGGTTCCGGAAGTGTGGCGCAGCTGCCACATCGGTCGTCGCTGATTCCCGACACCGCAGCACCGCAGATGCTCGACTTCAGTAAGTCAACAATGTCTGCCGCACCCGAAGTGATTGCCGCGTCCCAGCTCGCAGCCGAACAACTTCCTGCCTATCTGGGCGAGTCAGGCTTCGACCCCGTCGGTATCCCGGTGCTGCGTGAGGCTATCGCCCAGCGCTACGCCGACCGCGGGCTGCCAACGAGCCCCGACCAGATCATGGTTACCCTCGGCGCCCAGCACGCCATTGCCCTCATCTCGCGCACCCTCATGTCGCGCGGCGACCGCGCCCTCATGGAGAACCCGAGCTACCCGCACGCCCTCGATGCTCTTCGTGCTGCCGGCGCACGACTCGTGCCCGTGGGAGTGTCGACAGAGACGGGGTGGGATGCGCTCGCCGTCGAACAGGCCATCCAGCGCACTAGCCCCTCACTGGCCTATCTCATGCCCGACTTTCACAACCCCACCGGGCAGTCGATGCCCGATGAGCTTCGCGAAAAGCTGCTGTCGCTCGCTGCGCGCCACGGCACCGCAGTAATAGCCGACGAGACGATGGCCGAACTCGATCTCGATGGCACAGGAAACCGGCTGCCGTTTGCCGCACACGGCAACGCGATCTCGGTTGGCTCCGTCGGCAAGACAGTGTGGGGCGGGTTGCGCACCGGCTGGATCCGCGCCGATCACGCCACCATTCGTCAGCTCGTCCGGGCCCGGTCTGCCGGCGACCTCGGTACCCCGCTGCTCGAACAGCTCGTCGTCACCAATGTGCTCGAAGACTTCCCTTCGATTCTGGATGATCGGCGCACCTCATTGCGCGCCGGTCGCGAACACCTCTCCTCCCTCCTCGCCGAACACCTGCCCAGCTGGCAGGTGCCACACACCCCCGGCGGAATGACCGCGTGGGTTGGGCTCGGTCAGCCAGTCAGCTCGCAACTCGTTTTAGCAGCGCGCAACGAAGGTCTCGTGATTGCTGCAGGCCCGCGCTTTGGCATGGATGGGGCATTTGAGCGATTCCTCCGCATTCCCTTCAGCGGAAACGCCGCGGAATTGGAACAGGGTGTTTCGGCACTGGCCGCCGCCTGGTCGACAGTGATGCGGCATCCGTTCTCCCCAGCAAGCAGCGAATTGGCGAACGTCGTTTAGTGCACAACTAATCTCGCGAGAGTATGCGTAGCTTGGTGCATCCTGCGAGAATTGACGCAACAAGTATGTGGATTTCTCACTGCACCCACTTTTCACAGCAACGAAAGTTACCTCGTGCACCTGCTCTCCGTTTTCTCTTTGCGCAACCGAGCTCTTATCGCGCTTGTCACAATCGTCATCGGAATCTTTGGTGGGCTGGCGCTGACGTCGCTCAAGCAAGAGCTCATCCCGTCGCTGTCGCTGCCGCAGATCTTCATCATCTCGACCTACCCCGGTGCGTCGCCCGCGGTCGTTGATAAGGACCTTTCGGCGCCGATTGAGGCTGTTATTCAGGGTGTACCCGGTCTCGAGTCGACTACGGCCACCTCGAACTCCAACTTCTCGAACATCTCAGCCTCGTTCGAATACGGGACCAACATTGCTACCGCCGAGCAGAAAATTCAGCTCGCCATCAACCGCATCTCGGGTCAGTTGCCCGACTCTGCCGACACTCAAGTCTTCACTTTCAACTTCACTGATCTGCCCGTGGTGCAGATTGCTGTCTCCAGCGATCTCGATGCCCAAGAGCTGTCTCGCAAGCTCGAAGCATCCACTCTGGTTGATATCAAGAAGTTGGATGGCGTCAGTGACGCAAGCCTGCTCGGCACGTCAACCCAGCGTGTGGTTATCACTCCCGACCCCGAGAAGCTCTTTGCGAATGGATTGAGCAACGCTGATATCCGCGCGGCACTTGACGACAACGGTGTGCTGTTGCCTGCGGGTGAGATCACCGAAGACGGCCAAACCCTCACAGTTCAGGCTGGCAACCGCATCACCACGACGGATGCGATCGCAGCCCTTCCGCTGCTGGGCGGCACGAATACCGAGGTCGTAACCCTCGACGATGTCTCCACTGTCGAAGTGATCGATGACCCTGAGACGGGAATCTCGCGAGTCGACGGCAGAGACGCGCTCACGATTGCCATCACCAAGAGCCCTGCAGGCAACACGGTTGCTGTTTCGCAGGCCGTGAACGATCTCATCCCTGAGCTCGAAAGTGCACTCGGTAGCAACACGAAGTTCACTGTCGTGTTCGACCAGGCACCCTTCATTGAGGAGTCGATCAACAGCCTCACCACCGAGGGACTGCTCGGGCTGGTCTTCGCCGTGATCGTGATCCTGGTGTTCTTGCTGTCAATCCGCTCGACACTGGTTACCGCAATCTCGATTCCGGCATCCGTGCTCATCACCTTCATTGGTATGCAGGTGTCGGGCTACACGCTCAACATCATTACCCTCGGTGCGCTCACCATTTCTATCGGTCGAGTGGTGGATGACTCGATTGTGGTCATTGAGAACATCAAGCGTCATGTGTCGATGGGGGAGCAGAAACTGCAGGCCATCCAGACTGCGGTGAAGGAAGTTGCGGGAGCTATTACGGCATCCACTGTGACCACTATTGCGGTGTTCCTGCCGCTCGCGCTCGTTGGCGACATCACGGGTGAGCTGTTCCGACCGTTTGCGTTGACGACGGCAATCGCGCTCGCGGCCTCGCTGTTCGTGTCGCTCACGATCGTTCCCGTGCTCGCCTACTGGTTCCTCGGAAACAAGGCGGCACCGCGTCACACCGAAGAAGCTGTCGCACACGCGCACGCCGCCGGTCTCCCGCAGGAGGAAAAGACGACTGCGCTGCAGCGCGGCTACCTTCCGGTGATTAAGTGGACACTCAAGCGTCCGGTTGCCACGCTCCTTGTCGCCGTTCTTCTGCTGGGTGGAACCGTTGCGCTTCTCCCGTTTATGAAGACAAACTTCATTGGCGACAGCGGACAGAACACGCTCACCGTGAGCCAAACTTTGCCTCTCGGCGCGAGCCTTGAGGCGCGTGACGAAGCAGCACAGAAGGTCGAAGATGTGCTCATCAACCTCGACGGCGTTGAGACTGTGCAGCTGTCGATCGGATCAAGCGGCGGATCGTTGCGCGCGGCATTCTCCGGCAGTGGCGCGAGCACCTTCTCGCTCACCACCGACCCCGCGGTCGACCAGGTCGAGCTGCAAAAGAACGTGCGTGATGCCGTCGCCAAAATCGACGACGCTGGTGAAGTAACGCTCGCTTCGGCGTCAAGCGGATTCGCCTCGAGCGACATCGAGATCAACATCACCGCAACCAGTGACTCCGAACTGCGCGAAGCATCGGATGCCCTGCTCAAGCAAGTGCGGGACCTCGATGTGGTTGCCGAAGCCACCAGCAACCTGTCGGAGCAGCAGCCATTCATTTCGGTGACCGTTGATCGCGAGAAGGCAGCAGAGCGTGGACTGAGCGAGATTGCGGTCGGCGGAATTGTGGCCGGCGCGATGAACCCGAATGCTGTCGGCAGCGCGGTGATTGATGAGGCAACTCTGTCGATTTACATCCTCAACGAGTCGGCACCCGTCACGATTCAGCAATTGCGTGACTTCGACATTCCGAGTGCTGCCGGGCTCGTTCCGCTCACTGATGTTGCGGCAGTAACGGTCGATGACGGCCCGGCGAGCATCACCTCGGTGAAGGGTGTGCGCAGTGCGACCCTGAGTGTGACTCCGAGTAGTGACGACGTGGGTACGGCATCCGCCCTAGTTGCTGCTGCCGTTGATGAAGCGAAGCTGCCTGCGGGGGCTTCGGCGTCGCTGGGTGGTGTTGCTACCGAGCAGACGGATGCGTTCCAGCAGCTTGGCCTTGCGCTCTTGGTCGCGATTCTGATCGTTTATGTCGTGATGGTTGCCACTTTCAAGAGCTTGCGCCAGCCGCTGCTCTTGCTGGTGTCGGTGCCGTTCGCGGCAACCGGTGCGATTGCGCTTCAGGTGATCTCGGGCATCCCGCTCGGTGTTGCTTCATTGATCGGTGTGCTGATGCTGATCGGTATTGTCGTCACGAACGCGATCGTGCTTGTTGACCTCATTAACCAGTACCGCGTGAAGGGGATGCGCGCTCGCGAGGCCATCATCGAGGGTTCGTCGCGTCGACTTCGCCCGATTTTGATGACCGCGGCGGCAACGATCTTCGCGCTGCTGCCGCTCGGCATTGGCCTCACGGGCGAGGGCGGGTTCATTTCGCAGCCGCTCGCAATCATCGTGATTGGTGGGCTCGTTTCCTCGACCCTGTTGACCCTCGTGGTGTTGCCCGTTCTCTACTACCTCGTTGAGGGTGCCAAGGAGCGTCGCGAAGATCGCAAGGCCGCAGGCACCGATCGCAAAAGCCGTCGCGCCGCGAAAAAGGCTCGGCGCGAGGCCGAACCGGTAGCGACTGCCGAATAAGGATTCTGTCTCGTCCATCTCCTGCGGATGCCCTAGGTTGAGCCGGGGGAAGTGGAGATTCTGTCATGAACGATGCTGGGGAAAGCAACTCGGTCGGCCAATCTATTCCGGTGCCGGTTGTGCGCTCGGATCACTTTGCGTGGGCTCAAAAACGGTGGCCAACGAAACTTACGTTGCAATATGGCCCGCCACCCTTGGTTGCGAAGCTCTCGGTGATCCTGCATTTGCTCATCGCCCTGTTCTCGTTGGCGGCACTCGCAAGCACTGTCGTGTACATGATCGAACTCTTCGCCCGTGTGGACGTGGAACCATTGCATCGCACAGGGCTCGGACTTATGTCGCTAGCGTTGGTGGCGGGCATGCTAGCAATCGGTCTTCGGCGAATTGACTCTGCGGGTGGCTTAGCCGGCGTACTCTTCACGGCTTTTGCGATCGTGTTGAGTGTGGGTGCTCTTTATCTGGGAATCCCTGTCCTCGTTGCGCCCAGCGGATCGTCCGAATTCATCACCGCTTTCGAATTCCATAACTCGACGGTCATAATCGTGCACGCAATCGTGCTGGTCGTGGGCGTAATGGCGTGGCGAATGTTGGACAAGCAAGTTGCGCGCTTTGCGTTTCAGCGCGACATGTATTGGTCGGCCTATAACACTGCCTTTCCTGAGGGCCAGCGAAGGCGAAAGTTCGCAAGTAGCCAAATGAACCCCGATGAAAGTTCGGGGGAGCTCAAACGTCGACTCGCAGTTGCGGAACGATTGACAGCTCCGCTGCTCGAGCAGTTACTTCTGATGCCTGGTGTCTCAATCGTTGAAGGTTTACATTTCCCGGGGGCCCCGAACGCTCACGTCGGTCACGCTATTGTCGCGAGCAACCGGATCGCTCTGATCGACTCCTATTTGTGGCTTCCTGGTCGGTACCACATGGATGCGTGGGCTCGCGTGGTGTGTGATGGCAAGATCGACGAAACGATCAACGTGACAACTGGGGTCGCAGCTGAGCGCTACGCTGACGGCCGCCAGGCCTTGGATATTCGGGCGTGGGCGGTGGTCCATGGCTTGACCGAAGGTGAGCTCACTATCTCCTGTGACCCCAGCAATCAGATGCGCCTCGTCAGTGCGGGCGACATGCTCGCAGAAGTGGGCGATTGGTTGGCACCTGTCGGGGAGATCGTGGATCTGTATCCGCTGCAGTTTGCAGTGAACTCACGCCTCAAGTAGTGCCGGACATCCATCCGCCCCTCGTAATTCGGCGCGCAATGGAGTAACGTAGTTAGGTCGGCTCAAGACAGCGCGAAATTTCGCGTAGGGTTTGTAAGTCTTGCGGGCCGGTTTGCCAGCATACGTGTCTGAAAAGTTCAGGCAGTTGGCGACAATCACACGAATGTATGTGACGGCCTCGGTCAAAGACTGCCCGGGTTCAGAAGTGCAGTGCACGAATGCTCAAGCTAGTTAGTAAACAACTAATTAAATTGGTGAGCGTTGGCGTGCGCGCGCTCCACGCACTAGATGTGTTTCATCTACGAATAACCCGGAAAGAACTATGCCTAATTTCAATAAACCTGCCACAGGCCGTGGCAACAAAAACTTCAAGTCCGCCCCTAAGGGTGGCGGCGGAGCGCGCAGCGAAGGTCACCGCGGATTCCGTGCAGACCAGGGCGAAGCGCCCAAGCGTCGGTGGAGTGCGGATGACCGTGCCGCGCGCACTGGCGACCGCAACACAGGAGCATCTCGTGGCGGACGCGATGAGCGTCGCCCCGACTGGACTCCTCGCGAAAAGCCTGCCCGTGGTGGCCGCCCCGAAAACGGCGACCGCAACGAGCGTCCCTCGTACGGTGACCGCCCGCAGCGCAACGAACGTGGCGCCTACGGTGACCGTCCCCAGCGCACTGAGCGTCCTTCATATGGGGACCGCCCCGAGCGTGGAGGCCGCCCGTCATACGGCGACCGCACCGAACGCCCGCAGCGCACTGAGCGCGGAAGCTATGGTGACCGTCCCCAGCGCGATTCGCGTCCCGAGCGTGGCGGTTACGCCGGCCGCTCAGAGCGCCCCTCATACAACGACCGCGCTCAGCGCACCGAGCGTCCCTCCTCTGGTGACCGCCCCGACCGCGGTGGCCGTCCCTCGTACGGCGACCGCAACGATCGCCCGCAGCGCACCGAGCGTCCGTCATACAACGACCGCGCTGACCGTGGTGGTTCCGCCGGTCGCTCAGAGCGCCCCTCGTATGGAGACCGTCCTGACCGCGGTGCATCCGCCGGCCGTTCAGAGCGTCCTTCCTACAACGATCGCGCACAGCGTTCAGAGCGTCCTTCCTACAACGATCGCGCACAGCGTTCAGAGCGCCCCTCATATGGTGACCGCCCCGACCGCGGCAGCCGTCCGTCCTACAACGACCGCAACGATCGCCCACAGCGCTCCGAGCCGCGCGAAAGCTCGTACTACCCGAACCGCGACGCTAAGTCGTCGCACGCGCAGCAGGAAGATGTTGTTCTCGAGCGTCTCGTCGCCAAGGTAGTTACCGCGAGCGACATCGAAGGCAAGTCCTTCATCGACCTCGGTATCGGCTCGAACATTTCGCGTCAGCTCGCATCCATGGGTGCAGAGTCACCGTTCCCCATCCAGGCAGCAACCATCCCCGACGTTCTCGCCGGTAAAGATGTTTTGGGTCGCGGAAAGACCGGATCGGGCAAGACCATTGCTTTCGGTGCGCCCCTCGTTGAACGCCTCATGGAGAACAACGGTGGCAAGGACCGTCAGATGGGTCGCAAGCCTCGCGCCCTCATCCTCGCTCCGACTCGTGAGCTTGCTCAGCAGATCGATCGCACCATTCAGCCCATCGCTCGCAGCGTTGGTCTGTTCACCACGACCATCGTTGGTGGCGTTCCTCAGTACAAGCAGGTTGCAGCCCTCCAGCGCGGTGTCGATGTCATCATCGCTACCCCCGGTCGTGTTGAGGACCTCATCGAGCAGGGTCGCCTCGACCTCAGCCAGGTGAAGGTTACTGTTCTCGACGAAGCCGACCACATGTGCGACCTCGGGTTCCTTGAGCCCGTTCAGCGCATTCTGCGTGAGACCAGCGATGGCGGTCAGAAGTTGCTGTTCTCGGCAACCCTCGACAAGGGTGTTGCCACTCTCGTGAAGGAGTTCCTTGTTGACCCGGCCGTGCACGAGGTAGCTGGCGAAGACCAGGCCTCATCCACGATCGACCACAAGGTTCTGCTCATCGAACAGCGCGAAAAGCGTGCGATCATCAAGCAGCTCGCTGCTGGCGATGGCAAGACTCTCGTCTTCACTCGCACGCGTGCGTTCGCTGAAGAGATGGCTGAATTCTTGAGTATGTCCGGAACTCCGGCAACCAGCCTCCACGGTGACCTCAACCAGTCGCGTCGTACCCGCAACCTGCAGATGCTCACGAGCGGCAAGGTAAACGTGCTCGTCGCGACAGACGTTGCAGCCCGCGGCATCCACGTGGACGACATCAGCCTCGTCATTCAGGCTGATGCTCCCGAGGAGTACAAGACGTACCTGCACCGCGCTGGCCGTACCGGTCGTGCAGGCAAGGTCGGCACCGTTGTCACGCTGATCAACCGCAACCGTCGTCGCAAGATGGACGAACTGCTCGGCCGCGCCGAGATCGATGCAGAGTCGATCGACGTTGCTGCCGGAGACGCCGTCATCGACAAGCTGGCTGCGCTCTAACCACGCACACACGAAAGCCCCGGATGCCCCACTCACGTGGTCGGCATCTGGGGCTTTTTGCGTCCGGAGTTCGCGCGGCCACAGCACGGCGACAACGTGGCCGAGATGCGCTGGTTTACGAGCAGTCAATCGCGGCACGACTTTTCTAACTGATATCAATAGTGATACTATGACTTGTGACAAGTGTAGAGAAGTTGTTGGCGCAGATGCGGCACGCACCGAAAGGAGTGAGGTTCGCGGATCTCGTGAAGGTCTGCGATCTGTACTTCGGAAAACCGCGACAAGAAGGTACCTCGCACAGGGTGTACCGGATGCCATGGCACGGTGACCCGCGCGTGAACATTCAAAACGACCACGGCAAGGCCAAGCCTTATCAGGTGCGGCAGGTGCTGGCGGCAATCGAGAAATTGGAAGGAGAATGGCTGTGAAGACTGTGAAGACTGTGAATGCAGAGCACTACACCTACCGAGTGCGGTGGTCTCCTGAGGATGAGGCATTTATCGGCGCAGTGGCCGAGATGCCGTCGCTATCGTGGGTAGGCGACAAATCGGATGATGCGTTCCAGGGCATTCAAGCTCTGGTCAAAGATGTCCTTGACGACATGCTCGAAAGCGGTGAGACCGCACCCGAGGCGATTGCGGACCGCACCTACTCTGGCAAATTCATGGTTCGTGTCACCCCTGAGTCGCATCGACAGCTCGTCATCGACGCGGCCGAACAAAACGTCTCCCTCAACCGCCTAGCTGCGAGCCGGCTCGTTCACTAGGGACCTTGTGGCTACGCGCGTCAGTGCTCTCAAATTGTCGATTCTCAGACTCGCTGCCACGAGCGTTCAAGGTTGCTTGCGTGAGTTCGACGGATCAGTTGCTGGCCCTCCCCGCGACCTGCTAGTCGTTGTACGTATCGACTATGGAGATTCTCGCGCCACTGGGATCTTCCGGAATACTGCTGTCGCATGCGAAGTCCCACGTATCGGTGGTCATCACGAGCGATGGGACGCGGCGCACATCGTCAGCCTCGCAAGTCATCACCGATCCGTCAGTAAAGGTGATCGTTGAGACCGGGCTGAACTTCGTGTTGTTGGCGTTGGTGATGTCGAACCCTAGTTTGAGCTCAGTGCCGAAGCCTGTCTGTTCCAGATCAGCCGAGGTGACGGTGTACCGGCCGGCCGGGTGTTGTCTTCGATGTTGGAGATGGATGCGCTAGCGACAACTGCAAGTGGATCGATCTCTGGCTCGGAGGAGCAGGCCGCGAGGGACACAATGGTCAGCGTGACGGTCGCGGTCGCGAGTAATGCTCTCATATCGGCGAGCATATCAACTGCGCTCCGCTCCACACCGATTCAAGGGGACTGCCGGTAGACCCAGACGGGCCCGACCCGCTCAGATACCGTTTGGGCATGACAGCCTAAATAATCCGCCCGCTGACAGGACGAATCGACCTCCACGGGCTACGCGGCCCGCGTGGCGATGGACCCTCCAACCGGAGCATGTTTAGGATTGCGACCGGCAGGATTATCCGACCAACCTGGGTGAATGCAGACGAGGGCAAACCGTACTGGCATGGCTACTGGACGATTAGCCGCGAACACCTCACAGCGGTCGCGGAGGTGATCGCCATTCGGGACGGCGAAGTGCAAATCGAGATGCACTACAGTCAAACCGAACAATGCGATCGGCGCTGTCAGACCGCAACGGGTGACGATTGCACGTGCTCCTGTGAGGGTATACACCACGGCGAAGCGCAGCACGAATCCTGGAAAGAGGTCGGCGACACAACTCTCGTGCGCGGAACAGGTGCAAAGGCGGTGAATCGCGTGCTCACTCGCAAGCAGGCATTAAAGGAACAGCGCCACTGCGAGTAACCGGTTGTCGCTGCTTCCCACTCGAAATGGGCCCCAGCCTAGTCGTAGCTCAAGCGATAAACTTCCCCCATGAGCGACGAGATCCTACTTACCAAAAGCCGCATTAGGGGGAAACGCCGAAGTACATATTTTCAACAACCGCGTCGAGTGGTCACTCGCTCATCGAGGCGCAGCGTTCAATATCACCGCGATCCTTGTCGCCTTCATGACAATCGGGGGACAGCTGGACGTGGTGTGCTTGCGGTGCGGGATCGTCTTGCCTCTAGATCGCTAGCCGAAATGTATGATCCGTTCGTAGTGAGCCCGGCACTCATCGAGGCCCACGACCACCTCGACCAGGTGGTAGATCGAGGTTTTGGTTTTACCGCACCTCCCATGCCCGCTGATCGCCAGCATCGCTTATTTGAACGCTACGTGGCGATGGTTAATGACGGGCAACTTGAGACGCCTAAGAAAAGCCGACCGAAAACGAAAAAAGCAAAGCTCACCTGATGCTTCATATGCTCGTCGACACTTCTTCCTGGCTCGACCTTTCCAAACGACGTGACGGCCAGCGGTGGATTGTGGCACTTCGCGTTCTCGTTAGTCAAAAGCAACTTGAGCTAATCGTTCCAGCGGTAGTTATCGACGAGTTCGAGCGAAATCGTGACCGCATCGAAGCGTCAATGACTGCGAGCGTCGCCCAGCGGTTCAAACTCATCAAGCAGGACCTCGATGACTTCGGCGGCACAAACCAAGAGGAAGCGCTCAAGCTGATTGAGGACCTCGCCCGCCACGTTCCTTTGATTGGCGCCATGACAACTCGCAACTTTGACGAGGTGCTGGAGTTGTTGCGTGCAGGTCGGACACTTGAACCGACCGATGCGATTCGCCACCGGATTGTCGAACGGGGTTTGGCGAAACGCGCACCGTTTCACCGGTCACGCAATAGTGTCGCCGACGCTTTGCTCATCGAGCTCTATGGGGCGGCGATGGACGGCGTTGATCTTGATCGTGAGCCGCACGCGTTTGTGACCACGAACAGCGATGACTTTTCGGTTCCGACAGGAGATCGCCGACAGCCGCATTCGGATCTGGGTGACTTCTTCGCAGCGGATGGATCGAGTTACGAGCTTGGCGTCGAGGGACTCAACGGAGTCCTCTTTCGCCATTTTGGTGACGAGATCGAGCAACTTTTCGAAGAGACCTATTTCGAAGAGGAGCCGAGGCGGCTCGACGCGATCCAAGAGGCCGAACGAGAGATGTTCGATAGGATCTGGTATCACCGGTCACTGCAGCATGAGTATCGGCTGGAAGATAGCGGAGATCAGGCTGCTCTGGACTACCTGCTCGCGGTCGCAGGGCCAGGACGCCTACGAGTTGAGACGGCGCACTCTGAGCCCGGGCAACTTGGGCCGTATACCGATTTCCAGTTGGGCATGCTTAACGGAAAGCTCTCTACCCTTCGGTGGGTATTGGGCAGCGAGTGGGACTTCTTAGATACTTAGAGTAGTTGTCGACCCGGCAGTCCGAAATGATGACCAGTTCAACGGGTTAACGCGACATCTGGTTTGCTCTCGCAACTGCTCGCTGCAAAGACATTCAGAGTCCACCGGATGGCAGTGGTCTCTCGTATGCTCCATTTATGGAGCACCTCAAGAAGGACCTCGGGCAACTGAAAAAAGGTCAATTGTAGTTGTGGCTCTGCGTCAGCAGGCGAACGTTTTATTGATGGATTCGTCGAATTACCGCACCTACGCAGCGAGCAAAGGTGGGCACTACCGCTACTTTGGCGGTCTGATAAAAAAGAGCCCGGCGAGGATCATCGTGCCTTCCAGCGGGCACTGGCTGCTCGCGATTGATCTCGGTGGGAAGTCAGGGCGCATCAACGCGACAATCGGCGTCGAACCTCCGCCACGGGGCAACCTTCCCGAGTACCGCACTCCACCCGACCAAGGTGTATCTGGTCAAGTCTCCGTCCGTCGCCCGTTACCGCCAGAGTCCGAAGCCGAGTTTGATGGGCGTACGTGGGACGTATTCCTCTCTCATGCAAGCGAAGACAAGGCGGCGGTCGCGCTTCCCCTCGCTCAGGCGCTTCAGGACCGCGGTGTCTCGGTGTGGCTCGACAAAGCAGAGCTCCGCATTGGCGATAGCCTGCGACGACGCATAGACCGCGGCATCCGCAGCAGTCGATTCGCCGCTGTCGTCCTCAGCGAGGCTTACTTCGCGAAAGGCTGGCCACAATACGAGCTCGACGGCATCGTCACCCTCACTGTCGGAGGCCAGCAAAACCTCCTTCCCATCTAACATGACCTCGACAGAGATGTCGTTGCCGCAAATAGTCCGTCTCTCGCTGACAAGTTCGCACGTTCCACCTCTGACACTGAGATCGGCACGATCGCCGCTGAGATCGCCCTCCTGGTCGTGGAAGCACGCGAGGCCCAGCTAGACGACCGGAGCTAGTCCTACCAGTAGCCGTCCGCATTACCGGGTCATCCGGATGTGTGCGACTGAGGGTCAAGTGGGACACCATTGCTCCCGAGGAGTACAAGACGTACCTGCACCGTGCTGGCCGTACCGGTCGCGCAGGCAAGGTCGGCATCGTTGTCACGCTGATCAACCGCAACCGTCGTCGCAAGATGGACGAGCTGCTCGGTCGCGCCGAAATCGACAAGTTGGCTGCACTCTAACCAACCGGATCTCTGAGCAGGTCAAAGGGAACTCAAAAGCGTCCATCAGATATTTAGTTGATGCTCTAGTCATTGGGGAGCCGCGGCCTCACAGCCAACGCCTAATGCTCGTGATCTGCAATTATTCGCTGTACAGTGAATAACATGCAAACCAGTGCAAAACGAGCAGGCGAGGCAATCATTAGATTATTGCCTCCGAAGTTGGTTTCCGCGGCGCGTCTAGAGAAGGATCTGGAAACTCGAATCGTCTTTGCCTGGAAGGGGGTCGACCTCAGCTTGAAACCGGTATGGGTTGGCCAAGGCTATCCGCGCGATCTGGAGCGCACAATACACGGCGTTGATGAACGACTATTGCCAGAAGTCGTGTTCGTCGCTCGAGAGTTCTCCCGTGGTTCGCGAGCGACATTGGCCGATCGAGAACTCAACTGGGCTGACGAGGCTGGAAACGCCTGGATCGCGTTGTCAAGCGGGCTACTCATTTCGAGTCAGGCGGCGCGAACGCCGTCTGCACGAAACCTCTCCGATCGGTGGAGCGCCGCTGTTGCGACAGTTTCTGAAACCATGCTCACAATTCACCTGCGCCTGTACGGACAAGCGGCAGGTTCTGAGTACCCAATGCCGCCTGTTGGCGAGCTTGCAGAACTAGGGAACCTCTCCGCCGGGCGTGTTTCGGAAATACTCCGACGGTTTGACAAAGCTGGGTACACCAAAAAGACAGGCCCACGCCGCGGGCCCGGATCGAGGAGACACGTCGCTGATCCAACTCGGATGCTGAGCGACTGGGCAGCATGGCACAGTAACGCAACAAGTCAAACCACCGGAATGCATACGCTGTGGAGCAGCCCATATGAGTTCGTTGAGCGTGGACTTACAGGGTCGATAAGCCGCGAACAGTGGGCGGTAACTGGATGGCTCGCTGCAGATATTCTCGCGCCACTCATAACCGAGGTTCCGACGATCTCCGTCTATCTTGACTGCGACGTGTACGACAGCGAACTTGACGCGCTTGCAGAACGACTGGACCTGCGTCGCGTGGAGTCGGGGCACAGGGTGCTCTTCATTCGTGCGGAACGACAAGTGCTTGCGTTGTCAACGACGGTGAGCGGTATCCGGATAGTCTCTCCAATCCGGCTTTACGGGGATCTATTGCGACAACAGGGGCGCGGAGAAGACGCAGCTGAACACTTGAGGAGAACGATAATTGGCTGGTGAGAACGAGCGTACGTTGTCGGGTCGCGCACGCGCCGAGGCGGCGCTCGCGGCCTTGGTGGAGAGTATTGGTGATCACACAAAAGTCACGGTAATCGGCGGGATGGTTCCCAAGACTCTGACTTTGCGGAGCCGGACGCCCCATATCGGAACTGCTGACCTTGACTTGCTCCTCGACGTCGCTCCCCGCTATGACCGCGACGAGGGCGACTTTGGGTGGCTGCAAGCTGCACTTGATTCAGCCGGATTCACGAGAATCGAGCAGAGTGGCGGATGGCAATGGCTCACAACCATTGAGGAGAAGCCCGTTATTGTCGAGTTCATCTGTGATGTTCCCGATTCTCAGGGGCTCACGATTGCGCTGCCCGGCGCACCGCAGGTAGCCGCACTCAATTTTGCAGGGCCCGCACCAGCGTTGCAGAATGCCGTCGAGATTCAACTCCATCGCGGCCTTGGTTCGCCCGCAGTACAGGTTCGATTTGCGGGCCTCGGGGGCTACCTTTTGGCGAAAGCAACTGCAGTTGTAAGTAGAGGCTTCGATAAGGACTTTTACGATTTCGCTTTCGTCATTCTCAACAATGATTTTGGTGGGCCGACCCAGGCTGGGCGGGACGCGGCATCCGCACTTCCCCGACACCCGACGCACGATTACACGGAGACGATTAGGCAAGCGGTGAGGCTCTTCGAAGGGGCCAATTCTCAAGGGGTCACAGCGTTTGTGAGAGAGATGCAGGCGGCGGGAGACTTGACCTCTTCTGACATTCTTGCCCAGGATGCCGTTGCCGCTGTTGGCCAATTCTTTGACGCGTTTATTCAGGTGCCCTAAGCAACTCTCGACAAGGGTGTTGCCACTCTCGTGAAGGAGTTCCTTGTTGACCCGGCCGTGCACGAGGTAGCTGGCGAAGACCAGGCCTCATCCACGATCGACCACAAGGTTCTGCTCATCGAACAGCGCGAAAAGCGTGCGATCATCAAGCAGCTCGCTGCTGGCGATGGCAAGACTCTCGTCTTCACTCGCACGCGTGCGTTCGCTGAAGAGATGGCTGAATTCTTGAGTATGTCCGGAACTCCGGCAACCAGCCTCCACGGTGACCTCAACCAGTCGCGTCGTACCCGCAACCTGCAGATGCTCACGAGCGGCAAGGTAAACGTGCTCGTCGCGACAGACGTTGCAGCCCGCGGCATCCACGTGGACGACATCAGCCTCGTCATTCAGGCTGATGCTCCCGAGGAGTACAAGACGTACCTGCACCGCTCTGGCCGCACAGGCCGCGCCGGCAAGGTCGGCACCGTTGTCACTCTCATCAACCGCAACCGTCGTCGCAAGATGGACGAACTGCTCGGCCGCGCCGAGATCGACGCAGAGTCGATCGACGTAGCTGCCGGTGACGCCGTCATCGACAAGCTGGCTGCGCTCTAACCACGCACACACGAAAGCCCCGGATGCCCCACTCGCGTGGTCGGCATCCGGGACTTTCTGCTGCGGACCGAAGAACAGAATCCCCTCTCGTAGAATCGCATCATGAACGACAAACCGTCAGTTGCAGCGCGGGCCGGTTCCGCACTGGGTCACGCGACTAGTTCTGCTGCCCATGGAACGCGCGAAGCGATTCGCAAAAATCCGAAGGCGAACCGCATCTACCGCACGACAGTCGGTGTCGTGGGCGGTACGACTGTCGCACTCGGCGCCGCGCTCATCCCGTTGCCCGGCCCGGGTTCTCTCGTTGCTATTGGCGGTCTCGCCCTCCTCGGCACCGAGTTCGAGACGGCGAAGAAGGCCAGCGGCAAAGCGAATGCCCTCGCCGCGGCGAACGAGAAACGCAAACGGCGCGCAGCTCGACGAGCCGACGCTGACGATCCCGGCTTCGGCGCAGAAGCTTCCGCGGACTGAGCGCTCTCGTTCAGCGAATGGGGCGATGCTCTCGAAGTAGCGAGGGCAGGTCGGTCATTGATGTAAAGACGGTGGCGCCTTCGGCGTGCAGCCATTCGGCGGGGCTGAGGCCGCCCGCGTAACCAAACGCGTGCATGCCCGCAGCGCGAGCCGCTTGGACACCGTACTCGCTATTTTCGATCACGACGCAACGTTCCGGGCGGTGCCCCATTTGTTCCGCGGCGTGGAGGAAGACGTCGGGGGCAGGCTTGCCATGGGCGACGTCGGCGGGGCTACAGATTCGTCCCTCGAACCGTTCGAACAAGCCGGTGAGCCCAAGGGTGTTGCGAATCTTCTCGTGGCTTCCGCTTGAGGCTACGCAGCTCTGAATTTTGATGTCGTCAAGCGCGGACCCGATTCCCGCAATGGCCTGAAGTCCCACGTCATAAGCCTCAAACAGCAGCGGCTGGTACTTGGCTTCCCAGCATTACGGAAGCTCAATGCAGAGGTTGTCCTGCAGCTTGGTGGCGAAGCTCGAGGCGGACTTTCCCAGAAACAGCTCGACAGCCTCTTCGGTCGTCAGCTGCCAACCAAAGTCTGCGCAGAGGAGGTTGTCGATCTCGACTGCGTGAACTTCGCTGTCGACGAGAACGGCATCGCAATCTAAAATGAAAAGATCGATGTGCTCGTTCATGGTGACTTTCTACCATTCCCCTTCAGCGCGCCCAGATAGATCCGCGGCTCCAGCTTCGAGGGTTAACCCCGTACAGCGTCTGCGGGGTTGGAGAACGCGGCAACGAGTGCTGGGTAGACGGCTGAGAGTAGCCCGCTTATCGTTCCTGTGAGTATTCCAACGGCAAGGTACGCGGGAGAAAGTACCGCAGTCCATTGTTGCAGTTGGCAGACTGCTACGATTGCGAGCAATCCGAAAGCGCTACCGGCAACGCCTCCTGCTAGGCCGATCACTAGTCCTTCGAGGGAGAAAAGCCGCCAGATGGATGCTCGGCTTGCGCCTAGTGCTCGCCGTAAGGCGATCTCGGGGGCTCGTGTCCGCACGGAGACGAACATTGTGGTTCCTGCACTCAGGGTTGAGAGCGCAAGCAGAATGAGCGACACGACTGCGATTAGGGTACCGAGGTCGTCGGCAACACCTTTACGCAGCGATCGTAGGTCTGCCACGGTGCTGGTTTTAACTTGACCGGGGTTGGCGGGGCTGATCGCGGTGGGTAGTGCTTCGGCCACGGCGGCAGGAAACCCGGGTTCAGTTCGCACGGTGAAGATTGGTTCTTTGTTGCTGATGATGTTTGCCGTTGCAGGCGCAAGGATTATGGAGTTCGAAAGCAACGGGTCGCGTGTTGCTCCATAGGCGAAACCAACGACCTCTACCGGGTAGCCTTCGAGCCACACACGCACGCCTGGCCCAGGCGCCGCAATCCCAAGTTCTTCGGCAGCGCCGACTCCAAGAATGGCTAGCATTTCCTCGCCTGTGTTCGAGAAGAGACTCTGGACTCCGGCAGGCTCGACACGGGCGCCTATGACGTCTAGGTAGCCGCTATCGGCAACGGTTCGCGGCCCGCTGAAGATCGGTTGGCTGAGGTATCTTCCGGGGGGTAGTAGCGTGATTTCTGAATCACCCGGAGCAACTCGCGCCGACCAGCCGACCCCGACTACTCGATCTAGATCTCCGATTCGCGCTTCGAGTTCCGGAATGCTTGCAATAGCGCTAGGGCCGCTACTGAGCTTGTCTTCAATGAGCACTTCATCGAGCGCTGCTGCCGTGAGCCTGTCGGAAACCTGACCCGCCGCGCTCTGGCTGATGCCGAGTGCGCTAACGAGCCCTCCTGTGCCGAGAAGGAAGGCAAAAATGAGTACGAGCGAGCGTGCGGGCGCGCTGGTGTGCGCTGAAATTGCTGTGAAGAATTCAAGGGCGAAGGTGCGCAAGAAGCGAGCAGCGCTCCGTGGACGTCGAGACGTCGTGGGAAAGTGAGCGGGCGGCGCATCCGCGCTGAGATCGTGGTGGCTGACTAGTTCCTGCCCTTTTGACGCTGAACGATGCACGGAGCCGCCGTGAAGCACTCCGTCCCGAATTTCAACTTGGCGGTCGGCGCGCGCGGCAACGCTCTGGTCGTGGGTAATAACGATTATGGTGGCTCCGCGACGGTTGAGTTCGCCAAGGTAGTCGATAACTGTTGCTGAGTTTTCGGAGTCGAGTGCGCCTGTTGGCTCGTCTGCAAGGATCACGGCCGGGTTGGTGGCGATTGCCCGTGCGACGGCAACTCGCTGTCGTTCACCTCCGGAAAGGTTCTTTGCGGCCGAACCTGCTCGCGACAGCATTCCAAGCATGGTGAGGGCTTGTGTAACCCTGCTGATTCGTTCGCGCCGAGGAAGACCAGAAACCTCAAGTCCAAGTCCGGCGTTGCTCGCTGCGGTGAGCGTGCCAACAACGTGGGATGCTTGGAATACGAATCCGAAGGTGTTCGCTCGTAACTGGTTGCGATCCCGCTCGCTTGCCGCTCGCACGTCTTGGCCGCGGATTCGATAGGTTCCGGTCGTGGGTCGATCTAGCAGCCCCAAGATGTTGAGTAGCGTTGATTTTCCGGAACCTGATGGCCCCACTATCGCAACGTAGTCCCCTTCATTGACCACCAGGTCGACGGAAGACAGCGCAGCAGTTGTTGCGCCACCTTGATACACCCGGCCAACGGAGCTTAGTTCCAGCAGTGGCGGTGGCTTTTGGTTAGCGTTCGAGGGGTCACTCACTGTGACACATACACCTTGTCTCCGATCGCCAACGAATCATTTGGTTCAATGGCGGCCCAGCCTTCGGCCTGCACTATGACGGCTACGTAGACTTTCTCACGCTCGTTTGCTGCACTTTCGGTGTTGTTCGCGGAGGCGTTCGGGAGTTCCACGTAGGTGCCGTTGTCGTCTTGCCGCAGCGCAATCACCGGAACGGCGGGGCCAACTTCAGCGACGCCGTCAATAGAAACGGTGATGGGTATTGACTCGGCAACTACAAAGTCGGTGGGTATTGCGACTGTGATATCTCGACCCGCGCCAGAGCCATCTTCTGGTGTTGTGAAATCCCCAATGCGCAACACTGTGGATTCTGCTGTAGATGAGCTCGAACTCAGTTGCACTGTTTGTCCTTCGCTCAGTTGGTCTACTTCAAGAACATTTGCGCGCATCACGATTACGTCTGGCGAGACCTTGATGGTCGCTAAGGGGACTTCGGGACTGAGTACAGTACCAACCGCAGCTGAGTTCACCACTACAGCGCCAGAGGGGACCGGCAGAAATTCTTTCCAGGGAATGGTTCCTGAAGCCGGCGGCGTTGCATCCAGGCGTTCGTAGAGGGCGCCCACTGCCGCAAGCGTTCGTGGCCCGACCTCTCCGGTGACGGACGCTGCTAGCCCGAGTTCTTGCAACACAGTTTGAAATGCTGAGACGTCAGAGCCGGTTGACCCATCAACAAGGTCGCGATACAAGGGCACGCCCTCGGGAATTGAAATTTGTGGCCGGCCAGAAACTTCACCGAGTAGCGTTCCTGTCGTGATGACGTCGCCAAGGGCGAGCGCGCGTTGAGTCACGATCTGACGCTCTGCTCCGCTGGCGTCACCGACGCTGGTTTCAGCCGTGAGGTTTCGTGTTTCGCCCGATACCACCCGCCCGGCTAACACAATCCCTGGCGCTACGACTCGCTCCTCAACTGAATATGTCACCTCGAGCTGTTCCGACACCACATCGAGAGCGGATTGCTGAGGCGCCCGCACGAAGATCCCTGCGACAAAAGCGAGTGCAGCAACAATCACCAGCACGACGAAAAACACGACGAGACGGCGTGCGTTGGCTACTACCGGAAGAGCGACTGTTGGGGCTGACTCTGGAGTGAGAGACGCCCTCACAGTTTCAAGATTTTTTGGCACAGTTACTCACTTCTATGCTTTGTCGAAATCAAAGTATTCCCGCTTGGTGAGGTTAAACCAAATGAATTCTCAAAAATATATCCGAACATTCTTGACTTGTCGAATAAACCCCACTTATGATCGCTCACAAATAAGTATATTTCAGGAAAACCAATGAAAGGGAGACAATGAGAAGTAAAAGATCTGTCACCATGGTTGCAGCGTTATGCGCGCTCGCCCTCGTTGCCGTGCCACTCCCAGCGAATGCTGGGAGCCCGGGTAGCAACAACGTGGACCTTAGGGCCAATCCGTACGGTGCGGCTTATTCTTTTGGCCAGGAGACCATATCCGTGAGTTCCTCCAGTAATACCATGCAGAGCGGTTGGAACGACCGGGTCAGTTCGCTTTGGGTGTGGAGCCCCGTCGACAAAATCTACCTTTTCAGAGATATAAACCGGACAGGACCATACAAGTCGTTCGTCTATGGAACGGACGATTTGCGATGGTATGACTGGAACGACTTGACCTCTAGCTACACCATCTATCGTTAATTAGGAGTTCGTCATCGGTATCAAGGTTGTGCGGAAAGCGCCGATTTCTCGAGCGTGGGGGAGGGGCATTGTTCTCGTGGTTGTTGGCGGTCTATTGACGGCGTGCGCGACGGTGAGCGGCCCCCTCTCCGACGCAGAGCCCGGTTCCATAGCCTTGGATATTGAGGGTATTGACCTAGAGCAGTACTCGAGCGTCACTGCACAGCTTGACTTCGAAGCGGGGACCGCAATACTCCCTCTCAACGCCATCAGTAAGTCCTCGCCAGAAGTCGAGGCGCTGAGGATCGAAGCAAAGCGAGTGCTCACGGACGCGTGCATGCGCGAAAGCGGGCTCCCAGATGTCGATTGGACCTCGCAAGCTGATGCGGTGGAAGAGGATCGACTTTACGGGGGGTGGAGTGTTTCAATAGCCACTCGTTACGGCTTGGAAATTCCCGACTCAGTCGCTTCGTCGACGGAGACGGAATATAGTAGCGACGAACTACGCTGCCTCGGATCGGCCAAAGACGATATGGAAGATTTATTGAAGCAGATTGACTCAGTCGGGCTTGACTGGCAGGTATACCTGAGCTCCTACGACGCCGTTCGCGCATCGTCGGAAGGAAAAGCGGCGATGGCGGCCGCGCAAGCGTGCATGACGAAACGTGGGTTGAAAATTGACGCTGAATCCGGATTCCCCGAGTTCGATGCTTCTTCCGCAGGCGACAGCGAAATAAACATACGGATCGCTGTTGCACAAGCTTCGTGCAACGTCGAGACTGGCGCGATCCAAACGCTATTTGACCTCACCGCCAAGTATCAGGCCGCACTAATAGACCGCAACGAAGCCGCGGCGGTCGCTTTGGCTGAACAAAAAGCAGAACTTATCGCAGGCTTCCGGGGCATCATTGAGGCCGACCGGTAGAGAGAGCTAGCGGCTTCTAGTCTCAAGAAGTTGAGGACCCCAGCAATGACCGTGTAGATCCGAGTCGTATTCGCAGGGCCCCTCAGCCATGCAAACGTAACTGTGGCGGTCGTCGCAAAAGTGCAATAGGGTGTCGGCATGCCCGATACACACAGCGAACGTGTCATAGAAGACGAGATTGTCACCGACTTTAGTAAGCGGATGTCGTACGGTGCGTACCTAGAACTAGACACGTTGCTGAGCGCGCAGACCCCGCAGAGCACCCCCGAGCATCACGACGAGATCTTGTTCATCATCCAGCATCAGACCACCGAGTTGTGGCTCAAGCTCGTGATCCACGAGCTCACCTCGGCCCGCGATCTGATCGCCAGTGACAACCTCTCTATCGCGCTCAAGCGCATTGCGCGTGTCAAGCACATCCAGCGCACCCTCACCGAGCAGTGGTCGGTGCTCGCGACGCTAACGCCGAGTGAGTACTCGCAGTTCCGCGACTACCTGGGCAGTTCATCCGGATTCCAGTCGTATCAATACCGAGCGGTGGAGTTTTTGCTCGGCAACAAGAACGCCGGCATGCTCAAAGTTTTCGAGTCGCATCCCGAAGCACACGCCCTGCTGAGCAAGCTGCTGGCCGAGCCCAGCGTCTACGACGAATTCTTGCGCTACCTCGACCGGCACGGCTACGACATCCCGGCAGCCGTACTCAACCGCGATGTCACCCGCGGCTATAAACAGAACGATGACCTGGTCGAGACGTTCCGCCACATCTACGACAACGAAAGCGAACACTGGCTCGCCTACGAAGCGTGCGAAGAGTTCGTCGACCTCGAAGACAACTTCCAACTCTGGCGCTTCCGCCACATGAAAACCGTCATGCGCATCATTGGCATGAAACGCGGCACCGGCGGCTCAAGCGGCGTCGGCTTCTTACAGAAAGCCCTCGACCTCACCTTCTTCCCCGAACTGTTCTCCGTGCGCACCGAGATCGGGCGCTCGTGAGCCCAGCAGACATCCCGAACCCTTCGCCGCAGCCTCCCGAGGCCGCGCTCGCGACAGAGTCATCCGTTGATTATGAAATCGACGCTTACTGGATGCGCGGATGGCACGGTCCAGCCACAGTACGGGTCACGCCAGACGCGATAACAGTACTCTCTGGTACCTCAACTGCGGATGCACAAACCGCGCACGCCCGAACCCTCGACGCCCGAACCGCCGATGCCCCGAAAGCCGCCGCCCGGCACCTTCCGGGCGTGCTGCTTCCGGGTTTTCGTGACTCACATGTGCACCTCGGTTTGATCGAGCCGCGCACCCTCATTGCTGGCGGACTTGCTGCCGTTGATGACTTGGGGGGCGACCCCGCTCGGCTGATCCAGTGGGCGGACGACGATGAGGTTCCCGCGCTGCGCTATGCCGGGGCGTTCATTACGGCTCCCGGCGGCTACCCCTCTACTCGGGCATGGGCTGCAACGCTTTCCGTGTGCGAAGTCTCAACCCCGGAGCAGGCAATCGCTGTCGTTGCTGAGCAAGTGGCTGCTGGAGCGACTCTGGTGAAGGTCACTCTGAACACCGACGACGGCCCCGTCATCTCTGACGCGATATTGGCCGCGATCGTGGAGTACGCACACAGCCGAGGTTGCGAAGTCGTCGCCCACGTTCAGGGTGAAGGGCAAGCACTGCGCGCATTCGCTGCCGGCGTTGACCGCCTCGCTCATAGCCCCTGGTCTGAGCGCCTCGATGACTCCCTGATCGAGCAGATGGCAAAGCCAAACCCTCGCTTCTTAGGCGGACTCCACTCGTGGATCAGCACCCTCGACATCCACGGCTATGGCCAGCGTGGCTCAGACTTCGAGACGGCCAGCGACAACCTGCGACGGTTCCATCGCGCCGGGGGCGTCGTGCACTACGGCACTGACCTGGGCAACGGCGACCTGCCTCCCGGGCTGAATCAACGCGAACTAACGGCACTGCAGGATGCCGGCGTGCGCAACGACGCCCTACTGCGTGCCCTCTGCCTGCCCAGTTTCGGCAGCAGCGTGAGCCACCTTCCGACCGCCCCCGATGCTGACACCGATCTTGCCGAATGGCTGATGACCGCAACCGTAGTGACCGCCCGAGAACTGATGAGGACCCGATGACCACCACACCCGACGCTGTGACTCTGGATGCAGTTGACCCGCTTGCCGACTTTCCCGCTAAGTTCGTGCAGTCGCCAGAAGTGCGCGCCTACCTCGACGGAAACTCGCTTGGACGGCCAACGACCGCGAGCGCTGAACAGTTAGCGTCATTCGTTAGTGAGCAGTGGGGCGGACGCCTCATCCGCGGCTGGGATGAAGCCTGGTACGAGCTTCCGCTGACGCTCGGCGATCGTCTTGGTGCTGCCACCCTGGGCGCTGCCCCCGGTCAAACCTTCATCGGAGACTCGACCACCGTTGTGCTCTACAAACTCATCCGAGCCGCGCTGACCGCACGCCCAGATCGCAGCGAAATCGTCATCGACACCGGCAACTTTCCTACCGACCGCTACCTCGTTGAGGGCATCGCCGACGAACTCGGCAAGACGTTGCGCTGGATCGACCCGCCTATCGACGGGGGAGTGACCGCCAACCACGTACGAGCCGCGCTCAGCGAGAACACGGCGCTTGTCGTGATTAGCCATGTCGCCTATCGCTCCGGCTACCTCGCCGATATGCCTGGCATCACCGCACTGGCCCATGGGGCGGGTGCGCTCGTGCTGTGGGACCTCTGTCACTCGGCCGGAGTCGTCGAAACCCAGCTCGATGATTGGGGCGTCGACCTCGCCGCCGGGTGCACCTATAAATACCTCAACGGCGGGCCCGGCTCCCCGGCCTTCGGCTACGTGCGCCACGAACACATCGAGGCCATGACACAGCCAATACAGGGGTGGATGGGCAGCAGCAGCCCCTTCGAAATGGGACCCGGCTATGCGCCGCACCACGGCATCCGACGCTTCATCAGTGGCACACCGTCGATCGTGGGATCGCTCGCGATGCAAGACATGTTGGGGCTTATCGAGGAAGCGGGGATTCCGGCGATCCGCGCCAAGTCTGTGGCACTCACCGAATATGCGCTCGCGCTCGTCGACGAACTGCTCGTGCCTCTCGGCGTTACCGTGAGCTCGCCACGCGATGCTGATGAGCGTGGCAGTCATGTCACGATCGACCACGAGAGCTTCGCGAGCGTGAATGCCGAACTGTGGAAGCAGGGGATCATTCCTGACTTCCGTCGGCCGCACGGCATCCGCTTAGGGCTGTCACCGCTCAGCACCACCTTTGCCGAAGTTCAGCTTGGCGTTGAAGCAATTCACGCCGCCATGGTGAAGTAGCAGACCATGATTCTGGATGACTTCGACTCCCGCCCCGGCAGCGCCACGTCACTCCTGCGCACCTTTGTTGGCTCGCAGCTGCGTCAGCTCGGTGGCTGGATCTCGTCGGCGCAGCTCGTACGCATCATGGAGGCGTTGGGAGTGCCAGCCAATGGCGCTCGCAGTGCGATTGCACGAGTGAAATCAAAAGGTCTGCTGTTTCCCGAGGTAGTGAATGGGCAACAGGGGTACCGGGTCAATGCCGACGCGGTGCCGATGTTGGAGAGTGGCGACCGCCGCATTTTTAATTTTCGGCAGCAGCGCGAAGAAGACCGCTGGTGTCTGATCTCGTTCTCGATTCCTGAGTCTCGACGGGATGCCCGCCACCAGTTACGTCGACGACTCGGCTGGATCGGCTGCGGAACTGTCGCAACAGGCCTATGGATTTGCCCCGCAGCGCTCAAGGATGAAGTGCTAGACATTCTCGACGACCTCGACCTGCGAGAGTGTGCGACCCTCTTCATCGCGGGGCGACCCGAGGCAGACCGTTCGTTGGAAGACGCCGCAGCCCAGTGGTGGGATTTAGAACGCCTGCGTGAACTTCACGAACGCTTTCTCGCTCAGCACTCGAGCCAGGTGGGCCCGGTCGCGACCGATGCTGAAGCGTTCGCCCGCTATATCTACGCCTTGGACCAGTGGCGCGTGATCCCCTATCTCGATCCCGGACTGCCCAACTCAGCACTGCCCTCGGAGTGGCCAGGTCAAGCGAGCCTCGAACTCTTTGGGCGAATCTCGCGTTCGCTGGCTGCGCGTGCGCACGCTTTTGCGCGGTCCGCTGCCCACTGAGCGAATGCCGGATCTGGGCGGATGTTGCGGCGAGCGACAGCAAGGATTTCCGTAAATGCGCACACGAACACTTGGTGACGCGCACATGAGCAATTCGATTTAACCCTTGGAAACAGCTGTGAGCGGGGCTATCGTCACTCATACCCCCAAAGGGGGTAGACCGCAGATTTCATAATTCTCGAGGGGATTGCCCGCTATGCATTATCGAAGCAGCCGGCCAACGCGACTCACGATAGGGGCACTTGCCACTTCGTTCGTGATCGCATTGACCACAATTACCGCCCCGGCCGTGCTGGCCGTCGAAGCAACGGCGACTATTGCCGACGTTCAAGGCACAACAGCAGCGAGCCCGATGGTGGGTTCGACCGTCACTGTAGAAGGTGTCGTTACTGCTGACTACCGCGGAGCTTCTGGCTACCGCGGTATCGTCATTCAGACTCCCGGTTCGGGTGGGGCGAGCGATGCAACGCCCGGCGCCTCCGACGGAATCTTCCTCTACCTCAACAATCTGAACCCGGCAGTATCAATCGGCGACAAGGTCACTGCGACCGGGCCAGTTGACGAACGCTTCGGTCAAACCCAGCTCGGTGCAGGGGCGATACCCGCCACTGTTGAACTGGTTGCCGCCGCTGCCGATCTCGCAGACGCAGACAAGGTTCAAGCAACGGCGCTTGATGCCAGTGTTGTCGGCGACGATCGCGAACCACTTGAGTCAATGCTTGTTGCCCCCACCGGCGACTACCTCGTCAGCTCAAGCCACCAGCTCTACAACTTCGGCACCCTCTGGCTCAGCCCAGGCGAACTTGCCGTCAAGAGCACCGAAACCACGGATGCTGGCGCTGCTGCAAACGCGATCGCAGCAGCCAACCGTGCGAGCCGTATCTTCCTCGACGATGGCTACAGCATCCAGATCTCTAACGGGGCCCACCCGGGCGACCAGCCGTATTTCTCGGCTGACACTGTTGTGCGCAACGGTGACACCGTTCAGTTCCCGGCGAACCCCTACGTTCTGAGCTACGGCTTCAACGACTGGCGTTTGCAGCCGACCATCGCGATCAACGATTCGAGTGCGGCAGAGTATCGCCCCACCTTCGCGTCGACGAACCTGCGCGAAGAGTCGGCTCCGGTAGTTGGCGGAGACTTCGCAGTCTCAGCGTTCAACGTCTTCAACTACTTCACGACGTTGAAGAGTGAAGATCCGGATGCGCGTGGTGCTTCCACCGCTGAGCAGTTCGCGATTCAGCAGTCGAAGATTGTTGCCGCGATCAATTCGCTCGATGCGGATGTTGTTGGTCTCCAAGAGATCGAGAACTCCATCAAGTTGGGTGGCGGCCTTGACGAAGCGCTCATGGATCTCGTGGGTGCTCTCAACGCGGCAGCCGGCGCGGGAACATGGGACTACGTTCGCACCCCTGCAGCGCTGAACGATGCGGCCATCACCGACTTCATCACCAACGCGATTATCTTCAAGCCGGCATCGGCGACTCCGGTTGGCGACAGCTTCACCGCTGTTGACGAGACGGTGTGGGACATCGCGCGTGAGCCGATCGCTCAAACCTTTGAGTCGAATGGCGAGCTGATTACGGTGATCGCTAACCACTTCAAGTCGAAGGGTGGATCGGGTGCTGAGCCTGCCGATGGTCAGGGTCGTTTCAACGCTGAGCGTGTTGAGCAGGCCACCGCGGTGAAGGCTCTCGTTGACAGCATTTCTGCTGACCCCGCCAAGAGCGATCAGGTTGTTCTTGTTGGTGACTTCAACTCCTATTCCGAAGAAGACCCGGTTCAGGTGTTCACTTCGGCTGGCTACGTTGACACCCTCGCGGCAACCACTGACGACAAGTACACCTACACCTTTGATGGTGAGCTGGGATCGCTTGACCACATCATCGTTTCGCCGTCGCTCGCCGACAAGGTGACCGATGCTGCGGTCTGGAACATCAACTCTCCAGAGTGGTCAGATCGTGGCTACGCTTTCGGGGCAGCAGAAGCCGGAACCGTGTTCCGCTCAAGCGATCACGACCCGATCAGCGTCGGCCTCAGCACTGAGGCTGCGCCGGTCGAGATTGAGATTCTCACAACGAACGACCTCCATGGTCGTATCGAGGCTGGCCGTGGCGTTCCGGGAGCAGCCCAACTCGGCGGAATGGTGAATTACTGGGAAGCACAGAACTCGAACACCACGTTTGTTGGTGCCGGTGACTTCATTGGTGCATCCACGTTCACCTCGTTCATTCAGAACGACCAGCCCACGATTGATGTGCTCAACGAAATCGGACTCGCCACGAGCTCGTTCGGTAACCACGAGTTCGATCAGGGGCGTGCCGATGTTGACGACCGCGTCTTGGATGCTGCGAACTGGCCGTATCTTGCAGCGAACCTCTACGACCGGGCAACCAACGCTCCGGCCTACGATGAGTACTTCCTGCAAGAGTTCGATGGCGTGACCGTCGGATTCATTGGTGCTGTTACCGAAGACCTCAACGAGCTTGTCAGCCCCGCTGGCATTGCATCGCTAGAGATTCGCAGCATCACCACCGAGGTTGACCGCGTTGCGAACTACCTCACTGACGGTAACGACGCGAACGGCGAAGCAGACGTTCTTGTCTTACTGGTGCACGAGGGTGCGGCAAAAGCCGATATCGCAGCATCGACCGACGACTCGGCCTTTGGCCAGATCGTCATGGGCTTGAGCCCAAAGGTTGACGCAATCGTGTCGGGTCACACTCACCTGGCCTACGACCACGAGGTCACGGTGCCCGGTATGGACCGCCCGCGTTTGGTGGTTTCGGCTGGACAGTACGGTGCCAACTACGGTCACTTCGATCTGACGGTTGATCCGGCAACGAATGAGATCCTCTCCTTCAGTGCTGAGGTACTGCCGATAGCGGGTTTCGAGCCCGATGCGGCAGTTCAGGCAATCGTCGACGAAGCGACCGCTGCTGCTGACGAACTCGGTTCCGCCAAGGTCGGTGAAGTCTCGGAGAGCATGTACCGTGCGGTGCAGTCTCCGACCGCAGGAACCCCGTTCCCGGAGAACCGCGGTGGAGAGTCGACGCTCGGCAACTTTGTCGCTGACGTTCAGCTCTGGGCGGCATCCGCATCGGGTGCTGAGATTGCGTTCATGAACCCCGGTGGTTTGCGCACGGATCTCGTCTACGAGTCCTCCGGTGAGGGCGATGCAGACGGCGATGTGACCTACCGCGAGGCGGCCAATGTGCAGCCTTTCGCGAACACGCTTGTGACGCTGACGCTCACGGGTGCGCAGCTCAAGCAGGTTCTTGAAGAGCAGTGGCAGCCGGATGGAGCACAGCGTCCATTCCTCAAGCTCGGTGTTTCGGAGGGCCTCACTTACGCCTACGACCCCACCGCAGCCAAGGGTGAGCACGTGTCTGCGATGTACCTCAATGGTGTTCGAGTGGATGCCGCAGCTAACTACAAGGTGGTTGCTAACTCCTTCCTCGCGGCTGGTGGCGACAACTTCGGCACTCTCGCCGAGGGTGCGAACCCGACCGACACGGGACGTGGTGACCTGCAGGCCATGGTCGACTACTTCGAGGAAATCCCAGTGGCATCACCGCCGTTTGAACAGCGCGCTATTGGTGCCGTTGTTTCGGCTCCGGATGCTGACGGCTACAACCCCGGGGATGACGTCACGCTTGACCTGTCGTCGCTTACCTTCAGCCGTGGCGGATCAAACGCCACCACGGTCGAGGTTTCGGTCGATGGCAACGTGCTCGGATCGGCAACGATCGACCGCACAATCGTCGACACGACGGATGAGCAGGGTCGCGCAACTGTGACCGTCACGATTCCGGCCGGTGTGCCTTCGGGCACGCTCGCGCTGACCGTGACGATTCCGGGAACGGATACCTCGATCACCGTACCGATAGAGGTTGTCACAACGGCTGAAGCAATTGAAAATATCAGCGCCCCGGGCATCCGCGGCAAGGTGGAGGTTGGCAAGACTGTCAAGGCACAGCCGGGGCGTTGGAGTGAGCGTTCGGCAGAGTTCAGCTACCAGTGGCTGCGGGATGGTGCGCCGATTGCTGATGCAACCGACCGTCGCTACCGCATCACGACGGAAGACATCGGAACCGAGCTGAGCGTGCAAGTCACGGCCAGCAAGGATGGCTTCTCGGATGGTGTTGCTGAATCAGAAGCACAATCAGTAGAGAAGATCTCGTCGCGAGTCAGCTCGAGTGTCTCCAACCGGTTCGTGTGGGGCAACCGTTCGATCACGGTCGACGCGAAAGTCAAGGTCGGCAAGGATGGCACTACGGCGGGCGAGGTGACCGTGTATGACGGTAGCACCGCTGTGGCGACATCCGAGGTGGACGACAAGGGCAAGACGTCGGTGAAGTTGCCGAAGCTCAGCCCGGGAATCCACTTCATCTGGGTCGAGTACTCCGGTAACGACACTGTGGAGTCGAGTTCAAGCTGGCCACGACTGGTGTTTGTCTTCTAGAGCACACCGGCAGCTAGTCGAATAACGAAAAGAGGGTCCCGCACCGCGGGGCCCTTTTTTCGTCTATTACCCAGTTTTATGAAATAAATTTGGTGCACAGATTGCTAGTAACTATGGTGAGCAAGCTCCCATCGATCTCCTACCTGCTAAGGAACCCCTGAATCATGGCTAGTCGCATCTACAAAAACATCACAGAACTCATCGGTAATACCCCGCTGGTTCAGCTCAACTCTGTAACAGAGGGAGTCGGGGCAACGGTGTTGGCCAAGCTCGAGTTCCAGAACCCGTCCGCTAGCGTGAAAGACCGCATCGGCGTTGCCATCATTGATGCAGCCGAGAAGGCTGGCGCTCTCAAGCCCGGCGGAACCATCGTTGAGGGAACCAGTGGCAACACCGGTATCGCACTCGCAATGGTCGGTGCCGCACGTGGTTACCGTGTTGTTCTCACCATGCCAGAGAGCATGAGCAAGGAACGCCGGATGTTGTTGCGCGCCTTTGGTGCAGAGCTCGTCTTGACCCCCGCAGGCGAAGGCATGCGCGGCGCCGTCGAGAAGGCAGCCGAGATTGTTGCCAACACGGAGGGCGCAGTTGCAGCCCAGCAGTTCGCTAACGCGGCGAACCCCGCCATTCACCGCGCGACCACCGGCCCCGAGATTTGGAACGACACTGACGGGACCGTGGACATTTTCGTCGCGGGAATCGGAACCGGTGGAACGATCACCGGTGCGGGCGGCTTCCTCAAGGAGCAGAACCCCGAGATCAAGGTTGTTGCAGTTGAGCCCGAAGAGTCGGCCATCCTCAACGGCGGTGCCCCTGGCCCTCACAAGATTCAGGGAATCGGCGCCAACTTCGTGCCCGAGATTCTTGACCGCGATGTCTACGACGAGGTTCTCGACGTCAACATCACTCAGTCAGTAACGATGGCTCGTCGTCTTGCTACAGAAGAGGGCATCCTCGCCGGTATCTCCTCGGGAGCGACCGTTCACGCGGCCCTCGAGTTGGCTAAGCGCCCCGAGAACGCGGGCAAGATCATCGTTGTGATCATCGCTAGCTTCGGCGAACGTTACCTCTCGACGCTGCTCTACGAAGACCTCGTCGACTAATAGCGACTCGCGCTACTGATCGCAACGACTGCACCACTGCCAACCCCGACTGACGGATAACCCTATTGTTTCCTCGAACCCGTGAAGATATCGCTGCTGTGCGTTTGCGCGACCCCGCAGCACGCGGAGCTTTCGAGATCTGGCTGACCTATTCGGGCATGCACGCCGTGTGGGGTTACCGTTTCACGCACTGGTTGTGGACCGCGCGGGCGTATTTTCTCGCCCGCGTGGTCTCCCAGTACGTTCGGTTCTTGACCGGCGTTGAGATTCATCCGGCAGCCGAGCTCGGTCGCCGCGTAATCATCGACCACGGCTCCGGCGTCGTCATCGGTGAGACCGCGATTGTCGGCGATGACGTGCTGATTTATCACGGGGTCACGCTGGGCGGCACGAGCGCTGAAGGCGGCAAGCGGCATCCAACACTCGGCAGCGATGTCGTTGTCGGCGCAGGGGCAGCGATTCTGGGCGATATCACGGTGGGCTCGGGCTCAGTGGTCGGGGCCGGGGCCGTTGTTGTTCAGGATGCTCCCGAGGATTCTCTGCTTGTCGGAGTGCCTGCCGTCGCCCGCCCAAAGCGGCGCACGAAGGCTCCGAAAGACTCGTTCAACTACACGGATCCCGCGATCTACATTTAGGCATCGGCGCGCCCCCGGTTGGACAAACTGAGCCGCGGAAGCAGGATTGCGTAGGGCAAGTTGCGCTCCAAGGTCTCATTCCGGTTGCGGTAGACGAGAGAGTCTTCGCAAGCGCTTGCATAATTCTGTCGGTGTGACCTAGCGTGAGTATTGAACACGCTCTCTTGAGCTTTGACCAGTGAGTAGGCGAGTTCAGAGCTGCAGTTGTTCCCCCGCATGCTGCTCGGCCTGCGGGCAAAACCTCGACGAGGAGAATTTGTATGATTTCCCACCACTATCGACGAGCCTTACTTCCGATCGCCACTCTCGGTATCGCAAGCATGGTTCTTACCGGTTGCGCGTCAGGCTCCGGTGGCTCCTCAGGTGGCCCCGGCGATTCAGGCGATGCTGATGGCGTTGTCACCATCTACGGCACCATCGCTGATACCGAAGCTGAACTGCTCGAAGAGTCCTGGGCCGACTGGGAAGACCAGAATGGCATCGACATTCAGTACGAATCCAGCAAAGAGTTCGAAAACCAGATCAGCATCCGTGCACAGGGCGGCAACGCCCCTGACATCGCAATCTTCCCGCAGCCAGGTCTTCTCGCAGACCTTGCATCGCGCGAATACATTCAGCCAGCGCCAGCAAGCGTTCAGGCCAACGTAGACGAGTACTGGTCAGCAGACTGGGCAGCCTACGGAACCACCGGAGATACCCTCTACGGCGCACCGCTCATGGCCAGCGTCAAGGGCTTCGTCTGGTATTCACCCGCTAAGTTTGCTGAATGGGGTGTTGAAGTTCCCACGACGTGGGATGAATTGCTCACCCTCACCCAGACAATCGCCGACAAGACCGGCACCGCACCCTGGTGTGCAGGATTCGGTTCGGATGCGGCAACCGGCTGGCCAGGAACCGACTGGGTAGAAGACCTCGTGCTTCGCCAAGCCGGACCAGAGACCTACGACAAGTGGGTGTCGCACGAGATTCCATTCAGTGACCCCGCGATTGTCTCTGCCTTCGACTCCGTTGGCGACATTCTGCTGAACCCTGACTTCGTGAACGCCGGTTTCGGCGATGTGAAGTCGATCAACAACACACCGTTCGGTGACCCAGCTCGCGCCCTCGGCGACGGTACATGTGCACTTCACCACCAGGCATCGTTCTTCGACGGATTCATCCAGGACCCCAAGAACGGTAACGCTACGGTCGGACCGGATGCTGACATCTGGGCCTTCGTCACTCCGTCCGTTGAGGCGGGTGGCAACGCCGTCACCGGTGGTGGCGAAATCGTTGGTGCCTTCTCGAATGACGAAGAAACCATCAAGGTTCAGGAGTATCTGTCGAGCCCAGAGTGGGCAAACAGCCGGGTGAAGCTGGGTGGTGTCATCAGCGCAAACAATGGCCTTGACCCGGCCAGCGCAAGCAGCCCCATCCTGCAACAGGCCATCACGATTCTGCAGGACCCAGATACGACGTTCCGCTTTGATGCCTCCGACCTCATGCCGGGAATTGTGGGTTCAGGATCGTTCTGGACGGGAATGGTCGACTGGATCAACGGCAAGTCAACCGAAGACGTGCTCTCCACTATCGACGCCTCATGGCCGTCTGAGTAGTTCGACACCGCCGCCCAACACCGTTGGGCCGTAGCGTACAGCGATAGCAGTGTGACGTGCGGGCTGGGAAATTCTTCCCGGCCCGCACTCATATCCGCCGCTCTATTGACGAGGTGTCGTAGAGTCACAGGTGTAGAGAGAGTTCAGTGAGGCACTCGAAAGGTTCGACATGTCAGCTTTCTTAGCGTGGATTTCCACCCTGCCAGCACTCGCACAAATACCGCTTGTGCTTCTGGCTTTCTTCGCAGTGATCGCACTGCTGATCTTCTTCTTAGAACTTGCGCCGCGAACCGGGCGCAAGTTCACGATCATCCGCGCCGCCGCCTGTGTTCTCATCCCAGGGCTCGTGTTTCTGGCGCTTGGCTCAGTGCTCTGGGCCGCTGCCGCAGCAACACTTTTTGGCGCACTCTTCTTTTACCTTGACTACCGGGCAAAACAGGGGGCTGGCTACCTCTTCCAGCTTGTTGGATTTCTGAGCCCCGCGATCTTCTTGCTCGGTGTCGGGCTCATCTACCCGACGATCCAAACCACCATTCAAGCCTTCATGAACAGCCGCGGAACCCGGTTCGTTGGTCTCGAAAACTTCATCTGGATCTTCACGCAAGACACCGGCATCCGCACCGTGCTCAACACTGTGGTCTGGGTGCTTGTCGTGCCCGCAGTCTCCACAATCTTTGGCCTTGCCTACGCCGTCTTCATCGACAAGTCCCGCGGCGAAAAAGTCTTCAAATTGCTCGTCTTTATGCCGATGGCCATCTCATTCGTCGGCGCGAGCATCATCTGGCGCTTCGTCTACGCCGTGCGCCCCGCAGGCCAAGAACAGATTGGACTGCTCAACCAGGTCGTGGTCTGGATGGGCGGAGAACCAGTTTCGTGGCTGTCAAACTCCCCGTGGAATACGTTCTTTCTCATTGTCGTGCTGATCTGGATCCAGACAGGTTTCGCCATGGTGATTCTGTCGGCGGCGATCAAAGGTGTTCCCGCCGAACAACTTGAGGCTGCGGAACTCGACGGAACCAACCCTTGGCAACGGTTCGTCAACGTCACTGTGCCTGGCATCCGCAGCTCACTTGTTGTCGTACTCACCACGATCTCGATCGCCTCGCTGAAGGTGTTCGACATTGTGCGAACGATGACGGCCGGTGCCAACGAGACCAGCGTGATCGCCAACGAAATGTACTCACAGTGGCAAGGATTTGAAGTCGGTCGGTCTGCTGCATTCGCGGTTGTGCTGTTCGTGATGGTGCTGCCGATTGTCATTTACAACGCAAGACAGATCAAAAAGCAGAGGGAGATCCGATGACCGCGACAGTTCCCGCGCGACTTCCGCTCGGTAAAAAAGACAAGAAGCAGCTGGCTCGCGGAGAAAAACTGGGAGCAGCTAAGCGCACCAAGAAACGCCTCACGAGTCGCGGCGCAACAATCGCGGCACTGATTATCGCTGTGCTCTGGACTACGCCGACCTTCGGTCTATTCGTCTCATCGCTCCGTCCGCCCGAGCAGATTCTGCGCAACGGTTGGTGGACAATCTTCCAGAATCCCGGATTCACGCTCAACAACTACACCGAAGTACTGGCGGCCGGAAACAGCACGCTCAACCTCGCTGGCGCCTTCATTAACTCGATCGCGATTACTTTGCCGGCCACGATCTTCCCGCTCGTCCTCGCGAGCCTCGCGGCCTACGCCTTTGCGTGGATCAAGTTTCCCGGTCGCAACTGGATGTTCATCGGCGTCTTCGCGCTGCAGATCGTGCCGCTGCAGATGGCACTCGTGCCGCTGCTGAGCCTGTTCTCTCGCGGCCTCTCGATCGGCGACATCGAACTGTTCTCCAGCCTGAACGCCTCGAACTCCTACTCTCAGGTATGGATCGCGCACACGATCTTCGCGCTGCCACTGGCGATCTTCTTGCTCCACAACTTCGTTTCGGAGATCCCTTCCGAACTGATTGAAGCCGCTCGAGTGGATGGTGCCGGTCACGGGCAGATCTTCTTCCGCATCGTGCTTCCCCTCACTATGCCGGCGATCGCCTCGTTCGCGATCTTCCAGTTCTTGTGGGTGTGGAACGACCTCCTTGTCGCCCTCGTGTTCGCCGATGGGCGGGTCGCACCAATGACGAAACTCTTGGCAGAGATCACCGGCAGTCGCGGTCAAGACTGGAACCTGCTCACGGCAGGTGCCTTCATCTCGATCCTGGTGCCGCTGATCGTGTTCTTTGCTCTGCAGCGCTACTTCGTGCGCGGGCTGCTCGCGGGTTCTACGAAGGGGTAGGGGGGGGTTGGTTGGTTCCACAGGGGCCAGCGCTCTCGGCTGAATGGTAGTGGCTGCGCCTAGACTTCTCGGCATGGTGTCTGCCCAGTCTGTTCTTGAGTCCACGTTCGGTTACGACTCGTTCCGGGGGCAGCAGGGCGAGATCATCGACACGATCGTTCAGGGTGGCGACGCACTCGTGCTCATGCCCACAGGCGGCGGCAAATCGCTCTGCTACCAGATACCCGCGCTTGTGCGTGAAGGCACGGGCGTCGTCATCTCCCCACTGATTGCACTCATGCAAGATCAGGTGGATGCCCTAGCCGCCGTTGGCGCTCGTGCGGCGTTCCTCAACTCCACTCAGTCCGCCGACGAACGCACTCGCGTCGAAAACGCGTATCGGGCTGGCGAGCTGGATCTGCTCTACCTCGCGCCCGAGCGGCTGCGGGTGTCATCCACAGTGTCGCTGCTCGAGCAGGGTCAGATCGGGCTCTTCGCGATTGATGAGGCGCACTGTGTTTCTCAGTGGGGTCACGACTTTCGGCCCGACTACTTGCAGCTCGATGTGTTGCACGACCGTTGGCCCGATGTTCCGCGCATTGCGCTGACCGCCACCGCGACTGAAGCCACTCGCAAAGAGATCGCGCAGCGACTGAAGCTCACCGACGCCACCCAGTATGTTTCTAGTTTTGACCGGCCCAACATCCAGTACCGCATCGAGGCGAAAGCGCAGCCGCTGCAGCAGCTACTCACGCTGCTCAACACGGAGCACTCGGGCGATGCGGGCATTGTGTATTGCCTATCGCGGGCTTCGGTTGAGAAGACGGCACAGTTTTTGGTCGACAACGGCATTGCAGCGTTGCCGTATCACGCGGGTCTCGACTCGCGCGTGCGGGCGAGCAACCAGAGTCGCTTCTTGCGTGAAGACGGCATGGTGATGGTCGCGACGATCGCGTTCGGAATGGGCATCGATAAGCCTGATGTGCGGTTCGTCGCGCACCTTGACCTGCCCAAGAGTGTCGAGGGTTACTACCAAGAGACGGGTCGTGCTGGCCGTGATGGGCTGCCCGCAACGGCGTGGCTCGCCTATGGTCTGCAGGATGTCATGCAGCAGCGCCGCATGATCGACCAGTCGGGTGGCGACCTGGCTCACCGTCGCAACCTGAGTGCTCACCTCGACGCGATGCTTGCCCTGTGTGAGACCGTCGAGTGTCGTCGCGTGCAGTTGCTCGGCTACTTCGGCCAGGAGTCGACAGCGTGCGGAAACTGCGACACGTGCTTGTCGCCGCCGCAGTCGTGGGATGGCACTGTTGCAGCCCAGAAAATGATGTCGACAATTGTTCGACTCGACCGCGAACGCAATCAAAAGTTTGGCGCTGGCCACCTGGTCGACATCCTGATCGGCAAAACCACACCGCGTGTAACGCAGCAGCGCCACGACGATCTGGCCACGTTCGGTATCGGTTCGGATGTCTCGGAGCAAGACTGGCGTTCTGTAGTTCGGCAGCTGTTGGCGCAATCGTTGTTGGCGGTGCAGGGCGAGTACGGCACCCTCGCGATTACGCCCGAAAGCGCTTCGGTGCTGAGCGGTGACCGCACAGTGAAACTGCGCCGCGAGGCGCCCCGGAAGGCGCGGGGTTCTGGCTCCGGTTCCGGTGCTGCGAAGCGCAAGGTTGCGGTCGATCTGCCCGAGTCGGCGACTGACCTGTTCGAGAACTTGCGGTCCTGGCGTTCCGGTGTTGCGCGCGACAACGGAGTGCCCGCCTACGTCGTGTTTGCGGATGCCACCCTGCGCGGTATCGCCGTCACTAAACCAGAATCACTGGCTGAGCTCGCCGAGATCAGCGGCGTCGGCGAGAAGAAGCTCGAAACCTATGGTGCGGCAGTTCTCGCGATTGTGGCGGGGGAGCCCGTTGAAGTGTCGACTGTGGGGGCCGCTGCTGGGGTTTCGGTCGGTGCCGCGCCCGCGTTCGCTGCTGCACCCGCGCGCCAATCTCGGCCCGCTGCCGCTCCCGCAGCATCCATTCCTGGCGACGAGAACGACATCCCGTCCTACTCCGACGACGACGCTCCGTATGACGGGCCGCCTGAATTTTAGAGGGCTGATCATGAGGCGAGAACGAAGTCCATCTCGTCTACAAGCCTGCTGGCGTACTTGAGGAGTTCCTTGGCCTTGGCCTCCGTGATGTGGCCGGTCCGTAGGAGGTAAGAGTTTTTGCTTCCAGTAGCCGGCCAAGGTCTCTCGCCGCAGTCTTCTTTTCAGGGATTGCTTGGGTGAGAAGCCCGATCGCCTGTTTGTGATCTTGACCGCTGGAGCGGTATCCGAGTTTGGAGCCGCAGATAGCGTCGGCCGCTGCGATTCCGGCATTTACGGCGCCTTTCGTATGCTCAAGATGCTCTTCCCGAAAACGATGAGTCCGTCTGCAGTCCAGCTTTCTATCATCGGGTCGCCGTCGTCGCGTTGTTTGGTCAATGCCGATGTTGTCAGGTCGTAGATCTGAGCGTCATTCCCGGTCCACAGTTGCACGCTGTTCCGTAGTTCAGTGACGAAAATGTCTGTGGAATCGAGACCGGTGGCATCTGGGAAGATCACAAGCAGATCAACGTCGCTTCTGGCGTTAGAGTCACCGCGGGCTACCGAACCGTAGAGGGCGACGGTAACGCCCGCAGGCGCGTTCGCCTCCGCAAATGACGCAATGCGCCGATTCAGTTCCTGACGCGCACTCATGACGATCTCAACGGCAGGCCAAAGAATGTGTGATCGGTTGGCGGAATACATGGTCGCGTGTGGCGCCGGGACTGAAATTACCAGGCCAATGTCGACGAGCCGGAGAAGGGACAGCCGGATATTCGCTGGTGTGCCTGTACCCGCGAGCCGGGCAACCTGCCGGCCAGTGAGCTCCGCCCCTGCTCTGGCGATGATGCGCAAGGAAACCGCATCAAGGCCATTCACCAGTGAAGCCATGGGGGCTGATAAGTCCATTGGAAATTTCCTCCGACTGTTCGTATTGTTTCACAATACGTCCGTATTATAAAAAGATACATCTGTATTGTAATTCAATACAAGCGTTGGAGGTTTGGGCACCGACGTTGTGCTGGCGGCACACCGACGGGATGTTGGCGGGCAGGTGTCGGGTAGCTGGCGGATCATTGGCGGCCAGTTGACGTAGCGAGCATCCATCCGTTCGTGGAGTATTGGTCACATGAATGAAGCACGCATTGTGGAACTCCGCCGAGAGCGGGCCTGGACCCAAGAAAAACTTGCCGACGAGTGCGGTGTAGGAATCAGAACCATCCAGCGACTTGAGGCGGGGAGTGACGCGAGTCTGGAAACGCTTTCGCTCGTCGCGGATGCTCTGGGAGTTCCTGTTCGAGATCTTTTCGCGACGATCGAGAGCGATGAACTCAACGGTCGCGTCGACTCGTTTGAGACCCGCGCGAACGATCAGCAGGCTGCGCGGGACAGGATCCGTGGTGGATGGTTTCGTCTATTCGTCGGAGTTGGTGTGGTGGTTGCCCTGCTGAGTGCAACAGGCGGTCAGCTAGGTTCGGTGATCGTCCCAGCATATTGGGGCGGTGGAGTGCTCATCCTTTTCGCACTCATGCGGCTCTATTTGGATCCGCACCTTGACGCTAAATTTCCGCTCTCGCGAAGTAAGCACGATCGCCGCGTGCAAAAGCGGCGCGAAGCTAAGGCGAAGGGCGCAATGCAGAGCAACTCAGTGCTGAAGTAGCCCGCGCTCGGACGAACCACGCAGAAAAGGGCCTGCCGACGGTAAACGTCGACAGGCCCTTCGTGGTCTGCGGGAGTTGCGTGCCGGCTAATTAGCTAGCGGGTGTTGCGGGTGCTTCGCCGGCTTCTGCGGCAGCCTGCTGTTCAGCAACCTGCTTGTGAACCTCAGTCATGTCGAGGTTCTTGACACCCTCAATGACCTGCTCGAGGGCAGGGGCAGGAAGTGCGCCGGGCTGTGAGAACACAAGCACGCCGTCACGGAATGCCATGAGGGTAGGGATGGAGGTGATTCCTGCAGCGCCAGCAAGTTCTTGCTGTTCTTCGGTATCCACCTTGCCGAACGTGATGTCGGCGTGGGTTTCGCTTGCGGTCTCAAAGATGGGCCCGAACTGCTTACAGGGGCCGCACCATTCAGCCCAAAAATCTACGAGCGTGATTCCTTCTTTGGTGACCGTCTGGCCAAAGTCTTCTGAGGTGAGAGTGATAGTCGACATAGTTACATCCTTTCACGGAGCCCAACAACGTCACCTGAACAAAGATTCCCGGGGCTCAATCCCTCCCGTAGCGCAAGACTTCCCACAACTCTAAGCCAGCTGTTTTGCAGTTTCTCACAAAGGGATGCGGTGGGTGCGGCATCCCCTTGGTTGACCGTGAACGAGACACTTTGCGCCCGCACGCAACGCTCGTACCGTGTGATTACCGAACTTTCACGAATCGAGATAGCCATGACCCAGGTTCACGACACGGCAACCGAGACCGCGCCAGAAGCACCGACCCCCGACGCCGTACCCACAACTTCCGCTGAGACCTCCCCCGAGACCCCGGCCATCAACGTCGAATGGTTGGGCGAATACCTTCTGGGCAAGTGGGCGAAGGCCCGCAAGGAGTCGCGCGCGCTCATGGCGAACCCTGAGCTTCACCAGGTCGGTGGGCTCTCGATGGCCGACCACCGCGAGCGTGTGCTGAACCAGATGTCGATCCTCGTCGACAACGATGCGATTCAGCGTGCCTTCCCCGCCGAGCTCGGCGGCAAGGACGACCACGGCGGAAATATCGCCGCCTTCGAAGAAGTAGTGCTCGCTGACCCCTCGCTGCAGATCAAGTCGGGCGTTCAGTGGGGCCTCTTCGGTGCTGCCGTGCTGCACTTGGGAACCAAGGAGCACCACGACAAGTGGCTGCCCGACATCATGAGCTTGACGACGCCGGGTGCGTTCGCGATGACCGAAATCGGTCACGGATCGGATGTTGCCAGCATCGCTACGACGGCAACCTACGACCCCGACACTGACGAGTTCGTCATCAATACCCCATTCCGCGCGGCGTGGAAGGACTACCTCGGCAACGCAGCACTTCACGGCAAGGCCGCGACGGTGTTTGCTCAGCTCATCACGAAGGACGTCAACCACGGCGTTCACGCGTTCTACGTTCCACTGCGCGACGACAACGGTTTCCTCCCCGGCCTTTCGGGTGAGGATGACGGCCTCAAGGGCGGGCTGAACGGTATCGACAACGGTCGGCTGCACTTCGACCATGTGCGTGTGCCCCGTACGAACCTCCTCAACCGTTACGGCAACGTCGATGAAAACGGTGAATACACCTCCGACATCGACAGCCCCGGGCGCCGCTTCTTCACGATGCTCGGCACGCTCGTTCAGGGCCGCGTTTCGCTGGATGGTGCCGCAGTGCTCGCGAGCAAGCTGGCCCTCACGATTGCGATCAAGTACGGTTCGGAGCGCCGACAGTTCACGGCATCCAGCAACACGAATGAAGAAGTGATTCTGGACTACCAGCGCCACCAGCGTCGTCTGCTGCCGCGTTTGGCTCAGACCTACGCAATGTCGTTTGCGCACGAGGAGTTCCTCGAGAAATTCGATGGTGTGTTTTCGGGTCGCACCGATACTGAGGCAGACCGCCAGGACCTTGAAACGATCGCCGCGGCGCTCAAGCCGCTCAGCACCTGGGCTGCGCTCGACATTCTGCAGGAAGCGCGCGAGGCGTGCGGTGGTGCAGGCTTCATGGCCGAGAACCGACTCACCCAGATGCGCGCCGACCTTGATGTCTATGCGACCTTCGAGGGCGATAACAACGTGCTGCTCCAGCTGGTTGCTAAGCGACTGCTCACCGACTACTCGCGCAAGTTCGCGGGGGCGGATGTCGGTGCTATGGCTCAGTACGTTGCCGACCAGGTCAGCGAGGCGGCAGTCAACCGCACGGGTCTTCGCCGCTTTGCGCAGAACGTTGTGGACTTCGGTTCAACGGCCCGCTCGATCGGCTACGTGCGCGACACTGACTCACAGCGCCAGTTGCTCACCGACCGCGTTGAGACGATGGTGGCGGATGTTGCAGGCAAGTTGCGTGCAGCGACGAAGCTTCCGCAGGCTGAGGCTGCCGCTCTCTTCAACAGTCACCAGAATCAGCTCATCATGACCGCGTACGCGCATGCCGAGCTGCTGCAGTGGGAGGCGTTCACTCGTGCCCTCGAAAAGATCGAAGATGAGGGCACCGTCAAGGTCATGACCTGGTTGCGTGACCTTTTCGGTTTCTCGCTGATCGAGAAGAACCTCGCGTGGTACCTCATGCACGGTCGTATCTCCACGAACCGTGCTCAGGCAATCACCGACTACATCGACGACCGCTTGTTGCCGCGTCTGCGTCCGCAGGCCTTGGATCTCGTAGCCGCGTTTGGCCTAACCGACGAGCTGGTGCGTGCACCGATCGCGTCGGGCGCTGAGGCTGTTCGCCAGAACGAGGCTCGCGACTACTATGCCGACCGCCGTGCTTCAGGCGAGGAGCCGGTGCATGAGAAGGATCTGAAGCAGAAGAAGCGCCGCTAGCGCCGCACTTCACCGGCTGCCGCCTCAAGCACAGGGGGTGCTGTCGGCAGCCTTAACCACGCGTACGCGAAGCTGTCGTTCATTTGGCAGTCTGTTCGGCGCGCAGCCGTTCAACCGCGAAGACTGCTGCACTCGCGAGCACGGCGACGACCGCAACAATCGCAGCGACTGCGGTGGGCTGCGAGATCAGGTCACCGCTGAGGCGCCCGACAGCGACCCAAGCGAGTCCCCAACTGAGGGAGAGCGCTGGGGAGAAGTGGGTGCGGCCGCGGGCAGCGAGGGCGATGCCTACTGCTCCGGCAAAAACGATGATGGCGACGCCCCACACGTCTTCAGAGATGCCGAAGCCCGTGAATCCGATGGTGACCAGCCAGGCAGTGATGTTCGCTGCGGTCGCAACACACACCCATCCGAGGTAGAGGCCAATGGTGCCGTCAGTGACGATCGCATCGATGGCACCGGCGGCGGGCAACTCTACGGTGATGAGGTAAGCCCGGATGAGCACGACCAGCAGGATGATGATCACGGAAACGCTGAGGGCGAGCAGGTTGAACTGGATGGAGAGAATCCAGGCGGCGTTGAGAACCAGGGATGCGGCAACCCAGTACCCGACGCGGCGGTGCAGTTCGGCGCTGGACTGTTTGGGCAGCATTTGCCAGACGGCGTAGGCGACGAGGCCGAAGTAGATGATGCTCCAGATGCCGAAGGCTGAACCGGCGGGGGCGATGACGGTGGCATCGGCCGCGAGCGCACCGCCCGCAGCATCCTGTATCGGGGTGCCGCCTGCAGCGCCTGAGCCAACGAATGCTCCGATGAGGGCGAATGTCGCGCTCGCGGCAACAGTAATCTGCCTGATCACATCTTTGGATTCACGCATCACGTTCTCCTTCGTTGGTTCCAAGCCTAGAACTCTTGTGCAGGAGTCGATCGAAGAATCGCTGAATTGTGGGTGTCGTTCAATGCTGGGCGCATCGCACAAGTTGGTCGGGCTGAGCGCGTTGCGTGCACTGAACCGCGTTGCGTCTAGAGACGCGAGGGGCTTGCGAGGTGGCTAGTGCGTGAAGCCGGCGAGCAGGCTCGGCACGGCAAGGTTGACGAGCAGAATGACGCCGGTGAGCGCAACGACTGCACCCATCACAACGAGTGCAAGTTTGCCGAGAACGGTGACAACGGAGATGGTTTTCATGTCTTAAGGATATCGGAGTGGTTGCTCTGGTGGAGCGTGCCAGCGAATAGTAAATTCTCTCTATGACGTTCAACGACAACGCGCGAATCAACCCCGGCAAGGTCTCTCGACGCGGCCGTAACACTGGCATCGCCGTGGGTGGTGGTGGCAGTTTGCTCGTCATCGGCCTGATCATCGCCTCCCAGTTCCTCGGCGTCGACCTGACCGGGCTTGTGGGTGGTGGAACGACCGGCGGCGGTGAGCAGCAGGGCCAGCCGCTCTCCGAATGCACGACGGGCGAGGCAGCCAATAACAGCGTCGACTGCCGGATCGCTGCCGCAGCAGATTCACTGGACACGTACTGGGCGAACGAGTTGCCCGAGCTCGGGCAGTCGTATCGCACGACCAATATCGTGCTCTTCACCGGCCAGACGAGCACCGGATGCGGTGGCGCGAGCAGCGCAGTCGGGCCGTTTTACTGCCCGGCGGATGAGCTGATCTACGTCGACACCGCTTTCTACGATGACCTTCGCAGCCGCTTCGGTTCGACTGGCGGGCCGCTCGCGGAGATGTATGTGATTGCGCATGAGTGGGGTCACCACATCCAGAACTCGACCGGAATTATGGAGGGCCTCGACCGTCAGGAAACGGGGCCGTCGTCAGCGACGGTGCGTCTGGAACTGCAGGCGGACTGTTTCGCGGGAGCGTGGGTGGGTGCGGCATCCACCATCAAGAACGACGATGGCGTGGTCTTCCTTGATCCCGTGACAGAGGCGCAGATTGCGGATGCGCTGAGTGCAGCATCCGCTGTCGGCGACGACCGCATCCAGCAGTCGACCCAAGGGCAGGTCACCCCGGAGACCTGGACCCACGGCTCGAGCGAGAAGCGCCAGCAGTGGTTCATGACTGGACTGAATGGCGGCCCGGAAGCCTGCAACACGTTCGAGGTCGCGACCCCGTAATTGCGGCGCCGGACTTGTGCGTGTAGCGCGGCTCTCCCTAGAGAGCGACACTGTTCACGGCGCGACCCCTCTTAGCGGGCGACTCGGCGTAATAGTTGGCGCTGAACCAGTCGGAGCACCACTCCCAGACGTTTCCAACGGTTTGGAAGAGCCCGTAACCGTTGGGTTCGAAGGTGCGCACGGGGGCGGTGGTGAGGTAGCCGTCGTCGAGAGTGTTGTGGCGGGGGAATTCGCCCTGCCAGATGTTGGCGCGCCAGCCCCCGGCATCCACTTCATCGTCGCCCCGCGGGTATTTGGTTTGGTCGAGGCCGCCGCGGGAGGCGTACTCCCATTCGGCTTCGGTGCGGTAGCCGGTGTCGTCGACGAAACGCGCAAAATCGTTGTTGGTGACAGTGGTGACGTCGATGGAGAAGGCGTCGACAGTCACTCGATGTTGAGGGACCTCGCCATCTGCAGCATTGCGGTCGTCCGAGGAATCGCCCATGACGAAACTACCTGCGGGGATGAGTGCCTGCTCGATGCGGTGCTCGCCTGTGCGGGGTTCGAGCGGGGCTCGAGCGGCACTGCGGACGCCGCCGCTGGGCTTGCAGCGCCGGGCGCGGATGCGGTGGCGAGCGGCAGCCCGAGTGGCACCGATGTAGTGCGTTGGGGCGTGCAGGTGCAGGCGTCTCCGCAGCTCGAGTTCTTTGAGTCATCCACCATTCCAGCTTATGCCTGTGTGGTAGCGACTCTGCGCGGTCAGAGTTCCGCGTTTTCTTTGGCTGCTGGGCCTCGCTACGGGGTAGCGTGCCCGGGTTAGCGCAACGTCATTGGCGTCATTGGCAGGGCAGGCAGAGCTGACAGGTGCTTCGCTTTGAGCGTTGCCACGATCGCGATGCTTGTGAGTGCAATGTCGGCCCAGTTGAAGTCGATCGTGGCACTCGGCACGAACGGCATCACGATTGCGAGCGCAGCGAGCACGCCGAGCCCCCAGATGCTGAGCGTCAGAAATGCGAGTCGCGCCCATTCGTGCCCGCGCTTAGCCAGAATCAACAGCGCGATGCTAATTACGCCCCACGAGACGAGTGATTGGCCCGCAGCGTCGCCCTGAGCGACACCCATCAGAGTCGAGGCAATTTGGGTGATGAGTGCGATCGTCAGCCAGTATGACGCGGATGCACTGACGTGCGGCGGCACGGTGCGAGTGGCTCGGTGGCTGAGCGCCGCACTTGTTTCTGAAGATAACTCACTACGTGGCATATTCGAATTCTCACACAAGGGATGCGGCACCGCTAGAGCATTCTGCGCAGCTGCTTGTGCTCGCCGTCTGCGTCGTCGCCCTCTCTGCTTGCGCCGTCAGGGGAAGGATGGGCTACGACGAAGTCACCCGGGACTCCTCAGCACAGCTGGTCTGGGGCGCACGGGGCGTCAATGAACAATCACCTCGGGGCTGCCGTGAATAATGCGGCGTCACCGCGAGCGGAGGACTAGCCGACACCCAGAGTGTCGCGTCGGTGTTCCGACGACAACTCCCTCGACGTTCCCGGCAACGAGCCGTAGTCTCTAGGCAAGACCTCACGAGGGAGCGCGTCAGTATTACCGCGACCTCGAGGCCAGCGGGCAATCGCCCGTGATCGAGCAAGCCCCGAATAAATCGATGAAGAGGAGCTGATCATGAGCAGACGCGCGATCGGGATCACACTCGTCGTCGTGCAGGTTGTGCTGATCGCCGCGGTTCTGCTTCTGCCGTGGACCGATCCCCTGTGGGAACGCGAGGCCTTCGTCTACGCCATTGCGGGAGTGCTCGCGCTCGCCGGCGCGGTCGTGGCGGTGCTCGGGATGCGCGGGCTCGGCCGTTCTCTCACCGCCAACCCGGTGCCGCTTGATAGCTCAGAACTGGTGACCGATGGCCTGTACAGGCTGGTGCGCCACCCGATCTATAGCGGTCTTATGCTCGGTGCCCTCGGTGTCGCGCTGGCTGGCGCAACCTGGTGGCACCTGGGCGCGTGGCTGGCGCTCGTAGTGCTGCTCATGGTGAAGGCACGCTGGGAAGAACGGATGCTAGCGGAGCGCTACGCCGATTACGCCGTCTACGCGCTCCGCGTCGGCCGCTTCATCCCCGGCATCGGGCGTATCGGCTGAACGACGGCATCACCCGCGACACAGCCGAGCACCACAACCTGCCCGGCGGGCTGCGGCACAACTGCCTGCGTCAGCACAGAGCCCTAAGCTGAAAGTTACTGATTCAGATTTCAGCGATGAAGGATTATTTGGGGGTGGGGCTCTAATGAATCTTGGCAAACAAGTGTTGCTCTATTTGGTTGATGGCAAACCTGGTGGTTTACGAACCGCTGAGATTGCGAACTGGACGGGCCATATTGTGGCGGCCCCGCGTGCTGACCTCACTAGATTGCTCTCACGTGATGAGGCAAGACGCACCGGAATCTACCTGCTGCTTGGGGATGACTCGGAAGCATCACAGCCAGGCCAGGGCAAGGTGTACATCGGTGAAAGCGACGAGGTCGCCAGCCGTTTGCGTCAGCACCAGGAGAAGAAAGACTGGTGGGACCGCGTTGTTGTGATTACTTCGCAGGCGCAAGCGCAGCAGCTCAAGAAGCACGAGGTGCGCTATCTCGAGTCGCAACTGATCTCTCGTGCGAAGCAGACTGCCAGAGCTACTCTCGACAACAACACTGACCCAGGGTTTGCGCTCCTTTCCGAAGCTGAAATGTCCAACATGCACTATTTCTTGGATCAGCTCCACGTAGTGCTGCCCGCTATCGGCGTCGACGTCTTTCGAGGTGTGGTGTCGAGAGAAAGGCCGAGCGCACCTGCTGCGCAACTTCAGTCTGAGATGTCTCCTGTCTTCCGATTGAGCAGCGCGAAGCGCGGCGTGAGCGCAAGCGCTCAGCTAGTCGACGGAGAGTTTTTGGTTCTCGCGGGTTCAGTGTTTGCTCCAAGAATTCTGGATAGCGAGAAATATAGCGACAGTACGCGACGCGGTTACGCGAACTACCGTGCGATCCGCAGCAATCTCGTCGCGAAGGGGATTCTCATTGTTGAGGGCGGGGTCTCGCGATTGGCTAAGGACGCGCCTTTCTCGTCGCCGTCGACTGCCGGCAGCGTAGTCCTTGGTCGCTCCTGCAACGGCCGAACATCATGGATTAGTGACGACGGCGTGAGTTTTGGCGACTGGGAAGGTCGCGATGTTTCAACCCCGACTATTGAAGATGGAACAGAATGACAAAAGAGTCACAGCGCGCTGAACTCCACAAGACGATTTGGCAGATAGCGAACGACCTTCGCGGCAGCGTTGATGGTTGGGATTTCAAAAGTTAAGTGCTCGGGATGCTCTTCTACCGTTTTATCTCAGAGAATCTGGCCGCGCACCTCAACTCACACGAGCGCGCGGCAGGAGTTGAGGGTTTCGAATATGCAAACCTGAGCGACGCGGATGCCGAGTTCGGCCGCGAGGATGCGGTCGCCGAGAAGGGCTTCTATATCCTGCCGAGCGAACTCTTCGACAACGTACGCGCTGGTGCGGCCCAAGACGAGAATCTGAACGAGACGCTTCAACAGATCTTCCGCAACATCGAGGGTTCGGCAGTCGGCTCCGGCAGCGAGGACGATATCAAGGGCCTCTTCGATGACCTTGATGTGAATAGCCAGAAGCTGGGCCAATCAGTGGCGAAGCGCAACGAGAAGCTCGTGAAGCTGCTGAATGCGATCGGCAATCTTCCCCTCGACGACTTTGGTGACAACACGATTGATCTCTTCGGTGATGCGTATGAATACTTGATGCAGATGTATGCGTCGAGTGCAGGCAAGTCGGGTGGCGAGTATTACACGCCACAGGAAGTGTCCGAGTTTCTGGCACGCATCACCGTGGTCGGCAAGACTGAGGTGAACAAGGTTTACGACCCCGCCGTCGGCTCCGGCTCGCTGCTGCTCAAGTTTGCGAAGGTGCTCGGCAAAGAGAATGTGCACCAAGGCTTTTACGGTCAAGAGATCAAGTTAACGACCTACAACCTCGCGCGCATCAGCATGTTTTTGCACGATGTGAACTACGAGAAGTTCCACCTTGCACATGGAGATACGCTCACGGATCCGGCGCACTGGGATGACGAACCTTTCGAGGCAATCGTCTCGAATCCACCCTATTCAATCAAGTGGGATGGCGATGCCAACCCGCTGCTGATCAATGACCCGCGTTTCGCGCCCGCTGGAGTGCTTGCACCGAAGTCGAAGGCTGACCTCGCGTTCACGATGCACATCCTGTCGTGGCTCGCGGTCAACGGCACCGCGGCAATTGTCGAGTTTCCTGGTGTGCTCTACCGTGGCGGCGCTGAGGCGAAGATTCGCAAGTATTTAGTCGATAACAACTATGTGGATGCTGTAATCCAGTTGCCGCCTGACCTCTTCTTTGGCACGACGATCGCCACGTGCATTGTGGTGTTGAAGAAGTCGAAGAGTGACAACTCGGTGCTGTTTATTGACGCGTCGGCTGAGTTCTCCCGCAGCGGTAGCAAGAACAAGCTGAAGGAACCGCACCAGAAGAGAATCCTCGACACGTTTGCCGCGCGTGCGGACGTTGGACATTTCGCGAAGCTCGTTCCGAATTCTGACCTTGCAGAGAACTCCTACAACATTGCCGTCTCTTCCTATGTTGAGCAGGAAGACACTCGTGAGGTTGTGGACATCACGGTGCTGAACGCTGAGATTGTGGCGGATTTGGAAGGTACGAATAAATGACTGAGACACACGACGTTATTGTCTATACGGCTCCCGGGGTGGAACTTGCTTTGCCGCTTGATCGTGATCGTGAGACGGTGTGGGCTACGCAGGCGCAAATCGAGGAGCTTTTTGCTATCGATCAGTCTGGTGTTTCCAGACACATCCGAAACATTGTGCGGGATGCTGAGGTGGATGAAGAGAGCAATATGCAAAAAACGCATATTGCTGGTTCTGACCGCCCGGTAACTCTGTACAGCCTCGACATTATTTTGGCGGTTGGCTACCGTGCCAACTCGTCACGTGCGATTGCTTTCCGTCGTTGGGTGACGGCAACTTTGAAACAGTACATTCTTGAAGGTGCTGCGCTGAACGCTGAACGCTGATCGCTTAGAGCAGCTTGGATCGATCGTGAACATTCTGTCGCGCTCTGCGGATGAACTGGTGTCGGGTGTCGCGGATGTGTTGGCGGGCTATCTGCCGGGGTTGCAGTTGTTGCGCGACTACGACGAGGGCCAGCTGGGGGATGTGGCTGGTTCGTCGCCGGGGTGGGTTTTGACGGTGGTCGAGGCCCGTTCGGTGATTGCTCAGGTGGCGGCAGAGTTTCCAGAAGATGCGCTGTTCGGCAGGGAACGTGGTGGCACGCTAGAGGGCGTAGTTTCTGCGATCTATCAGGGTTTTGCGGGGCAGGAAATGTATCCGAGTGCGGAACAGAAGGCCGCGAACCTTCTGTATCTGATTGTGAAGGACCACCCGCTGTCGGACGGCAACAAGCGCAGCGCCGCAGCCCTGTTCGTTACTTTCCTCAGCTATAACGGCATCCTGAATGCCGCTAGCGGCAATCCGAGAATCAGCACAACGCGCTCGCCGCAATCACTCTCATGGTCGCAATGAGCGACCCCAAGGAGAAGGAACTCATGGTGGCACTTGTCATGCGGATGCTCGCGGACGGTGCAGCATGAGCCGCTTCGATGAGTTGATTGCGGAGCACTGCCCGGATGGGGTGCTGTTCAGAGAGCTCGGCGAGATCGCGGCCTACTCAAGCACTCGTATTTCCGCGAATGAAGTCGATCAGAACTCCTTCATCGGGGTCGATAACCTCTTAGCGAATCAGGCCGGGCGGAAAAGGTCGGATCATGTTCCAAGCGATGGAAACCTGACTGAGTTCCGTGCCGGAGATGTCTTGATCGGAAACATCCGACCGTATTTGCAGAAAATCTGGCTTGCATCCCACGATGGCGGATGCGGCGGGGATGTTCTCGCGATTCGACTCCGCGACGAAAGTCAGCACGACATCGAGCGGGTCTGCTGCACGAGTACTACAGCGAATACGCCGGGAAAGTCGAAGAGCTGCTCGCGCAGTTCCCGCTTGGCGAACCAATCGTCGGTGAGGCAGCGCAGAAGCAGTTCATCGGACTGCTCGGCGTTATCCTTCGGCTCCAGAACATCCTCAGCTCGTTCGACGATTTCGTGGGTAACGAGATTCTCACCGAACGTCAGATGCAGGACTACCGCAGCATCTATCTCGACCTCTACGCCGAGTTCCGCAAAGACACCGACGCCGACAAAGAAGCAATCAACGACGACGTTGTCTTCGAAATCGAACTCATCAAACAGGTCGAAATCAATGTCGACTATATCCTGATGCTCGTGCAGAAATACCGCGACGAACACGGCGACGGTGAGGACAAAGAACTACGCGCCACCATCACCCGTGCCATCGACATCGACGAAGAGTGGCAAGCATTCATGGCTGCCCGACGCAAAGAAGAACTCGACCGCATCATCGACGAAGAGCAACTCAAACCAGAAGAAACCAGAGCGTTCATGGAGAGCGCATTCCGTGACGACCTCATCCAGAGCAGCGGCACCGCCATCACCAAGATCCTCCCGCCCACACCGCGATTCTCGGCAGCCCGCGGCCACAGCGAGAAGAAGCGGACCGTCGTAGAAAAGCTCAGCGCTTTCTTCGACCGGTTCTTTGGACTTGGGTAGACGAGCCTTGCACCACTCCACGGGACGTGACCAAATGATGGGTGTTGCAACGACCGCTAGAACCCAGGAACAACGGGGAGGGACTTGAGCGTGGCTCTGACGGGCGTCGATCCCGTGACCTCACGATTTTCAGTCGTGCGCTCTACCAACTGAGCTACAGAGCCGTAAGAGTTGTCTCTTACTCGCAAGGGTTTCCCCCTACTACAGAAAGAGCCCCGCCTTTCGAAGAGGCGTTCTGTTTGCGACCCTGACCGGACTTGAACCGGCGACCTCCGCCGTGACAGGGTGGCGCGCCGTTTACAACGTCCTTGGGAGGTACGCCTAGGGCTCACCGACAAGGGCACTGCGTGCGCGTGCGTTAAAACAGTCGCTCGGTAAGATCCGGGAGCGATCGTGCGGACTCACTGCAGCCAGAGCGTCAGAGGCAGGTATCGCGCTCGGCTGATTGACAGCTTCGCAGCGCCCTAGGCAAACTATGCTAATACTTTGGTGAAGCGGAAGGGCGGTTGGATGAGTATGATGCTGTCCCTTTCTTCTCGTCCGAGTTCACGTTGGCGGCGCATGGCGATCGTCTTGATCGCAGTTCCCACAGTTCTCGTCGCGCTGCTCGCCATGCATTTCCTACTTTCAGAGTCTCCGGCACCAGAATCTCACGCCTTGAGTGCGTCAGCTGCCTCATTAAGTGCGTTGGCTGTGGATTCGCCGATGCTTGCGGTAGCTCAGAAAGACTCCGCGGTGCCCGATACCTGCGTCGAGACATGCGGTCCCACGCACGACGTGCTGACGATGGCGTGTGTGCTAGTGCTCCTAGCCTCCGCGCTCCTCATACTTTTTCATTATTCGCGCTTCCAATTCCGCATCCCAAGCACGGTGCTTCAGGGGGGATTCCCACGCGTATTCGCGCTGGTTCCTGCGCTCCAGCCTTCGCTTCACATTCTCTCTATTAGTCGAACCTGATTCGCTTCTCGTCCGGTGTTATCCGGCGAACTCCGCACGCGGTAAAGCGATTCATATTATTCGATAAATAGAGAGATTTGGAATGAAAACTAGAACAATCGCGCTCCTGTTTGGTGCGCTCGCAACGACCTTGGCCCTTGCTGGATGCTCGGCGCCGGACGCGAATGTCGGAGACGGTTCTTCCCCGTCAGCGTCAAGCTCCTCCGAATCATCCAGCGCGAATAACGCCGACGTCACTTTTGCTATGGAGATGGTTGTCCATCACGAGCAGGCGGTCGAAATGGCCCAGATGGTGCTGGACAAGAATGACATCGACCCCCGCGTCACGGAGCTTGCACAGAATATTAAGGCAGCCCAAGGCCCCGAGATTGATACCTTGAACGGCTGGCTGGATAGCTGGGGAGTTGGCGGTTCGATGGGCGAAATGGACATGGGCGGCACAACGATGTCCGACCGGGATATGGCCGCTTTAGAAACTGCCTCTGGTGTAGAAGCCAGCACGCTATTCCTTGAGCAGATGACTGTGCACCACGAGGGGGCCATCGATATGGCCACAATCGAACTGCAGAACGGCCAGAATGCTGATGCCGTTGCCCTCGCACAGAAGATTATTGACGATCAGACTGCAGAGATCGCCCTCATGAAAGAGATCTTAGACACGCTGTAATACGGCCGCGGCGTCGTTGTGGCCGCGGCGGCCTGCATATCGCCGCCGCAGCCTCCCCGTCGCTGTTAATATGGCCGCCCTATGGCGCCCAGTTGGGAAAATATGAACCACCGCTACCCGGACGCCCCGGCAGCTCTCACCCGTCGCGAAACCCTCGCGCTTGAAAAGAAAGCACGACGCTCGCGGCGCCAGCAGCCTGAGGGCGGGTCAGTCTCTAAGAAATTGGCGCGACGCAACTCTGGACGACCCAATGTGACTAGCATTATTCGAAGTAGCGCCAAAGGGGGCACCGCGGTCGCGTTGGTGGCGCTGCTGATTGGCACCTACCTTTTGCCGGCGTATGCGACGCCAGAGAGCACAGTAGCCGAGGAAGTCCCCACCCAGTCCGCGCCGCTTCAATCCATGCGCGTCTCCGATATAGTCCCGGCGAGTACGGAGTCCTTTCCGAAACGTGATGGCGTCAGCGTGATTAAGACGGTCCCCGCGGGCGCACCATATTCACTCGCAGCTGACACCTTCACCAATGACCCGGACTCGCCGATCCAGTGGCCGTTCTTAGTTGGGGCCCCAATCAGCAGCTGGTATGGGTCCCGATCCTGCGACGGGTGTCCGGTCTTCCACAAGGGCATCGACATCACCCCGGGGCTGGGAACTCCGATTCAGTCCATTGCTGACGGCGTGGTCACCGAATTGGGCCCCAACGATGCGGACTACGGAACCAACGTCGTCATCACGCACCAGATCGATGGCCAGACGATCAGTAGCCGGTACGCGCACATGATCGAAGGCTCATCGCCCTTAGCCATCGGCGATGTCGTTGCCGTGGGTGATCTCGTTGGCCAAGTGGGGAATACGGGCGTCAGCACCGGCCCCCACGTGCATTTCGAAATCCTCCTTGACGGAGTTACTCCGACTGATCCGTACGTCTGGTTGAAAGCGAAAATCGGCTCGTGAACGGGGCACACCCAAGGGCAATACCCACACAACCCATCCACAGGAAGAGAAAACCAACTTATGTTGCCTCTAGCCATTCCCAGTCCTGATATCAGCTTCATTGACCTGGGACCGATACGGATCTACTTCTACGCGCTACTCATGCTTGCAGCTATTGCCGCAGCGACAGTTATCGCCGGGCGGCGAATGCGCTGGCTGGACATACCCAGTGGTGTTGCCTTAGACATCGCTACGTGGGCCGTACCGATCGGAATACTTGGCGGACGGCTCTACCACGTGTTCACCCACCCGGGCGACTACTTCTATGCGGGTGCTGATCTGTTCAGGGTGTTTTACGTGTGGGAAGGTGGATTGGCTATTTTTGGGTCGATCACGTTCGGCGCTCTCGGTGCATGGATCGGGGCACGGCGCTCCGGAGTATCGTTCGTTGCGTTTGCCGACGCGCTCGCTCCTGGTCTTCTTCTGGCTCAGGTAATCGGGCGCATCGGCAACTATTTCAACCAAGAGTTGTTTGGGACCCCGACTACTCTGCCGTGGGGACTTCAGATTGACGCGAACAATCCGGCCATCCCAGACGGTCTCCCTGTGGACACCCTTTTCCATCCGCTATTCCTCTATGAGATGTTGTGGAACCTTGTCGGGATAGCTGTGCTCCTCGGGGTAGAACGGGCCACCCGCCGTAGCGCCGGAGTCGCGATTGGAACCTATTTCATCTGGTATGGAATTGGCCGAGCTTGGTTCGAATCCTTCCGTCTAGACCCGACAGAATTCGAGCTGCTTGGAGTGAAGATCAACATCATCACGGCGATAGTGGCCGCAATAGTCGGGGCCTGCATTATTGCGTTCTCCCTGAGCCGTAAAAACAAAGTGCCCAGTACGATCCAGGACGAGATTCTTGAATAACCATCACACTCGCCAAGGACGATGCGGATGAGAGCGACCAACAACCAATCCGATCACTTTGCAGAGAAAGGTAAGGCAGCAGTATGAGTTCAAATAACAAGAAGGATCCCGCGGCGTACGACGCAGAGAAGAGCTGGTCTCAACATCGACGTTTGGTGCGAATCGGTCAAGCCGTCATGCTTGCCGGTGTTCTCGTAGCAGTGTCGCACTGGCTCGCTCACCTTGAGGCGTTCGGTCCGGGGCAGCCTCCAGGCTGGCTGGATCTGGCGGCGGGTTACCCGATGGGAGCCATTCTGCTCATCGTTGGTGCGATGCTCGCCGGTCGTGAGCGTCCCAAGTCAAAGCCCAAAACCTGAGAAACCGGAGCGTCCAGCGACGCTAGAGAAGTGGAGTTCTGGACGGTCGCCTTCATCGAACGGCGACCTTCCGGCGTTCCTCCGCACCCTGGGCAATTCTGTGGTGGCTCCGACGGGCGTCGATCCCGTGACCTCACGATTTTCAGTCGTGCGCTCTACCAACTGAGCTACAGAGCCGTAAGAGTTGTCTCTTACTCGCAAGGGTTTCCCCCTACTACAGAAAAAGCCCCTCCTTTCGAAGAGGCGTTCTGTTTGCGACCCTGACCGGACTTGAACCGGCGACCTCCGCCGTGACAGGGCGGCGCGCTAACCAACTGCGCTACAGGGCCTAGCTATTTAATTCTGTGTTTTGTCTGGTGACCCCAACGGGATTCGAACCCGTGCTGCCGCCGTGAAAGGGCGGTGTCCTAGGCCACTAAACGATGGGGCCGAGAAGTCACAGAACTTCTTAGCTACCGAGGGAAAAGCATACGGTGATTTTCGTGATTTACCAAACTGAGAAGCAGCCAACTTGGCATCGCGCAAAAACCATGTTTTCCAACAGCCCTAAATGTACTCGACTCTGGGGTGATCAGATACTACGTTCAGGGAAAGGTTGAGACTTTTGGGTCACCTGTTGCTAGTGTGGTCAATGTTATTGCTGTGACTAATGGCCATTAGTCAGCGCTCAACATGGTTTAGGGGAACAATGAACGTCACGCATGCGAGTCGGGGGACCGGAGCAAAGCTCACGCTGCGCTCACTAATTTTTCGAGTTGTCGGCTTCACTGCCGTGCTCAGCCTAGTTCTGGGGGGCACGCTCTATAGCGACACCAGCCAGGCTACAGCCGCCACGGACTACCCAACGTGGAGTGACGTCACTGAGGCCCGCAACGACGAGACCGCAACCAAAGCGGTAGTCGCCCGCATCAAGGCCGCTATCGTTCAGCTTGAGTCCCAAGCCGCCGCAACCCAGAAAGATGCCGAAGAAAAAGGCAATATCTGGCAAGAGGCCGACACCAAGTACCAGGCCAAGGCAGCCCAAACCGAAACTTTGCAAGAGCAGGCGGATGCCGCCAGCATCGAAGCCGACGAATCTGAGAAGCGAATCGGCGAGCTCGCAGCGCGGCTCGTGCGTGCCGGCGGTGGCGACGTAACCACCAACCTCCTCACCAACTCGCAAGACGCAGACGCCCTCCTCTACAACCTGGGTATGTCGTCGAAGATCTCACAGCAGACATCCGCACTCTTTGATCGTGCAGTTCAAGCCCGCAACACCGCCCAGTCGCTGAGCGATGCTGCCGAGGTTGCTCGCGCAGAACTTGAAGAGCTCAAGATCGCCGCAGAGAAGGCGTTTGCTGAGGCTCAGGCGGCCGCACAGGCAGCCGAAGTGGCAGTTGCCGAACAGCAAGAGCGCAAGATCGAATTCGATGCGCAGCTCGTCGCTCTCACCGCCGCACGCCAGACCACCGAAGCTGACTACTTGGCCGGTGTGAAGAAGCGCGAAGAAGCGCGCGCTGCTGCTGCCGCGAAGGCCGCAGCCGAAGCCAGGGCTGCTCAAATCGCCGCCGATAGGGCCGCAGCAGCGGCCGCCGCACAGAACCCGGGTAGCAGCACGCCCGCAGCGTCCAGCTCGTCTGGCTGGACTCGCCCCGCAGGCGGCTACATCTCCTCTGTTTACGGTTACAGCTCGCAATACGGCTCCCGCTTCCACAAGGGAGTCGACCTGGCTGCGAACTGTGGCACCAACATGTATGCCGCGACAAGCGGAACCGTTGTTTATGCTGCATACGGCTGGAACGGTGGCTACGGCAACTACATCATCCTCGAACACGCCAGCGGCCTGCGCACTGCTTACGGTCACATCGCCCCCGGCGGCATCCGAGTTTCTTACGGACAGAGTGTTGCCGTCGGCACCAACATTGCCAAGGTGGGCAACACCGGAAACTCCTCCGGATGCCACCTCCACTTCGAGGTGCGCCCCGGCGGGTGGAACACCACCGACCCGGTCCCGTTCATGGCGAACCGGGGCGTCCGCCTCGGTTAAGGCGTACTCGGGCGGCCGAACACGTCGCACTAACTCTTAAACGCCAATGGCGGATGCTCTAGAGCATCCGCCATTGTTCGTTGAGTCAGTTCTAGTGGCCTTCGACCTTGAGCTTCTCGAAGCCGGCGACAACGATCGCTTCAGCTTCTGCCGCGTCGCCCCAACCGTCGATCGTGACCCACTTGCCGGGCTCGAGATCCTTGTAGTGCTCGAAGAAGTGCTCGATCTCGCGGCGCGTGAACTCGGGAACATCATTCAGGTCCTGAATGTGTGACCAGCGAGGATCCTTCGCCTGAACGCAGATGACCTTCGAGTCGATGCCGCCGTCGTCGCTCATGTTGAGCACCGCAACCGGACGCACCGAAATGCCAACACCGGGGAAGGTGGGGGCGTCGAGCAAGATCAAAGCGTCTACGGGGTCACCGTCGAGGCCGAGAGTGTTCTCAAAGAAGCCGTAATCGGTGGGGTAGGCGAAGGTCGTAAAGAGGTAGCGGTCAAGAAAAACACGACCGGTTATGTGGTCAACTTCGTACTTGTTCCGGCTTCCGCGCGGAATCTCAACGACAACGTCGTATGCGGCCATCTAGCTGCTCCTAAGAAATTTGGGGGGTTGCTGCAATAACGTTACTGGATGCACTCCGAACGGCGCCCCCGTCTTACCCCAGCGATCGCTGATGTGCGTCGCGCCGTCCGCACTGCGCTTGGCGCACTTCCACCCGCCAGCGCTGTCGGGGCCACGACTGTCGGTGCCGCCAGTGACACAGAACCTCTCGTGCTTGTCGCCCTCAGCGGCGGCCCCGATTCTCTCGCGCTTGCGGCAGCGACAGCCTTCGAGGCATCCAAGGCTGGCGTGCGAGCCGGTGCCGTGATCGTCAATCACAACCTTCAAGGTGGGTCAGCGGATGTTGCTGCCGCCGCCGCCCAGCAGGCTCGCGAGCTAGGGCTCGACCCCGTCGACATCCGCTCGGTCCACGTTGGCGACGCTGGTGGCCCCGAGTCTGCCGCCCGTGACGCACGCTACGCGGCGCTCGCCGAAGCCGCTGCCGAGCATGGCGCCACGCGGGTGCTGCTTGGACACACGCTTGACGATCAGGCCGAATCGGTGCTGCTCGGCCTCGCCCGCGGCAGTGGTGCCGGCAGCCTCAAGGGCATGGCGGCCGACACCGGCGACTACCTGCGGCCGCTCTTGGCAGTGCCGCGAACCATGACCGTTCAGTTTTGCCAAGACTCCGAGATCGCGGCGTGGAATGACCCGCACAACCTAGACACCTCGTACACGCGAGTGCGGGTTCGGCAGACAATTTTGCCGTTGCTGGAAAGTGAACTCGGCCCCGGCATCCGCGAAGCATTGGCGCGAACCGCCGACCAGGCCCGCGAAGATGCCGAAGCGCTCGACCACTTTGCTGAAGAAATGGCTGAAGATTTGGCCGATATTTCGGAGGCTGGAATCTCGCTGCCGGTTGGGGCGCTCGCCGCAAACCCTGCCGCCTTACGCCAGCGTTTGATTCGTTTGGCGGTCTTGAGCGAGTTCCATGTGTCGCTCAGCCGCACCCACACGCTGGAGATCGCACGCCTCGTCACCGACTGGCGGGGACAGGGACCGATCCACGTTCCCGGCGTTAGGGTTGAACGTCGAGAGAATCTTCTCCACTTTTCGGCCCACAGTGAGGAACGCGATGCAGTTTAGTGACGTCGAAGATGACCTGAGCGAGGTCCTTCTGACCCAGGAAGAGATCCACGAGAAGATCGCCGTGATGGCGCGTCAGATCGAGATCGACTATGCGGGCGAGAAGGTGCTGCTCGTTGGTGTGCTGCGCGGTGCTGTCATGGTGATGGCCGACCTAGCACGCGAACTTGCTTTGCCGATCGAGATGGACTGGATGGCCGTCTCCTCGTACGGCGCCGGCACGCAGTCCTCGGGTGTCGTTCGTATCCTCAAAGACCTCGACAGCGACCTTCAGGGCCGCAAGGTGCTGATCGTTGAAGACATCATCGACTCGGGCCTCACGCTTTCGTGGTTGCTCGGCAACCTGCGCAGCCGTGGTGCTGAATCCGTGGAGATCTGCACCCTGCTGCGCAAGCCGGATGCCGCCAAAGTCGAGGTAGATGTTCGCTACGTCGGCTTTGACATCCCCAACGCGTTCGTGGTGGGCTACGGACTCGACTATGCCGAGAAGTACCGCAACCTGCGCGGCGTCGCAGTGCTCGCACCCCACGTCTACGCGTAGGGCCAGCTGAATGAGGGCGCAGGCAGCAATCGATCAGGCGACCGATGACATTATTGGTCTGTTTGAGAATCGGGTAACCGAGCAGAAGACCCCGGGGTCGTTCTTTGCGGTGTTCGGTGCGGATGGCATCGTGCTTGAGCGCGGTTTCGGCGAGACCGTGTTGGGCAACGCAACCGCTCCCGACCGCGACACAATCTTCCGCATCGCCTCGTGCACCAAGAGTTTCACCTGCACGATGCTGCTGATCCTGCGCGATCGTGGCCAGCTCAATCTCGATGCCCCCATCACCGACTTTGTGCCCGCGTTCCGGGCTCTCGCGCCCGAAGCTGCTCCGGTCACGCCGAGTGTGCGGATGCTCATGACGATGTCGGCCGGGTTCCCCACCGATAACCCGTGGGGTGACCGCATGGAAGAGATGACCCGCGCTGAGCTCGACGAGTTCGTCTCGACGGGCATCCGCTATTCGAGCACGCCAGGCACCCGCTTCGAGTACTCGAACCTCGGCTACGCCCTTCTCGGCGAAGTGATCGCAGAGAGCACCGGCCGCAGCTACGTCGACGCCATCGCGGCCGAGATTCTCGAACCGCTCGGGCTTACCTCCACCCGTTTCGATGAAGACCCGGATGCCGCAGTCGCCATCGGTTACCGGCTCGCGAATGGCGCGTGGCAGGCTCAGCCATTCACTGCGCCCGGAGTCTTCTCTGCAATGGGTGGCTTGTTTTCCACCGCGACTGACCTCGTGCGCTGGTCGCTGTGGCTCGCTGGTGCCCTCGACCCCGAGGACACCTCAGACGGACCGCTGTCTGCGGCCAGCCGTCGCGAGCTGCAGCAGATTCAGCGTGTTGTGCCGGAGGGCACGTCGAAGGTTGCCGAGTTCTCGGAGCCGACCGCGCACGGGTATGGTTACGGCCTGTTCGTCGATGAGGGCACCACTAGGATCGTGTCGCACTCGGGTGGCTACCCTGGCTTCAGCGCCCACATGCGCTGGCATGCCCCCACCGGTCTCGGCGTTGTGGCGTTCGAGAATGGTACTTTTGCGGCATCCTCGATCCCGGCGACTCAGGCATTGCAGGCAGCGCTGAACAGCTATGGCGAACTGACCACGCCCGCACCGGCTTGGCCGGAAACACTCGAAGCGCGCGACGTCTTCGACGGCCTCATCCGCAACTGGGATACTCCCAGAGCTGAAGCTGTCGCTGCAGTGAATCTGGCGCTCGATGTTCCCTATGAGGAACGCATCGTGGGCATCGCGAAAGCGATTGCCGAAGTGGGCCCGCTCACTGCTGCGCCACTCACCGAACTGCCTCGCGAACTCCGCGACACCCCCGCGGTCACCAACTGGACAATCGAGGGCGAACGCGGCCGAATCAAGTGCCACATCTTGATGAGCCCCGAGCTGCCACCGCGCGTGCAAACGTTCACAGTGACCACCGAAAATCGCTAAGGCTGGCAGGGCAGGCGCTCGCAGCATCTGCTGGTTTCGGCCACGCTCGATCGCGCAGCGCATTACGCCGAGGGAAAACACGCAGTCGTCTTGCAGCGCAGTAAAGGTAACCTTGCAGCACGTTTCTTCAGAGAGAGGTACTGGGTCACACGGCCCGGAACATCATGGATTTTAAGCGCATCTTTCGCGGCCCGGTTCCGTACATCATCATCGGCATCGCCGCAGTCTCTATTGCAGCGAGCTTGCTTCTGGGTGAGGGCTACAAAGAGGTCACTACGCAACAGGGCCTCAGCCTGCTCCAGGGCTCGACGGTGACGTCAGCCACGATCATCGACGGCGAGCAGCGCGTCGACCTCGAACTCTCGAAGGCGGCAGGCGACAGCGGTACCAAGGTGCAGTTCTACTACGTGGAGCCGCGTGGCACGGAGATTGTTTCGGCGGTCAATGGCGCAGACGTCAAGAAGTTCAATGATCAGGTTCCGCAAGAGAACTTCTTTATGTCGTTCTTGTCGATCATGTTGCCGTTCCTCATCATCGGCATCATCTTCTTCTTCATCTTCAGCCGCATGCAGGGTGGCGGCGGCAAGGTCATGCAGTTTGGCAAGTCGAAGGCCAAGCTGGTCAGCAAAGACACCCCGCAGACCACATTTGCGGATGTCGCCGGTGCCGACGAAGCCATCGAAGAGCTTGAAGAGATCAAAGACTTCCTGAAAGAGCCGGCCAAGTTCTTGGCTGTTGGCGCACGCATCCCCAAGGGCGTACTGCTGTACGGCCCTCCCGGAACCGGTAAAACACTGTTGGCGAAAGCCACCGCCGGTGAAGCTGGTGTGCCGTTCTACACAATCTCGGGTTCCGACTTCGTTGAAATGTTCGTCGGTGTCGGTGCGAGCCGTGTTCGCGACCTCTTCGAACAGGCCAAGCAAAATTCACCCGCCATTATCTTCATCGACGAGATCGATGCTGTCGGTCGTCACCGTGGTGCCGGTATCGGTGGCGGAAACGATGAGCGCGAGCAGACCCTCAACCAGCTCTTGGTTGAGATGGATGGCTTTGACGTGAAGACGAACGTCATACTGATTGCCGCAACTAACCGACCTGACGTTCTCGACCCCGCGCTTCTTCGCCCGGGTCGTTTTGACCGCCAGATTGGTGTGGATGCTCCCGACATGCAGGGTCGCAAGCAGATTCTTGAGGTGCACGGCAAGGGCAAGCCCATGGCCGACAGTGTTGACCTTGAGGTTCTTGCTCGCAAGACTCCTGGCTTCACCGGTGCAGATCTCGCGAACGTACTGAACGAAGCAGCACTCCTGACGGCGCGCTCCAATGCGCAACTCATCGACAACCGTGCTCTCGACGAGGCCGTTGACCGTGTGATGGCCGGCCCGCAGCGTCGTTCGCGACTCATGAACGACAAAGAGAAGCTCATCACCGCCTACCACGAGGGTGGTCACGCGGTAGCTGCAGCATCGATGCGCAACACCGACCCCGTCACCAAGATCACGATCCTTCCTCGCGGTCGCGCACTCGGCTACACGATGGTGATGCCGCTGGAAGACAAGTACTCCGTCACGCGCAACGAGTTGCTTGATCAACTCGCCTACGCGATGGGCGGTCGCGTTGCCGAAGAAATTGTGTTCCACGACCCGACCACCGGGGCATCCAACGACATCGAGAAGGCAACATCGATTGCTCGCCGCATGGTCACCGAATATGGCATGAGCGCCAGAATCGGTTCCGTGAAGCTGGGCACCGGATCGGCCGAACCGTTCATGGGCCGCGACATGGGTGCAACCCGCGAATACTCCGACGAGCTGGCCAAGATCATCGACGAAGAAGTTCGCGTACTGATCGACCAGGCGCACGACGAGGCCTGGCACGTGCTCAACGAGAACCGCACGGTGCTCGATAAGCTCGCTCGTGAACTGCTCGAAAAAGAGACTCTCGATCACAATGAGCTCGAGAAAATCTTCACGGGCATCGCCAAGCTGCCTGAGCGCCCACAGTGGCTCTCGAGCGACGCGCGCCCCGTCTCTCAGCTGCCTCCCGTGAAGGTGCCCAAGAAGCGCACCGAAGCGAGTGAAGCAGCAGAGAGCGACGACAGCACACCGTCACAGCCGGCACGTAAACCACGGCCACGCAAGTCGCCGGGCGTCGCGACGGCCTAGGCGCACAATGTCGATCGACGTCGCACGCATCGAAGCTGCGGTAGCCGAAATTCTGGATGCCGTAGGCGAAGACCCAACGCGGGCCGGTCTCACCGCCACCCCGCGGCGGGTCGCTGAGGCGTACTCCGAGTTCTTCGCAGGCAACCAGGTAGACGCCCTCGACCATCTGGCCGACAGCATCGAGTTCACCGCCAATTCCGACCAAACGGGCGAACTTGTGGTTCTGCGTGACATCGAGTTTCGGTCGATGTGCGAGCACCACCTGCTGCCGTTTCTCGGTGTAGCGCATGTGGCCTATGTGCCGGATGAGCGGATCATCGGCCTCGGCAATCTCGCCAGAGTAGTGGAGACGATTTCGGCGCGTGCTCAACTGCAGGAACGCCTCACCGAGGAGATCGCTGACGCGATCGACGAAGGTCTCTCGCCGCGCGGGGTGCTTGTCGTCATCGATGCTGTGCACGGCTGTGTCTCGGCTCGCGGATCACGCCAGACCTCGAGCTCAACAGTCACGCTCGCCTCTCGGGGTGTGCTGAACCAACCGGTCGAGCGCGCCGAAGTGATCGCGCTCATCGGTCGAGGCGGCAATGCGTAGAAGGCCACAGGTGCCTGTTCCTCGGGTGATGGGTATTCTCAATGTAACCCCCGATTCTTTTAGCGATGGTGGCCAGTTCGAGCACGTCGATCGGGCGATTGCGCACGGCCTCGAGCTTCGCAATCAGGGCGCAGATATTGTGGATGTTGGGGGAGAGTCGACCCGTCCCGGTGCCGAACGGGTGCCGCCAGCTCAGGAGCAGCACCGAGTCATCCCAGTGATCGAAGCGCTCACGGCTGAGGGTGTGACGGTGAGCATCGACACGATGAATGCCGAGACCGCACTGGCCGCGGCGAAGGCCGGTGCATCCATCATCAACGACGTCTCTGGCGGTCTTGCCGACCCGGAGATGTATCGTACTGTTGCCGCAACCGACCTGATGTACATTGCCATGCACTGGCGTGGGCACAGTACCGAGATGGCTGATCTGGCGCACTACGACGACGTCGTCACTGATGTGCGCACCGAGCTCAAAGATCGCCTCGCCGAGATGATGGTGTGGGGCGTCAACCCTGACCGTATCGTGCTCGATCCTGGCCTCGGCTTTGCCAAGACGGCCCGCCACAACTGGGCACTGCTTGCCAGGCTCGATGAGCTGTCATCGCTCGGCTACCCCCTCCTCATCGGTGCATCGCGCAAACGCTTTCTGGGCAAACTTCTCCCGGCGGATGCCCCAACCACCGACCGCGACCTTGCTACCGCAGTGATCAGCAATGTCGCAGCGCAGGCAAACTCTTGGGGTGTGCGGGTGCACGATGTACCGTCAACACAGGTCGCACTTTCCGTGTACACAGCGATGCAGAAGGGCAAGAAACGATGAACCCAGCACTGGACGAAATCACTCTCACCGGGTTGCGGGCCACCGCCTTCCATGGCGTCTTCGATCACGAGCGTCGCACCGGTCAGCTCTTTATCGTGGATGCGACGGTCTACCTCGACCTGTCTACCGCAGCACGAACCGATGAGTTGGGCAAGACCATCCACTATGGTGAGTTAGCTGAACAGATCGTCTCCGCCGTCGAAACCAATCCGGTTGATCTCATCGAAACCGTAGCCGAGCGCGTCGCGACAATTGTGCTCTCCCACGATGCAGCAGTGAGCACCAAGATCACCATCCACAAGCCGTCGGCGCCGATCACGGTGCCCTTCGATGATGTGTCGGTCACCATCACGCGTCACCGCGCAGCCTCCGCTCACACCGCTGGCTTTAGCGCAGATCCGCAACGCCTCTCGTGATCCGGCAGCAACGACTTCGAGTCGAGTTGCCGCTCGTGCTTGCCCTCGGCAGCAACCTGGGCGATCGCGAGTTGACCCTGCGCGATGCCGTGCATGCCATCTCCCGCCTCGAAGGCGTGACAGTGGATGCCGCATCCAGTCTCGTTCAAACACCAGCGCTAAAACTTTCCGGCGTTGACCACTCGGCACCCGCGTACCTCAATGCGGTCGTGTTAGCTCGCAGCGCGCTGGAGCCCCACGCCCTGCTTGAGCACCTACAGCGCATCGAGAAAGACCACGGTCGTGTGCGCGAAGAGCGTTGGGGTGACCGCACGCTCGACATCGACATTGTGACCTTTGCGCACTTGCTGGTGGATGACGAAATGCTGTCGATTCCGCACCCGCGGGCCGCAGAGCGTGCGTTTGTGCTTGTGCCGTGGCTGCAACTCGACCCTGGTGCCACCCTGCCCGGTCTCGGTCGCGCGGCTGACCTGCTCGCCGGCATCCAGAACGATGCAACCGAGTTTGAGGCGGAGCCACTGTGGTGAGCCGCACCTCTCCACTGCACCTAGTCATGCTGGCGGCTGTCGGCGCTGGCGTGGGATGGCTACTCGAAGTGCTGTTGACGGCATCGGGGCGCCCGATTGTGATTCCGTCGATTTCGCTCGCGATTTCACTGTTTGTCATCGCATTCGTTGTCGTCGTTCTTGCCGTGCCGATCTACCGTTCCTCACGAGGTTTGCGTCGCCAACGGGTCAACCCGTTTTATGCGCTGCGGGTGGTGGTTCTGGCTAAGGCCTCAAGCTTCTCGGGGGCGCTGCTCGGTGGCGGCGCTCTGGCGATCGCCGTTTACCTGCTGAGCCGTACTGTTTCGCAGGACACGGGGTCCATCACGGCAAGTTTTGTCGTTTCTGGCGGCGCGGTAGGGTTGCTGGTCGCGGGACTCGTTGCCGAACATTTGTGCACAATTCCGCCCGATGATGAAGACTCGTCGTCGCAGAATCCGATGGATCCCCAAGGAGCAGCGTGACCGAGCGACTGGACCTACCTGACACCGAGTGGCGCGGAGTTTCGCGCAAGTACATTGTGGTTGAGGTCGTTGGCCTCATCATCTTCGGTCTGGTTGTGGCCGCAGCAACCTCAATTCCTGCGTTCCTGACGGACGTTCAATGGTTCGCCGCGATCCCCATCTCACTGGGAATTATCTTCCTCATCAACATTCTGCTCACCCCACGACGGGTGCGCGCAATCGGCTACATGCTGCGTGCCGATGACCTCGTGTTTCGACGCGGGCTGATGTTCCGACGCGTGGTTGCTGTGCCCTATGGCCGTATGCAACTCGTTGACATCAACCGGGGACCCCTCGATCGTGCTGTGGGGCTCAGCGAGCTCAAATTTGTGACTGCTGCGGCATCCACTGGTGTAGTCATTCCTGGATTGCCCGAGCAGGACGCCGAGGAGTTGAGAGACACACTCGTTGCGCTGGCAGAGAGCCGTAGGGCAGGGCTGTGAGCGAGCTAAACGGCGACGAGTCGGTAGCGCCCGCCGCAGATATTGCCGGATTGCCGACCGAAGCGCGACGCCTAGCCGATGGCGAATGGCATCGGCTGCACCCGGCGACACCGCTGTTGCGCGGAGGAATTGCCCTTCTTGCGATTGCCGGGGTGATCATCGTGAACGCACGCGATTTCTTTATTGAGACGCTATTCGGAGGTGGTCAGGAGTACGAACCCTTAGCTCGTCTTGCTCGTTCTGGACTTTTGATTCCTGTGATTTTGATTGTGCTCGCAGTGTTGCTCTTGAGCATTGCCGGGTTCTATTTTTCTTGGCGGATGCACACCTTCCGCATCACCGATGAGCTTGTTGAGGTGCGCAGCGGCATTCTGTTCCGCACCAACCGTCGCGGTCGGCTCGACCGCATCCAGGGCATCAACATTTCGCGCCCGCTCTTCGCTCGACTGTTTGGTGCGGCCAGGCTCGAAGTGAATGTCGCAGGCCAAGATGCCAACGTTGAGCTGGCGTATCTCGGCTCACGTGGTGCCGACGATCTGCGTCGCGCGATCTTACAATTGGCGTCAGGAACGCGGGCAGCCGAAAACGCACAGGTGCGGACATCCGGGGAGCAGGGCGGACTCGTCGAGAGGCGAGTAGGCGAACTGTTCGCTCCCGAGCTGGACCCGAACGCGGCTCCACCGGAGTCGATTGTGCGCATCCGGATTCCGCGCCTGATCGGCTCGCTCGTTTTCAGCGGAGCGACTGTCATGGCGATTCTGGTTGCGACTGGCATCGCGGTGACCATCGCGGTGACCGGCCGATATTTTTGGCTGTTTGTGTTCCTGCCCGGTGTTCTCGGTTTTGCCGGCTATCTCGTCGCGAGGCTGACCCGCTCGCTGCGGTACTCGATTGCATCGACAGAGCACGGCATTCGGATCGGCTATGGCCTCCTGTCGACAACGAACGAGACGTTGCCCCCCGGACGCATCCACGCGGTTGAGGTCTCGCAGCCGTTGCTGTGGCGACCTGCTGGATGGTGGGAGATCAAGATTAACACGGCGTCACAAGCGTCAAGCTCCACCGAGTCAGCGGCAAAGACGACTTTGCTGCCAGTCGGTGACATCGACGATGTGCACCGAGTTCTGCAGCTCATTTTACCGAGCCTGGCCGATCAACAGTCACGCGAACTGCTTGAAGCTGGGCTCAGCGCGAACGCCGACGACGGCGCCTTCATCACCTCGCCCAAGCGGGCGAGTGTACTGCGCTGGTTCTCGTGGCGTCGCAACGGCTACGCCCTGATTTCGGATGCCGTAGCGCTGCGAAGGGGAGCAATCTGGCGTTCGCTCGTGCTGGTTCCTCAAGCGCGCATGCAGAGCGTCAGCATGAGTGAGGGTCCGCTGCTGCGTCGCATGGGGCTCGCGGAATTGCGTGTGCACACCGTCGCCGGCCCCATCTCCGCGACGATCGGTGCACTCGATCGCGACGATGTCATCGAGTTTTTCAACGAAGTTTCGCGCACCGCCGTACAGTCAGCCAGTGTCGACACAAGCCATCGCTGGCGCAGCGGGAGTGCGGAGCGCACTCCCGTCCCGGCCCCCGAGGCCGCTGAAGATGCGATCGCAGGGCCATCGACGCCCCCAACCTCCACCACGCTCCACGGAGAGTTCGCCGACGATAGCTCTGCCATCAGCGTGACGCGCGCAGCCCCCACCACGCCCACTTCCGAGGAACAGATCTAGTGGCACAGGCAGCAGGTCGACTCGGTATCGGCATCATTGGCGCGGGCAAAGTTGGCCCGATTCTGGGTGCTGCCCTCGCGGGCGCAGGGCATGCAGTCGTTGGGATCGCGGCTACGTCCGAGCGCAACCTGGAACGTGCCAGCGCAATCTTGCCTGACGTTCCCGTGCTCGATATTCCCACTCTGGTTGAGCGCAGTGAGCTAGTAATTCTGGCGATCCCGGAATCGGAAATCGAGTCATTCGCCAGTGGTCTTGCCACTGCCGGAGTGTGGCAGCCGGGGCAACTCGTGCTGCATACAGCACCGGGGCTGGGCTATGGCGCGCTTGCACCGGCCATGGCAGCCGGCGCGATTCCGCTGGCCGTACATCCGGCAATGGTGTTCACGGGAACGAGCCTTGATCTCACGCGTCTGCACGAAACATACTGCGCGGTGAGTGCACCAACGCCGGTGCTGCCGATCGCTCAAGCCCTCGTCGTTGAGATGGGTGCCGAGCCGATTGTGATTGCCGAAAGCGAGCGCGCAGCGTGGGCCGAAGCGGTCAGCACGGCAACCAGTTTTTCGGCGGCAATCGTTGGGCAGTCCCTCGGTTTACTCGAGAACGTTGGTGTAGAAAACCCCGCCCGAGTGCTCGGTCCGCTGCTGCGGTCGTCGGTCGAGAGTGCGCTCGCGGGCGCAACTGCGACTACGCTCGATCTGTCCTCGACGGACCTATCCTCGTTCGACCCCGATTCGAGGCCCCATTCACAGGAGGATCCCTCGTGAGCTCACACCCCCGCCCACAAGTCATCGAGACCGTCGCCGGTATGCGCGATGTTGTCGCCCATGAGCGTGGCGCCGGTCGCACGATCGCACTGACTCCAACGCTGGGCGCCTTGCACGCCGGACACGCGGCTCATGTGGAGCGGGCGGCAGAACTCGCCGATGTACGCATTGTGTCGATCTTTGTGAACCCGACCCAGTTCGGTGTGAGTGAAGATCTCGACAAGTATCCCCGCACTATGGACGAAGACCTCGCCATGCTCGGCGAGCTCGGTGTTCCCTACGTGTTTGCGCCGAGTGTTGAGGAGATGTACCCGAAGGGGGCGACCTCCACCACGATTTCCGCTGGACAGATCGGCAGCATGTTCGAGGGCAAGACGCGCGCCGGTCACTTCGACGGTGTGCTCACTGTTGTAGCGAAACTGCTCGCGATCATCACACCGCAGTTCGTGACTTTCGGCCAGAAGGATGCCCAGCAACTGTTCCTGGTTCGCCGCATGATCACCGACCTCAACATCCCGGTGCGTATGGAGATCATCGAAACAGTTCGCGACGACGACGGCCTCGCGCTCTCAAGCCGCAACCAGTTCTTGGATGCCAGCCAGCGAGAAGCAGCAACCATCCTGTCGACCGCGCTGAAGGCTGCATCCTCGGCCGCCGACAGTGGGCTCGATGCAGTGATTGCGGCAGCGCAGGGTGCACTCATGGGGGAGTCTCGGGCCGAGCTCGACTACTTCTCCGTTGTCGACACCGACTCGTTCATGCCGGTGCCCGATGGCTTCCGCGGACCGGCTACGGCGATCGTCGCTGCACGCGTGGGAGACACTCGCCTGATCGACAACTCTTCGCTCTACGTCGGCTAGTTTTTGGGCTGACTTCGCGGCGCGGCGCGGTAGCCGCAACCCGGCTACGATTGAGGGCGTGAATGACGCCGCAAACGCTCCAGACCCTACCGAAGCCGAAGTTTCTGAACAGAAAGCTGTTCGGCTAGAGAAGCGTCAGCGACTCATCGATTTGGGCGCCGAGGCATACCCGGTGGGCGTCGCAATCACCACAAGCATTCCTGCTGTGCGCGCCAAGTACCCGGCGCTTGAAGCGGATGCGACTACCGGAGACGTTGTTGGCCTTGCTGGCCGCATTGTGCACCTTCGCAACACCGGCAAGCTGTGCTTCGCATCGCTGCAAGCGGGCGATGGTGAGCGCATCCAGGTCATGGTCTCGCTCGGTGAGGTTGGCGAAGACGCCCTCGCACTGTGGAAAGAACTCGTTGACCTCGGTGACCACCTCTTTGTGAATGGCGAGATCATCTCGAGCCGTCGCGGTGAGCTGTCGGTCATGGTCAAGGAATGGAAGATTGCGGCCAAGGCTGTGCTTCCCCTGCCCAACCTTCACAAAGATTTGAGTGACGAACAGCGCGTTCGTAGCCGCTACCTCGACCTCATTGTTCGCGAACAGGCCCGCTTCACGGTGCGCGCCCGCGCCAAGGTCAACGCGAGCCTGCGCGCTACATTCGCCGGACACGACTACCTCGAAGTCGAAACACCGATGCTGCAGACCATGCACGGTGGGGCATCCGCTCGACCGTTTGTGACTCATTCGAACGCGTTCGACACTGAGCTTTACCTGCGCATCGCGCCTGAACTGTTCTTGAAGCGTGCCGTAGTCGGTGGCATTGAGCGGGTCTTTGAGATCAACCGCAACTTTCGCAACGAGGGTGCAGACTCCACTCACTCGCCCGAGTTCGCCATGGTCGAGGCATACCAGGCCTACGGTGACTACAACCAGATGGCTGATCTCACTCAAGAGCTCGTGCAGAACGCGGCGCTCGCGGTGGCCGATTCGACACTCGTTACCCTCACCGACGGCACCGAATACGACCTCGGCGGCGACTGGGCACGCATCTCAATGTATGACTCGCTGAACGAAGCAGCTGGGCTCAGCATCACCCCGCATACCCCGGCCGCCGAGTTGAAGAAGCTTGCGGATGCCGTTGACATCGAGATCACGCAGCCCACGCATGGAAAGTATGTCGAGGAACTATGGGAGCACTACGTCAAGCCCGGCCTTGACCGCCCCACCTTCGTCATGGACTTTCCCGTCGACACAAGCCCGCTCGTGCGCAACCACCGTTGCATCGACGGTGTTGTCGAGAAGTGGGATCTCTACATCCGTGGTTTCGAGTTGGCCACCGGCTATTCCGAACTCGTCGACCCGGTCATCCAGCGTGAACGCTTCGTTGAGCAAGCACTCTTGGCTAGCGAAGGCGACGTTGAAGCAATGCGCCTCGACGAAGACTTCATTCGCGCCCTTGAGCACGGCATGCCGCCAAGCGGTGGAATCGGTGTCGGAGTCGACCGCCTGCTGATGGCCATCACCGGGCTCGGCATCCGCGAAACGATCCTCTTCCCGCTGGTGAAGTAGCAGCCATGACCGAACCAGACACACCAGAGACGCCCACAAAGTCCACGATCACTCCCATGCGCATTGCGCTGTGGGTAATTGTTGCCGGAGTAGGAATCTTCATGGTGGTTACCGGCATTGTCGGTGTACTCGTGAAGGTGCAGTAGTGGACCGCAAATCGTCGCGTCTCATCATGACTGTGACTCTCGTGGGACTTGTCGTGCTCATCGCCATTGTCACCCTGCTTAACGGTTAGGCTGAACACGTGCCCCAAGATTATTGGTCGAACGCGATCTTCTCCGTCGTGCCCACGATTGCCGTCGGGCTCATTTTTTGGCTCGTGATGTGGTCCATTATGCGTTCAGACCGCACCGAACGAAACAGCTACGCCAAGATCGAAGCAGAAGAGCGCGCCAAAGCTGCCGCTCGCGTCGACACTACGACCCAGTCTTAGGCTGAACCGCGCAGCTTAATCTCGGTGGGCAAGATTCGCCCCGGAGTCTCTGGCGTCACGCCATTCACCAGCTCGAGCACCATCGATGCTGCCTCGCGACCCAACAGGTCGGCAGGCTGGCGCACTGTCGATAGTTGCGGCTGGCACCGAAGTGCCCAATCGCTGTCGTCAAAGCCGACAATTCCGACGTCACCCGGCACCGAGCGGCCACTCTCGCGCAACACATCCATGGCACCGGCAGCGACAGCATCGGATGCCGCAAACACTCCATCAATGTCGCCTGCGCGTTCGAGGAGGGTCTTCATTCCCTCAACACCACTAGTGCGGGAGTAAAGCGGAAAATCGACAACGAGACTTTCGTCGAAATCGTCACCCATGGCATCCCGAAAGCCGGCAAGTCGTTCGCTGCCGGAGTCTCGGTCGAGGGCTGCGGCGATCATGCCGACGCGCTTGCGGCCCGTTGCGAGGAGTTCGCGGGTAATGTCGCGGGCGGCGCCTCGGTTGTCGATGCCGACGTAGGGCATGTCTGGGGCGCTCTCCGGGTGGCCAACGAAAACGGCGGGGAGGCCGATGTGGGCGATGGCATCGGCGATGGGGTCGTGTTCGCGTGCGGAGACGATGACGGCGCCGTCGACGAAACCGCCGCGAAGATATTCGGCGATGCGAGTGCTGTCGCGGTCAGAGCCGATGATAAGGCACACGAGTTGGTAGTCAGCTTCGGAGAGGCGCTCGTTAGTGCCGAGCAGAATCGCACCGATATTGGGGTCTTCGAGAAACACGGAATGTGGCTCGTGCACGATGAGCGCGACGGCCTTGGAGCGCTGGGTCGCTAGGTTGCGAGCGGCCATGTTGCGCACATAGCCGACCTTGGCGATGGCCTTCTCGATCGCTTCGCGAGCGGAGTCGGAGACGTAGGGTTCGCCGTTGAGCATGCGCGATACGGTACCGCGGGAGACGTTCGCCTCCGCTGCGACATCAAAGATTGTTGCGCGGCGCGGTCGGGCCCGTGGTGTTGCCATGATCCAATGCTATCGCCCACAGCAGTGTGCGGCTTCCCCGCGTTCGCGGGGCTGTTCACGTTCACAGATACGCCTAAAGCTTGACACTTCAATTGATTCTCGCTTAGTCTGTGCACGCTCCCAGAAAATCATGCAGACTCTTTTGGGTCACGTTCTGTGCACGTTCACAGAGAAGCGTCAGCAGAATGAAGACTCGTTGCACTAGCAGTCGAGTTAGAGGCCAAAGGAGGCACGCGTGACCACACCCCGCGCAGAGCGCGTCGCGAGCTGGTCACCGGAGTCCCTTGTGCTCGGGTGTGACTACAACCCCGAGCAGTGGTCCGAAGACGTGTGGCGCCAGGACGTCGCCCTCATGAACGAGGCCGGGGTCTCCCTCGTCGCGATCAACATTTTCGGCTGGGCCGAGATTGAGCCGCGACAGGGACAGTATTCTTTCGACCGCCTCGACGAGATCATGGATCTGCTGCATTCTGCCGGCATCCGCGTCAATTTGGGCACCGGAACCTCATCACCGCCCGCATGGCTCACCACCGCGCACCCCGAGATTCTGCCGACCGCAGCTGATGGCACCCGCCGCTCGCAGGGCGGTCGTCAAGGCTGGTGCCCAAGCTCGCCCGAGTTCCGTGCCGCAGCCCTCGGCCTCGTCGCACAGGTCGCCGAGCGCTACAGCTCGCACCCAGCGCTCGCCATGTGGCACGTCTCCAACGAACTCGGATGCCACAATGCGCACTGCTACTGCGACACCTCGGCAGCCGCGTTCCGCGAATGGCTTCGCGCCCGCTACTCAACAATTGATGCGCTCAACGAAGCCTGGGGCACCGCGTTCTGGAGCCAGCGCTACAGCGACTGGAATGAGCTTCTGCCTCCGCGCGCAGTGCTCTCGTCGGCGAACCCCGCCCAGCGCATCGACTTCTCCCGGTTCAGCTCAGACGAGCTGCTCGACTACTACCGCGGCGAGGCAGCACTCCTCCGTTCGGTGAGCAGCATCCCGGTCACCACGAACTTCATGGTCACCGCTCATATCCGCAGCCAGAACTACTGGCAATGGGTGAGCGACATGGATGTCATCGCCAACGATCACTACCTTGATCACCGGGTGCCGCATCCGGTCAGCGAACTCTCCTTCGCCGCCGACCTGACGCGCGGTCTCGCTCGGGGTGAGCCTTGGGTTCTCATGGAACAGGCCAGCAGCGCAGTGAGCTGGCAGCCCCACAACCTCGCCAAACAGCCCGGCGAGATGTTGCGCAATACGTTGACCCACGTTGCCCGGGGTGCAGACACTGTCTGCTTCTTTCAGTGGCGTGCGTCACGACACGGTGCCGAAAAGTTTCACTCGGCGCTTCTTCCTCACGCCGGCACTGACACCTCCATTTGGCGTGAGACCCTCGACCTGGGTGCAAAACTCCACGCGCTCGAGTCTCTCGCGGGCACTCGGGTCGAGTCTTCAGTTGCTCTAGTATTCAGCTGGGAATCTTGGTGGGCAGCCGAGGGAGACTCGCAGCCATCAGAAGATGTGAAGTACCTCGAGCAAGTGCACGCCGCCTACGACGCGTTGCGCGCCAACGGAGTCACCGTTGATGTTGTTGCTCCCGGTGCCCCGCTTGACGACTACAAGCTCGTTGTGGTCCCGAGCCTCTACCTCGTCGATGACCACAGCGTCGAAGTCATCACTGATTTTGTCGAGGCCGGTGGCGTCGCTGTAGTCACGTTCTTCTCTGGCATCGTCGATGAGACGGACGGCATCCGGCTCGACCCCACCGGCGAAACGCCTCCCGGGGCATTCCACACCCTCTTGGGCGCTTGGACCGAACAGTTTTTCCCCGTCACGCCCCAGACCGAGCTCGTGCTCAACGACGGCGGACTCGCCACGACCTGGGCCGAACACGTGCGACCAACCACGGCGGATGTCGTAGCCGAGTTCGCGAGCGGCCCGGTGCCCGGTGGGCCGGCCATCACCCGCAACCGTTTCGGTTCGGGAGCTGCCTGGTATGTGGCTACCGCGCTCGACGAGCCAAGTTTTGCCGATCTGATGGGTCGCGCACTCGATGAGGCCGGCGTCGAACAGCGTGATCTTCCTGCGGGCGTTGAGGTGGTGACCCGGTCGAACGAAACCGACCGGTTCCGCTTCGTGATCAACCACAGCACTCGCGACCTTTCTTTCCCCGCCGACGGCACAGAATTGTTGACGGGTACTGCGGTCGCGGGTTCGCTGACTGTTCCTGCCGGGGGCGTTCGCGTCATCCACCTGACTGTCGAAAAAGGAGCTACGCGATGACGACCAGCATTGCTAAACCCACCTCACCCAGCACCCAGGTGAAGAAGCGACCGGTGACGAAGAACCGCGGTGCCGTGATCTTCTTTATTACCCCATTCGCCGTGCTGTTCAGCCTGTTCTACATCATCCCCATCATTGTGGCGATCTACCAGTCTCTGCTCACGGTCGAGCGTGAGGGCACCTTCGGTAAGTCGACGGAGGTGTTCGGCGGCTTTGTGCAGTACGCACGGGTGTTCCAGGACGATGCTTTCTGGGCATCGATTCTTCGTGTGGCCAGCTTTGGTGTCGTGCAGGTGCCGATCATGCTTGGTGTTGCACTGCTGTTAGCCCTGCTCTTGGATTCGCCGCTCGTCAAGGGCAAGCGTTTCTTCAGACTTGCATTCTTTGCGCCGTATGCGGTGCCCGGCGTTATCGCCGCGGTCATGTGGGGCTTCTTGTATTCGCCCAACCTGTCACCATTCACGGCGGTGACAAGCAAAATCGACTTCTTGGGTGCCGACCTGGTGCTGTGGTCGATCGCCAACGTCGTCACCTGGGTGTTCATCGGCTACAACATGATCATCATTTACTCGGCGCTGTTGGCCATTCCCAGCGAGCTTTATGAAGCGGCCCGCCTCGATGGCGCCTCTCAGGCGCGAATAGCGTGGTCGATCAAGATTCCGCTGGTGGCGCCCGCCATCATACTGACGTCGATCTTCTCGATCATCGGAACCCTGCAACTGCTTGCCGAACCACAAGTCTTCAAGAGCTTCACTTCAGCCGTTACCAGCACGTACACACCAAACCTGCTCATCTACTCGACAGCATCGGTGCCGAATGTGAACCTCGCTGCCGCATTCTCGGTCGTGCTCGCGCTGCTTACGTTCGCACTCTCGTTCACCGTGCTCAAGCTCACTCAACGAAAGGCTGACTGATGAGTACCTCAACGACTTCAGCGGCAAAGCGAGTTCGCGGACCGCGCGAAAGCCTGTTCTCGCGGGCTGGTGCCATGCTCGTCATGGCCATCTGTACCTTTTACTTTCTCGTGCCGATCTGGTGGCTTTTCGTTGCGGCAACGAAAGACCGCAGCGACTTCATTTCTTCGGCACCACTGTGGTTCGCTGATTTCAACCTCATAGAGAACATCGGCGCCCTCGCGAACTACCGTGACGGCCTCTTCTTCCAGTGGATGCTCAACAGCGTGCTTTACGCCGGTGCTGGTGCCGCGATCGCTACCCTCTTCGCGACAATGACGGGTTACGCACTCGCGAAGTATGCGTTCCGCGGTCGCGAGACAATCTTCAACGTCATTCTGGGTGGCGTGCTGGTTCCGGCCACTGCGCTCGCACTGCCCCTGTTCCTCGTCTTCAGCCAGGTCGGGGCCACCAACACCTTCTGGTCGGTCTTCCTGCCCAGCCTCGTCAGCCCCTTCGGCGTCTACCTCGCGCGCATTTATGCGACTTCGAGTGTTCCTGATGAGTTGGTTGAAGCTGCCCGCATCGATGGATCGGGAGAGGTCCGTACCTTCTTCACGGTTTCAACGCGACTGATGATGCCGGCCATGGTCACGATCTTCCTCTTTCAGTTCGTGACGATCTGGAACAACTTCTTCTTGCCGCTGATCATGCTCCGTGACGAAGAGCTCTTCCCGGTAACGCTTGGTCTCTACATCTGGAACAGCCAAGTCAGCCAGATCCCTGAAATTCGGGCGCTCGTGATTATTGGCGCACTGCTGTCGATTATCCCGCTCATCATCGCTTTCCTCGGTCTGCAGCGCTTCTGGCGCAGCGGATTAGGAACGGGTGCGATCAAATGATCGCCCCGTCTGGTCACTCGGCTCACACCGAGGGAATCCCCGCACCACAAACAATCATTTGGAAGGAACTCGCATGGCTAAATACTTAGCTCGAGCTGGAGGAGCACTGGTGCTCGTCTCCGCTCTCGCACTCTCCGCATGCTCATCCGTCGCAGGCACAGATGGTGGCACTGACGCCGCCGCATGTGCACCGGCAGATGGACCTGTAACTCTCAGCTTCACCACCTGGTTGCCCGGAATGGAAGACGCCGCAGCAATCTGGAACGCGAAGAACCCCGACATTCAGGTTGAGGTTCAGACCGGTCCGAACGGTAACGGGGGAACGTACAAGAACTTCTTCAACCAGATCGAAGCAGGCAACGCTCCCGATCTCGGCCAGATCGAGTACGACGCACTTCCCAACTTCCGCGTCCAAGACGGTGTGGTTAACATCGCCGACTGCGCTGGGGTCATGGATGCTCAGGACCAGTTCATTGACTGGACGTGGAGCCAGGTAACGTTCGGCGAAGACAACGCGGTCTACGCAATCCCGCAAGACACCGGCCCTGAAGCCTTGTTCTACCGCGCCGACCTGTTCGAAAAGGCTGGAATCGCTATCCCGACCACGTGGGACGAATACGCTGCGGCAGCGAAGAAGATCCGTGAAGAGGGTGGCTACATCACCAACTTCTCGCAGAGCGACATTAACGCCTTCGCCGGTCTCGTGTGGCAGGCAGATGGCCAGTGGTTCAAGAACGACGGAACCGCGTGGGATGTAACCCTCGACTCGCCTGAGTCGACCAAGGTTGCGGAATACTGGCAGGGATTGCTCGATGACGACCTCGTGGCAACCCTCCCGCCGTGGACCGATGAGTGGAATAACGGCTACAACACGGGCGAAGTCTGGAGCTGGGTCTCTGCGGTATGGGGGGCAAACACCATCACGAGTGGCGCACCAGACACCGCAGGCAACTGGGCTGTAGCTCCGATGCCGCAGTGGAACGCTGGCGACTCCGCTGCAGGCAACTGGGGCGGATCGAGCACCGCAGTACTCAAGGGAAGCAAGTACCCTTACGAGGCTGCACAGTTCGCACTCTGGCTGAACACTGATCCAGAAGCGCTGACGAGCATGAACAAGACAGCGAACATCTACCCGGCGACGAAGGCTGGCGGAGACCTGCCGGTATTCTCCGAGGGCCTTGACTTCTACGGTGGACAGAACATTTACGATGTGTTCGCTGCTGCTGGAGCCCAGGTTAACCCCGACTTCACTTGGGGACCAACGATGACGCAGACCTACACGGATGTTGCTGACGGATTCTCCGCCGCGATCTCCGGTTCAGGCACCCTCATGGATGCCCTGAAGACGGGTCAGCAGAAGACAATTGACGCCATGAAGGCTGCCGCGATTGCTGTCAACGAATAACACGAACGACATCGTTCACCTCCGTGCCGCGGGTACCAGCCTTGTGCTGGACACCCGCGGCACGGGCGTGCCGTCGATCACGCACTGGGGTGCAGACCTCGGAGAACTCTCACGACAACAACTGAGCGACTTTGTGCGCTCGCGCGAACGCGCCGTTGGACCGAGTTCAATCGACGAACCCTTACGGTTGGGAATTGTTCCCCTGCTCGCCGATGGCTGGACCGGCATCCCCGGGCTTGAGGGGCGCCACGATCGGCGCCACGATCGGCGCCACGATCGGCGCAGCGACAAGGGCGACGATCGCGGCGATGGGCGCGGCGGGCGAGGTGGGCGAGTGCGCCGACCGGCACTGCGCACCGAGAGCATCGAGCATCCGCAGCCCGACCGCGTCGTGATCACGCTGGTCGACGATTGCTCCGAGAACGAGTCGACTGTATTGCAAGAATCGGGCGCGTCTACCGGGGAATACGACTTAGCAGGCTCGCCGGATGCCGCGGCACTGCGACTCGTCATCGAGTTCGAACTCTCCCCGAGCGGTGTGCTTCGCAGCCGCTCACGCATCACCAACACCGCCACACAGCCGTTTGAGCTCACGACGCTCGCGACCACTCTTCCGCTTCCGCCCATCGCGCGCGAGCGACTCGACTTCAGCGGAATCTGGGCGGCCGAACGAGTCCCTCAACGTTCCGCAATCGACTACGGCACCTGGCTGCGCGAATCGCGCCATGGCCGCGGCGGTCACGACGACTCCTACCTCACGATTGCAGGAACACCTGACTTTGGCTTTCGCCACGGTGAGGTCTGGGCGATGCACCTCGGCAGCAGCGGCGACACTCGCATCTGGATCGATCGCACTGCGCTCGGCATCACAACACTTGGCGCAGCAGAGCTTTTTGCCCCCGGCGAGCTTCGACTCTCTACCGGCGAAAGCCACGAAACACCGTGGGCCTACGCGGCGTGGTCGGATGCCGGACTTGACGGCCTCAGCGACCGTTTCCATTCCTGGTTTCGTGGTCTGCCATCGCACCCCTCGACACCGCGTCCGTTGACTCTCAACACGTGGGAGGCCGTGTACTTCGACCACAACCTTGAGCAGTTGGCGGCGCTCGCCGGTGCCGCAGCCGACGTCGGAGTTGAGCGCTTTGTGCTCGACGACGGCTGGATGACCGGTCGTACCGATGACAAACGTGCCCTTGGCGACTGGACAGTCGATCCAGTGTCATGGCCGAACGGGCTTACGCCACTCATCGACCGAGTGACGTCGGCGGGAATGCAGTTCGGCCTATGGGTCGAGCCCGAGATGGTCTCCCTCGACTCTGAGCTTGCGCGCGAGCATCCGGAGTGGATCCTGCGTGACGACGATCGGCCGCTGCCGAAGTCGTGGCGCAACCAGTACGTTCTCGACCTCGATAACCCTGCCGCTCGTGAGCATGTGCGGGAGGCGATTGCCGCGCTGCTCGATGAATACGCGATCAGTTACCTCAAGTGGGACATGAACCGCGACCTGCTCGGTGGTTCGGTTCACCGCCACGTCGCCGCGACCTACTGGCTGATGGATGAGTTGCGCGAACGCTACCCGCACGTCGAAATCGAGTCGTGTGCCTCGGGTGGTGCCCGAGTGGATGCCGGAGTGCTTGAGCGCGTTCAGCGCGTCTGGCCCTCCGATACCAACGATGCGCACGACCGTTTCTCGATCATGCGCTGGACCAATCTGCTCGTGCCCTTCGAATACTTGGCCTCGCACGTGGGGTCATCGCCCGCACATACCTCGGGCCGGTCGCTCTCGCTGGGCTTCCGGCTTGCGACCGCCCTCATGGGGCACTCGGGGATCGAGTGGGATCTCACCACCACTACCGACGCCGAGCGGGATGCTTTGCGCACCTGGGCGGGCGTCTACCGTTCACTTCGCGGGCTCATCCACTCTGGCCGGATCGTGCGGAGTGAAATCGGCGCCGAACCCATCGTCACCGGGATTGTGTCCGCCGATGCTGACGACGCCCTGTTCTGGGTGACCAGCCTCAACACCCCGACCGATTCTGTACCGAACGCCCGGCGTCTGCCCGGGCTTGACCCGCACCGCACTTACCGCATCAGCCCGGTAGATGTGGGCGCGACTGCGGCAACCTACCCAGGAACTGCGCCAGCGTGGTGGCACGCTAGCGAGCTTGTGCTGTCGGGCGCCGTGCTCGAATCGGTTGGGATAACGTTGCCGATTCTGCACCCGGATGAGGCGCTCGTGTTGCGGGTTACCGCGGTCTAGCCGACGAGGAGGAACACACGGTCGGTGACTTCCCTGAGGATATGCGTGCTGATCCCATCGAAATTTGGCAAGAATCGTGACTCGAATCGCTGCACTCTTCGGTGAGGCCGGTAGCTTTTGGGATCCTTGCCACAAGTCGATAGCGCGCTTACATCAGCGTATTAGCCCGAGGATTTGAGCAGTAAGGCAATTCGATGACAAAGCTGAAGGGATCAACACCCAGCGCAGTGATGAGCTCAGAATCTTCGTTCTTTAGGGCGCTGTGACCAACAGAATAGCACCCAAAAATTCTCGCTTTTGCCAGTAGCGAAAGACCGAAAGGCGCAAAAGGGGTTCAGCGGCTTCTGCGAAGAACCCTGAGTCGCTTCCTCTGCTCCATGCGGGAAACTCTCGTCGCTTCCTCCACAATTGCACGAACGACTTGAGGGTCAGAAAGATCGTGCTCAACAAAATTCATGATCGGAGTATCGACGCGGGCACGCCCATATTCAATCTCACTTGCGCGAATAGTTGTCATGGCAAGAGTGTACGCGCAAATCTCGATATCAGCTCGAGGTTCCAGCGTTCTTCTTGGGGTAGGCCATCGCCATCCCCACTGCCAACAATTCAGCGATCATCTGTATCGTCTTTATATCCGTATCCGTGAAGGGGTTCGAGTCCACAGAATCTACTGTGAGCATCCCATGGGAAAACTTAGTAGAGCGAATTACTACGGCTACGTAAGAGTTATAGAGCGCGTCGGGCCTGCCCCCTTTCTCGGGAGGGGTCGTTTTGACGTTAGAAACGTCACGAGCAGGACCTCCGCCCAAGACCCATGCCACGTTCTTTTCCGTCGTAGTGCCGCCCGCAATAAAGGCTCCGGGCTTGTCGCCGGCCCCCGCAGATGAGACTGGCTGCAATGCTGTATTCGCAAGGTTGATTGCGAAGACGTTTACTCGTACCCGAGGGATATGGCGAAGTAAGAGGTAAGCCAAAACCTCAACTGCTTTATCGGCCACACGTTCTACGTGGCTCTGCCGGTCTCCGGGGGTCTTGCTTGGCATTTCCGCAAGCAGGGTAGCCAGCGGCAGCATGGCTTCTTTAACTGCGATCCGGAGATCATTTACAACGTCATCGGTAGTGGCGATGTCTGCGTTGTCTTGATGTGCCCTCCACAATTCGAACGCGATAACCGCGGGGACCAACAGCCACAGTGCAATGTACAGAGGCACTTCAATCCAAGATGGAAACCAAGATAGCCAAGAGACGCTATCGATGCGCGCCACTCCCTCAAAGCCAAAAGGCAATGCTGCAACTATTCCGACCGGAACCAGGTTGAGCGTTGCGCGACGGGCCCTCTTGCCATCGGAACCCTTAGCTTTAGTTACATTGCACAGCATAGGGGTATCGCACTATGTCGGTCCGAGCGCTCCTAGGTTGGGGCATGGAGACGCCCTGTCGCACTACTCGCGCGGCTTCAGCCGAACTGTCGGAAGTTCTGGTGCGGGCAGCGGATCCTTGCCGCAGTCGGTGACCGTGCCGAAGCATCCCTCGGCGTCACCGCCCTCGATCACGTCCCGCTGCCACTGCCCACGGAACTCAACGATCTCGTCGTGACTGCGCCCGATGAAGTTCCACCACATAATGATGGACTCGCCGAGCGGTTCACCACCGAGCAGCAGGAGCCGGGCATCCGTCGACGCAGTGATGACGAGTTTGGTGAGCCCGGGGGCCGTGTAGGCGAGGTGATCGATGGGGGTCACGACGTCCGCGATGGTGACATTTCCGGCATCCACTAGTACGCCGTGTTCGAAAGTTGGGTCAATCGAGAGTGTCAAAGTCGTGCCTGCGGCAACGTCGAGTTGGGCACCGAGCAGCGGCGAATAGACGCGGGCCGGTGATGTGACCCCGGCGAGCTCGCCGATGAACACGCTCACGGTTGCACCCTGAAACGCAAACGGCGTCGGGGCATACATCTCGAAGGTGGGTTCAAGGTGGGTTCGATGTTTCTGGCCGAATCTGGTAACGCCACCCAGAGCTGTGTGCCGTGTAACCGCGTGAGGGTAGTGGGCGATATCTCCGAGTGCGAGATGCCGCGACCCGCTGTCATGAGGTTGAGCTCGCCCGGCTGCACCGCCGCTAGGTTGCCAATGCTGTCGCGGTGCTCGATATCGCCTGTGAACAACCAACTCACCGTCTGAAGACCCGTGTGCGGATGCGGTGGCACGACCATGCGCGTCGTGTCTGGACCATAGTGATCGACGAAACACCAACCGCCGATCAGTGACCGCGAACGCTGCGGAAGCGTACGTCGAACGGTCATCGCCCTCGGTCCGCCGAGGGGCACATCGCGGGGTTCGAGCAACTGCACTCCTGAACCCGGATGCGTTTCGCACAGTACTTCAGCAGGGTCCTTCTCAGGGTTGCCCACGCTCGCTCCTCACGTCGGTGAGTGCTAGCGTGCCACAAAGCGTGCATCACGTTGTGCAGCGTTTCTCAGGGAGCAACGTTGAGCGTCCGTGCGCGCATTGGCTCTCTGCAGTAATGAGCAGTTCGCCGACCTCGCACTCCAGCGCCGCACACACAGCAAACAGCGTCGAGAATCGGATGGCGCGAGCCCGGTCGTTCTTCAGAATCGACAGGTTCACTACACTCACCCCCACAATTTCGCTCAACCCTGTGAGCGTCATCCCGCGTTGCTCAAGAAGTTCATCGACCCGACAGTGGATGCCGGTGAGCGCGTTCTCCTCCGCCGGCACCATCAGATGAGCCCTTCGAGTGCGAGCGTGGGCAAGATCTCGGCGAGCACCAGCAAGGCGATCGCGGCAACGAGGCCTACCGCTACTGGACCCTCGCGGGATTGCAATCCGCAGATACCCTCCCGCCAGCCGAAATCGTAGAACTCATTGACGACATCCGCACAATCTTTCCCTTGATCGACAACAAGTTGGCAGAAGTCGTTCCCGAACCGGAATTCGACAAGCTTGAGGGTATCGATGTGCGGCGGACGCCTCCGAGAGGGCCACAGTCCGGGCCAGAGGTCGTCGTGAGGCAGAATACGCGCAGTGAGGAAGGCCTGGTCCGCAGCCATCGACATCGCGAGCCGTGCGACCGAGATAGAGGGTCTCGCCTTCCGCTATGTGGCAGGGTGCCAAGAGTTTCGTATGCACACATCCAGCTCCGGACACAGCGTCACCCGCTCTGGGGCAGGCTAAACCGCCAGCCGAAACCTAAACTTCACTCATGAAGAATGTCCTGCGGCTGCCGGTGCTCCTCGCGGGCGCGGTGCTCCTCTCACTCGCACTGGGAGGCTGCTCGCTCATTGGCGATGCGGGACAGGTGTGGGGAATAGTCCAGTCGGATGCTGCCCAAAAGCGAGCGTTGACCGCCGCGGTTTCTGCCGTGAAGGGCATCGACGGGGTCGAGTCAGCATCGTCGTACTTTGTCGCTGACGGTCCGACCGGGGCTGAAGCGGAACTCCACATAATCGCAAGTTCCTCGATCGCCGAGGAGCAACTCCGCGAAATCGCCTCAACGGTAAAGGAGAGCTTTAGTAGCGCTGAGCTTGCGAACACAGTGCAGACGCTCACGCTGCGATTCGGTGACGATGACGGTGGTGGCGTGCTCACGCAGCGCTACCTCGAACTTTCTGACCATCAGTTCGTCACTGAAATTTTCCACTGGCGAGCAATCGAGGCGGCGATCGAAGCCGAGCTGTCGATGGTGCTGACGCCCGGATTCCGTAGCGGCACGTACGACCGCACATTCAGCGCGCCGGATGGGGTCGATGCTGTCAGCACGGCCGGGCACGTTATCGAAAACTTTGAGGCGCTCGCCGCCGTGCCCGACGCAACGCAGAATCCGACCACGTGGCAATTCGCGGGGATGCTCTGGTCGACGCAGCTGCCGCCCGCCACCCTCGTTGCGCTGCTCGATAGCATCCGGGAATCCACTCCACTCGTCGACTACTCACAGTTGACCGAAAACCCGGAGCCTGATTTTGAGTATCCCGAAGGGGTGACCCTGATGTGGAACGTACCCGTCCTTGAAGGTCCGACGACCGCGGAGATTTGGATCAGTCAACGGGAGTACCGCGAAGCGGATTGGGAGAATGCGCTCGATGCTGCGCGCAACGCCTCTGCAGTGCCCGACCTCAACTTTCGATTTATCGCCGGAGAGCGACAGTTTCAGCTGCACACCTCCACATGCGACGGCATGGTGAATGAGTCGAGTGATGATCAAAAATTGTTCGATGAAGTGCTCACGAGCGGGGCATCGCTGCTGCCCGGAGCAGGCCCTGGTTCGTGTGTTCCTGAGCGCTAACCATAGACAGTCACGCCTAGGGCGAACACCGGACTATTTCACGATTTCACTGGTTAGTCTCATTACATCGGTACCGAATTCGTAGCGGTATCAAAGGAGTGAAGAGATGTTTGAGAGATTTACCGACCGCGCCCGTCGGGTAGTCGTTTTGGCCCAAGAAGAGGCCAAGATGCTCAACCACAACTACATCGGCACGGAGCACATTTTGCTTGGCCTCATCCATGAGGGCGAGGGAGTCGCCGCGAAGGCACTCGAGTCGCTGGGTATTTCACTCGACTCTGTGCGCGAGCAAGTACAAGACATTATTGGCCAGGGTCAGCAGCAGCCGACCGGCCACATCCCGTTCACTCCCCGTGCCAAGAAGGTACTCGAGTTGAGCCTGCGCGAAGCGCTGCAGCTTGGCCATAACTACATCGGCACCGAGCACATCCTGTTGGGTCTCATCCGCGAGGGTGAAGGCGTTGCCGCCCAGGTTCTCGTCAAGCTCGGCGCAGACCTCAACAAGGTTCGCCAGCAGGTCATCCAGCTCCTCGGAAGTTTCCAAGGCAAAGAGGCGGTCGCCGTTGGCGGAAACGATGCAACGCCCGACAAGGGTTCGCAGGTTCTTGACCAGTTCGGCCGCAACCTCACCCAGGCGGCCCGCGACGGCAAGCTCGACCCCGTAATCGGCCGCGAAAAGGAGATGGAACGCGTCATGCAGATCCTCTCCCGCCGCAGCAAGAACAACCCTGTACTCATCGGTGAACCCGGCGTGGGTAAGACCGCTGTTGTTGAAGGACTCGCTATCGCCATCGTTACCGGTGACGTACCCGAGACCCTGAAAGACAAGCAGCTCTACTCGCTCGACCTTGGTTCGCTCATCGCCGGAAGCCGTTACCGCGGTGACTTCGAAGAGCGCCTCAAGAAGGTCACCAAAGAGATCCGCACCCGCGGCGACATCATCGTCTTCATCGACGAGATCCACACCCTCGTTGGTGCTGGTGCTGCTGAGGGCGCAATCGACGCCGCATCCATCCTCAAGCCGCTGCTTGCCCGTGGCGAGCTTCAGACGATCGGTGCGACGACCCTCGACGAGTACCGCAAGCACTTCGAGAAGGATGCCGCGCTCGAGCGTCGCTTCCAGTCGGTACAGGTTCACGAACCCAACCTGCCGCACACCATCAACATCCTGAAGGGACTCCGCGACCGCTACGAGTCCTTCCACAAGGTGTCCATCACTGACGGCGCGATTGTTGCCGCAGCGAACCTTGCCGACCGCTACGTGGCCGATCGGTTCCTGCCAGACAAGGCAATTGACCTTCTGGATGAAGCTGGCGCACGTTTGCGTCTGTCCATCCTCTCTGCACCCCCCGAGCTGCGTGAATTCGACGACAAGATCGCCGAAGTCCGTGGGCAAAAAGAGGGTGCCATCGAAGACCAAGACTTCGAAAAGGCCGCCAGCCTGCGCGACGAAGAAAAGAAGCTGCTCGGAGAGCGCCTGCGCCTCGAGAAGCAGTGGAAGTCTGGCGACGTTGGCGCGAGCGGAATCGTGGATGAAGGTCTGATTGCCGAAGTTCTGGCAGCAGCAACCGGCATCCCCGTCTTCAAGCTCACCGAAGAAGAGTCCAGCCGACTCATCTTCATGGAGAAGGCACTGCACATGCGCGTTATCGGTCAAGAGGAAGCCATCTCGGTTCTCTCCAAGACCATCCGTCGCACGCGTGCCGGTCTGAAAGACCCCGCCCGTCCCAGTGGTTCGTTCATCTTCGCCGGTCCAACCGGTGTTGGTAAGACCGAACTCGCTAAGGCGCTTGCCGAGTTCTTGTTCGACGACGAGTCAGCCATGATTTCGCTTGACATGAGCGAGTACGGCGAGAAGCACACCGTTTCTCGACTGTTTGGTGCCCCTCCCGGATTCGTAGGATTCGAAGAGGGTGGCCAGCTCACCGAGAAGGTGCGCCGCAAGCCCTTCAGCGTTGTGCTATTCGACGAGATCGAGAAGGCTCACCCCGACATCTTCAACTCGCTCCTGCAGATCCTCGAAGAGGGTCGCTTGACCGACGGCCAGGGTCGCGTAGTGGACTTCAAGAACACCGTCATCATCATGACCACCAACCTCGGCACCAAGGACATCACCGCAGGGCCTGTTGGCTTCCAGGTAGAAGGCGACTCGGCAACAAGCTACGACCGCATGCGCGGCAAGGTTGTTGAAGAACTCAAGAAGCACTTCAAGCCTGAGTTCCTTAACCGTGTTGACGAGACCATCGTGTTCCCGCAGCTCAGCAAGCCAGAACTGCTGCAGATCGTCGACCTCTTCATCAAGCGTCTCTCCGAGCGCATGATGGATCGCGACCTCACCGTCGAGCTCACTGTTCCCGCCAAGGAGCGTCTCATCGAGATCGGGTTCGACCCCACCCTCGGTGCACGACCGCTTCGCCGCGCAGTGCAGCACGAGGTAGAAGACGCTCTGAGCGAGAAGATTCTGCACGGTGAGCTCAACGCCGGCGACCACGTGCACGTTGACTTCGTCGACAACAAGTTCGTGTTCACCACCAGCCGCCAGCCAGGTCTGCCCGAAAAGGAACCTGCTGAGGTTGAGGCCTAAACCTCACACCGAACGAGAAGTGGGGGGGGGCCCCCCAAAAGTGTTTGGCCCGCCCACACACCGACCGACACGTGGCTGGGCCGCCCCTAATGGTGTGGGCCCAGCCACTTCGTCGTTAACGAGCAGAAGCGTGAGCCAGTCGCAGTACATTTACTCCGTGACCTCATTCAGCGTTCGCCCTGCCACGACAGCCGATGTGCGGGCAATTCAGTCTCTCGTTGAGCCGCTCGTCAACGAACGTATTTTGCTCGGTAAAGACCTCGTTGTCTTCTACGAAGCCGTGCAGGAGTTTCGGGTTGCGGTGACCCCTGACGGTCACGTCATCGGATGCGGCGCGCTGCACGTGATGTGGCAAGACCTAGCCGAAGTGCGAACGTTGGCTGTGGCATCCGAATGGCTAGGTGCTGGTGTCGGCCATGCACTGCTGGAACAGATTGAGCGCGATGCTCACACGCTCGGCCTTGAGCGACTCTTTTGTCTCACTTTTGAGACCGGGTTCTTCACTAGTCACGGCTTCGAGCCTGTGATCGAAGAACTTGTCGATCCCGCCGTATTCGCTCAGTTGTCGCTGTCTCCCGATGAGGGTGTTGCCGAATTCCTTGATCTTTCTCGTGTGAAACCCAACACCCTCGGCAACACGCGCATGCTGAAGCGTCTTTAGCGGCCTGAGACGTTTAGCCTTACCGTATGTCGACGTTTCGGAATCCGGTCGGCCCGCAGTCAAGCAGCGTCTACTGGCGCCGACGCTTGATTCTCGGGCTGGGGTTGCTTGCCGTGATCGCGATCGTCTTGTTGATCGTCTTCGGGCCAAAAGCTTCGTCTGACCCCGCCGCGACGGGGCCAGACGAGACGGCAGGAACAGAGTCGAGCACTCCGGCTGCCACAGACTCCACCGGCTCAACAATTTGTGACCCTGCCAAGCTCACGCTCGAAGCGAAAACGGATGCATCGAGCTATGGCGAAGGCGAAAAACCGCAGCTTTCTTTCTCGCTCAAGAGCACTATGACGGAACCGTGTGTGGTGGATGCAGGCAGCGACATCCAAGAGTTTGTGATTACTAGCGGTAGTGACGAAATTTGGAACTCGAAACACTGCCAGACTGCTGGTGAAGCTCGTTCCGTTGTCTTGCAGCCGGGCGTTCCCGTGCAGTCAAGTTCAATCGAATGGGACCGCACCCGTTCTGCTCCCGACACGTGTGAGTCGGATCGTCCCGTCGTGGGCGCCGGCGGCGCCAGCTACCACCTCGAAGTCTCCATTGGAGACATTGCCTCCGAAAGCACCAAGCAGTTCTTGTTGAACTAGCCAGGATTGGTCATGGATTCTTCATCCTCAGCGGCGCAGAGCGCCGAATTCAGCTCGCCCATGCTTGCGCAGGCGTTAGAGACCGGTGACCCCGTTGCGGTGGCCTTGGCACTGCGCAACGATCGAGTCATCGTGCCGATGCTCAGTGACGGTGATGACGGCGAAGCTCAGGTGCGTGTATTCCGTCGAGGGGATGCTGACAAGTACATGCTTTTGCTATTCTCCTCGGTAGATACCTACGTTGCGATGTTGCCCGAAGAGACAGACCACCGGGTCGTCGCGTACCAAGCAGATGATCTGCGGGGCTTCCTCGAGAGCAACCGTGGCGTTTTGGAGTCGGTCTGGTTCGACGTTGCTGGCCCGCACGCCATGCAGGCCTCACCCGATGACATTCTGGATGCTCTAACACTTTCGTGAGCACGGGCTCGCAAGTGTCACAACCGCGTTAACTTTCGGCATTTGGCGACCCTCAGGTAAACGTCCCAGTTCAGGGGACAAAGGGGCAGAAATGGTCGATTTTCGGCACTCTTTCGGGTTACATTCAGCTAAGCCCAAGCATCAATGTTGTAAAGAGGGCTTTCTATCCACGCTCTGTGACAGTTACTCTGTTCAACGTGGAAGACAACAGCTTCGGTGTGCCAGCAGGATGGTACCCAGACCCTTTGGGTTTGCCCCAGTTGCGCTGGTGGGATGCCCAAGCCTGGACTGAACACACCTCAGATGCTCGTGCCCCTATTGTCGTGCAGCCCGCGACCAAGCTAGCCTTCGCCGATGAAGACGAAGATGATAAGTACGAATTTCCGTCTCGCCGTGACCAGAGGGACCGCGAACGCAGGGACAGCAGTGACTACTTGGTCGCTGAAACTCGCAGCGAGCCTGAGCCCGACATTGCACCAGTTCACGATGAGTTGAGCGCACAGCCGTTGCTAGCGATGGCGCTGCGCGAGCTTGAGCCGCCGCTCGATGAAGCTAAAGATGCCGACGAGTCTCAGCTTCTTCCCAAGTCTGCAACTGCCCACACGAACTCGATGCCTGGTGCGTCGACGCTGAGCGCCTACGCGGAAGAAGAAGCACCGCAGCGCGAAGTCCGTCAATACCGCACCTACAACCCAGCCGTCTGGTTGATTGCAATTCTTCCTCTCGTACAGTTGCTTGCGAGCATGTTTTTGATTGCAGTCGCGGGCCTCGGCGGTAACTTGCCGCTGCTGCTTATGGTGTGGATCGCACCATATGTGGTTGTGCTTGGCCTCGCCGCGTACGACAACCTCCTGCTTCAGGTATGGGGTCACGAACGCCCCGCGAGCGCAGCCTGGGCCTTCCTGACCACACCGGTTTATCTGGCGATCCGCGGCATCCGCACGATGCGTGAGACTGGCAAGGGAATCGCCCCGATCGCTACGTGGGCGGGAACTATGGTTTCGCTTGTGGTCGGAATGCTTGTGCTTCCCGGCCTAGTTATCTCGCTGATTCCGCAGACCTTCAGCACCCAGATTGAGCAGTCGGTGCAGTCACAGGCAGCAACGTTGGGCGCAGGTATTGAGCTTGATTGCCCAACCACTCCACCGGTGCTGATCGGCGAAACGTTTACGTGTCGTGCAGTGAAGCCGTCTAATGGGCAGCGCGACTCGATCCTGGTGAGCTTGCAGCGCGAGAACGGCTGGATCAGCTGGCGTGTAGAAGACTGGGGCCTCTGGACCCTGTTCGGCTAACCGCTCGGTTTCCACACAGTTGTGCAACGCGGCTCGTCTTCGGATGAGCCGCCGTCGCTGTCTGTGCGGCGCCGGGGTTCTTCACGAAGTGGCCTGTGGTCTGGTTGGCGGGGTTCTGCTGCGCCCGAGCACCAGCTGAGGCGAATCGGGCTTAGAACTCGGGGATCTCGACGCGTTCATCGACAGCGCCAGCGAATGCGAGCTGCAGCGCTCCGCGAACGTGAGCCGCCTCGGAGTCGATTACTGTGCCGAAGCCGAGCCTAGCCGCTTCAGCAAGTCGCTGCTTTGCGGATGACGCGGGCCGAATCTCTCCGGCAAGACTGATCTCTCCCACGACGGCCATCGCTGGCGCAAAGGCTTTGTCTTTGTAGGCACTAGCAATGGCCAGCGCGATGGCGAGGTCTGCACCGGGCTCGGTGACGCGGATGCCGCCTACCGTCGAAACGTAAACGTCGAACCCGGAGAGGGGGATCCCCGCTCGCCGTTCAAGCACCGCGAGAAGCATGGCAACTCGTGACGCGTCGACGCCGTTGACGACTCGACGCGGCTGCGGAGCCTGCGACTTGACGATGAGCGCCTGCACCTCAACGGGAAGGGCACGTCTGCCTTCTAACGCGATGGTGACGCAGGTGCCGCTTACAGGGCGCCGGGCGTGGGAGAGGAACAGGCCGCTGGGGTCAGAGACTTCGGCGATCCCTTCGCCGGTCATCTCGAAACAACCTACTTCGTCGGTGGAGCCGAAACGGTTCTTGTGGGCGCGAACGAAGCGCAGCGCGGTCTGGCGGTCGCCTTCGAACTGGAGCACGACATCCACAAGGTGTTCGAGCAGTCGTGGGCCGGCGATGCTGCCGTCTTTCGTAACGTGGCCGACGAGCAGCACGGGAAGGTTCTGGTCTTTGCTGACGCGGATGAGAGTGGATGCGACTTCGCGCACTTGTGAGGGGCCGCCCGCGATGCCTTCGGTCGCGGCGGAGGCGACGGTCTGCACGGAGTCGACGATCACGAGTTGAGGTTTGACGTGGTCGATCTGACCGAGGATCGTGCCGAGATCGGTTTCGGCAGCCAAGTACAGCGACGGGTGCAGGGCATTGGTGCGTTCGGCGCGCAACCGCACTTGGCTCACGGATTCTTCAGCGGTGACGTAGAGCACGCGCTGACCGGATGCCGCAGCCCGCGAAGCAACTTCGAGTAGCAGTGTCGATTTGCCGACGCCGGGTTCGCCGCTCAACAGAATCGCGGCGCCGGGGACAACGCCTCCGCCGAGCACTCGGTCGAATTCGTTGATGCCGCTTGGCCAATGGGCGACAGATTCGGCGCCGATCTCGGTGATGGATCGTGCCGCGCTCGTTTCAGCCACGGCAACCGTGGCGACGCGTTTGGTGATACCGGTGGCTACGCCGGAGTCGACTACGGTGCCCCACTGCTGGCATTCACCGCAGCGGCCAACCCATTTGATGCTCGACCAGCCGCACTCGGTGCAGCGAAAATTACTTACAGCTCGGGCCATGCTTCAACACTAGGTGGGGCGACTGACACTGCGGGGCGAGCGCGCTGTCCTGTGAGCTCAGCGACCGACAAGAGTGTTGTTAGGCGAGGCTGAGGAAGAGTTTCTCAATGTCGTCTGCGGTCATCCCATCGTGGCTACCTTCGCCATCCGCGTCATCGACGGTGCACGACTGGAGGGCGTTCGCGATGATCATGTAGCCGGCACGGTCGAGCGCTTTGCTTACGGCGGCCAGTTGGGTGACGACATCTTTGCAGTTCGACTCCGGACCCATCGATTCAATGAGGGCGCGCAGTTGGCCTTCGGCGCGCTTGAGGCGGTTCATGACCTTGCGCATTGCTTCGGGGTCGTGCCCGGTGGGGGTGTCGACTTCGGCACTTTCCGTGTTGTCAGCCATGATTAGCTCTCCTTCTTCACGGGCAGACCGGAGTTGCGCCATGCCGAGGTGCCGCCGTCAACGTTCACGGCGTCAAAGCCTTGAGCGGTGAGCCATTCGACGGCCTGGGCACTGCGTCGGCCACTTTCACAGATCACGTAGACGGCGTCATCGCGGTCGAGTTCTTCGACACGGGTAACGAGTTCTCCCAACGGAATGCTTGTGGCGGCAGGCGCATGCCCCGAAACGTATTCGAAGGGTTCGCGCACGTCGATGATGACGGGGTTGGCGAGTTCGGAGAGGGTTTGGGTGGTGATGGTGTTCATCGTTCTATCCTTGAGTGTTGGGTGGTGTGGTTGGATCCGGAAGGGCTTCGGTAACCTAGGCTGTCGCCGCGGCCCAGGTGCGGTAGCCGCCGTCGAGGTTGACAGCGTCGTAGCCGTGCTGGCTAAGGATGCGCACGGCCGTGTGGCCGCGCTGTCCGACCTGGCAGTGCACGATCACGCGGCGGTCGCCGAGTTCACTGAGGCGACTGCGCAGGTCATCGAGAGGGATGTTGACGGCGTACGGGATGGCGCCGCGCCCGAATTCGGCGGCGGTGCGAACATCCACCAGCAGGCTCCCTGCGGCGAGTTCGGCGTCGATCTCGTGCCACTGAATCGAGGCGCTGAGGTTGTCGCGTAGGTTCTTGGCGACATAACCGAGGTGGTTGATGGGGTCTTTGGCTGACCCGTATTGCGGTGCGTAGGCGAGCTCGAGGTCGGCAAGGGCACTCGCGGTGAGGCCGGCGCTTGCGGCGGTGGCGAGAACATCCATCCGCTTATCGACACCATCGCGGCCGACAGCCTGGGCGCCGAGGATGAGGTCGGTGTTTGCATCGACGATGAGCTTGAGCGAGAGCGATTCGGCGCCGGGGTAGTAGCCAGCGTGCGAGACAGGGTGGGTGTGGATGACGCGAATATTGTGGCCATCTGCCCGCAGTGTGCGCTCGGTTGAGCCGAGGCTCGCCGCAGTGAGGTCGAAGACTCCAACGATGGAGGTGCCGAGTGCGGGCTTGGAGTGCACCTGGTCGCCCGCGATGGTGTCGGCGAGGTAGCGCCCATCACGGTTTGCGGGCCCGGCGAGAGCAACGAGTTCGTGCTCGCCACTGATCGCGTCGACCTTCTCAGCAACGTCGCCAACGGCATACACGTGGGGTGCACTGGTCTGGTAGTTAACAGTGGTGCGGATGCCGCCAGTAGTGCCCACAGCGAGGCCTGCGCGAACGGCGAGTGCGTTATCCGGTCGCACCCCAACCGCCGCAACGACGACGTCTGCCGCCGCGCTTGAGCCATCACTCAGCTGGACGGTGGTGTCATCGACCGCAACCGCCTCGGTGCCGAGGCGCAGGTCAACGCCGTTCTCGCGCAGGTGGGCCTCGATGGGGGTTACCATTTCGGCGTCGAAGGGGCTGAGCACGTGGGCTCCTTGCTGCACGAGGGTGACGTTGAGGCCTCGCTTGGCGAGGTTTTCGGCCATCTCGATGCCGATATAACCGGCACCCAAGACGACGACGTTCGCGGTCGTAGGGTCGAGGTCTCCGAGAGAGGCGTGAAGGGCGTCGACGTCTTCGATGTTGCGGAGCACGAGCATCCGGTCGCTGCCGGGGATCGCGGGAAGCGTGGCGCATGCACCCGTGGCAATCACGAGTTCGTCGTAGCTCTCGGTGTTTGTAGTGTTGTCGACGTGGTTGTGCACGGCGATGGTGCGCTCGCCGGGATTGATGGCGGTGACGTTGTGGTTGACGCGCACATCGAGGCCGAAGCGGCTGCCGAGGCTGGCCGGGGTTTGCAGTAGGAGGCTGTCACGTTCGGTGATGACACCGCCGAGGTAATAGGCGAGGCCACAGTTGGCAAAGGAGACGTGACCGCTGCGTTCGAAGATGATGATCTCGGCATGCTCGTCGCGGCGACGCATGCGGGTGGAGAAGGACATTCCGGCAGCGACTCCACCGATAACGAGGATGCGGCGGGCGCGGTCTGTGGTGCTGGCAGTCATTCCCCTACCATACCCCAGGGGGTATGTCGATGCCCAATTGTGGCGAGCTTGCCAAACGCACGCTGGGTTGGCGTCGAGCGCAACTAGGCTCCTCGTCTCGGCATTATCTGAGGAATGCGCGATTTTCACCAGGTTCGTGCCTACGATAAGAAAACGAACAAGGGAGCATCGTGGCCGCTGACAAGAACATTGACCCTCGATTCGATCCTGCTTTCCAGCGCGGGTACGCGGCGCGGCAGGGCGGCGAGCAAGCTGAGACTGTTCATGTCACACGCGCCGTCGATGCGCCTCGCGAGGTTGTCGCGGGAATTATCCCGCTCTCGCCCGATGGCGTTGGCGATGCCTTGGTACCCGAATCCCGGCCAGACATCACGGTGCCGAGAGTAGACATGCAGCCCGGCCTTTCACCACAATCGCACTATGTGGATGACGCGGGTGCGCTCGCCGAAATAACCTCGACTGGCCGCGGCAAAAGTCTCGCTCGCAACCCCTGGATCTATGTGCTCTGGGCCTTCGGCGGTGCTCTCGTGAGTGGCGGTGTAGCCGCTCAGTGGTGGGCCTTTTCGAAGATGTACTCACGGAATGGTCTTGACGTCGAGAGCTGGGAACTCATCACTGCGGTTCAGGCCACCGCGCCCATAGGTCTTACCGCTGGATCCTTCTGCGTCGTCGGGGCGTTGGTTGTTCACGCGCTCAACTGGATGCGCAAAAACCCGTGAACGCACCACACCTTTATCTGTACTAAACTCTTTCCCGGTACCGTGTCCGAGCGGCCGAAGGTGCAACTCTCGAAAAGTTGTGTGCGTGAAAGCGCACCGTGGGTTCAAATCCCACCGGTACCGCCACAGAAAACCCCCTACTTCCCAGTAAATACAAGGAAGTTAGGGGGTTTCCTTCTTCTCGCAAACAGTGTTTGCCCCCTTGCTCCGCATCCAAGCGATGGTTTCGAAAAGAGTCTCCTTGAGGCTTCGATGTTGATGCCATTCACGCCACGTGAGCGCGATGATCACAAAATCCAAGAGTGTTAGGAGAGCTACGCCAACGGACGGAGCTATCACTAGGTCGACGATCTGAACGACGGCCAAGAGGCCAAGCGCTCCGATTGCCCAAGGGTAGATTCGCGTGGCGCCCAGGATGAGGGAAATGACAATTGCGAGCTTGACGATGCCATGGATCAGTAGGTAGAGCCCAATGATGAACGTCCCTTGCGCTCCGAGCTGATGCGTTCCAGTAATAAGGAGATTTGCGATGAAGTCGTGAGGGTCCTCTAGGAGCTCGCCAGCTGTCAGGCCGTGCACGATCGAAGCCAATCCGCCCGACGACAGGAAGAGCAGCGGCACGCCGGCGATGAGTTCGACGAGCCCATCGATTCCCTTGAATGTCACGCCGACAAGAAACACGAGATCCAGCAGATGGTCTCGGCGGCGCCGGACAGTCACTTTAGCTGCCCCCTGCGGAGGGTTCAGCATCGGGCTCTGCCTCGGCGTGATCTACTAGGGCGCGCTCGCCGCCAACCTGCAACGACACTTTGAGGATGTCTTCGAGGGTTTCGCGCACGAGCGATTCCCGCACTTCTCTGCTGCGGTAATCGACCAGTTGATATGAGGCCGTGGCATCCACGAGGGCGAAAAGTACGAGAGCAGCTCGCTCAGGGCTCGCATCAGCAAATTGTCCGGCGTCTTGGCCGGCCCGGATGATGCGGGTGGCGAGTGCGTGCCAGGAGTCCATCGCGTCTCGGGTTGCCTCCGCGAGGCGTTCGTTTCTGCGCCCAACGCTCCAGGCGTCGCACCACACTTCGCCGACGTTGTCCCGACTTGGGTCGGCGAGCGCGTCGAGGAGTGCCCGAAACTGATCGACAGGCTCGTCGGGGGACTGTGCGTGAAGAGTAACGTCAGCGATTTCCTGTTCGGCGATGGCCAGGAACGTGTTCGCGACCAGGGCATCCATGTTGGGCTCGTAGTGGGCGATGAGCGGGGCGGTGACTCCGCAGTGCGCAGCAAGGCTGCGCAGCGAGATTGCGGCCAGACCTCGAGTAAGGGCAATGGTTTGTGCGGCGCCACGAACTTCGAGCGCTCGCTCGGCGGGGTTTCGTCGTCGTGTGGTGCCTGCTCCCATCCCGGAAGTGTACCAAAACTTGACTCTTATTGAGTAGGTGGTAAATAATGCAATCGTGCGCAATTGCCACTAAGCAACAGAGAGTTTTTGTCATCATGAAAAACATCCAGCGAGACGTCGTAATCGTCGGAGCCGGCGCTACCGGCCTCACCGCCGCCACAGCACTCCTTCGCGCGGGCAAGAGCGTAACCGTGCTCGAAGCGCGTGACCGAATCGGAGGGCGACTCTGGACGGATTCCATCGACGGCCAGATGTACGAGATCGGTGGCCAGTGGGTTTCCCCCGATCAAACCGCACTCATCGAGACCCTCGAAGAACTCGGCCTAGAAACGTACGCGCGCTACCGCGATGGTGAGAGCGTCTATGTTTCCCGGGACGGGCAGGCGCGTCGCTATACCGGCGACATATTTCCGGCCGGCGACGACACTGAAGCTGAAATCGCTCGGCTGATCTCGCTTCTTGATTCGCTCGTTGCTGAGATCGATCTCGAGGCGCCCTGGGCGCACCCTCGTGCCGCAGAATTCGACCGCATCACGTACCTGGCGTGGCTGGAGAGCCAGAGCAGCGATACCGAAGCGATCGACAACATCGCGTTGTACGTCGCCGATGCGATGCTGACCAAACCTGCCCACGCCTTCTCTCTGCTGCAAGCTCTTCTGATGGCGGCCAGTGCGGGAAGCTTCAGTAACCTCGTCGATGCTGACTTCATTCTCGACAAGCGGGTCGTGGGTGGACTGCAACAGGTTCCGCTTCTGCTCGCGAAGCAGCTGGGCGATGTTGTTGTTCAGCTCTCCCAGCCAGTGCGTGAGATCCGCTGGGATGCGACGGGAGCGACTGTCACTAGCGACGAGCTCTCGGTGAGCGCCCAGCACGTCATTGTTGCCGTGCCGCCGAACCTCTACGACCGAATCGACTACACCCCGGCGCTGCCCCGACTGCGTCAACAAATGCAGCAGCACTCGTCACTCGGCCTCGTGATCAAGGTGCACGCCACCTATGAGACGCCGTTCTGGCGTGACGCCGGGCTCTCCGGCACGGCCTTTAGTCCGTACCAACTGGTTCATGAGGCCTACGACAACACGAATCATGGTGAGGATCGGGGCACCCTCGTTGGGTTCGTCTCCGGTGAGAAGGCCGACGAGCTTCTTGCCCTCTCGCCTGAAGAGCGTAAGCGCCGCATCCTCGAGTCGTTCGCAGTGTTCTATGGCGGCGAGGCGCTCGAACCCGTCGTGTATTACGAGAGCGACTGGGCTTCAGAGGAGTGGACTCGCGGCGCTTACGCTGCCAGCTTCGACCTCGGCGGGCTCTCACGTTACGGCGCACTGCAGCTCGAGCCGGTTGGCCCGATCCAGTTCGGCTCTAGCGACCTCGCATCTGAGGGCTACCAGCACGTTGACGGGGCGATTCGCGTTGGACGACGGATGGCATCCACGATTATCAACGGCGAAGAGAGCTGAGCATGAACTGGAGAATGCCATCAGAAACTGCGGAACACGAACGCACGTGGATGGCGTTCCCTCGGGTCGGTGAGACGCTCGGCGGCGCTGAAAGCGATCGTGAACAGGGCTACTCCGCGTGGGCCGACGTCGCCAACGTGATTGCGCAGTTCGAGCCCGTCTCTATGGTTGTCGACCCCACCGAAACTGACCGAGCGCGTCGGATGCTCGACAGCAGTATCGATTTGCTCGAAGCACCGCTCGACGAGTTCTGGATGCGCGATGTCGGGCCAACTTTTGTCGTCGACCCGCAGAGGCCGGGGGTGCTCGGCGCGGTCGACTGGGTCTTCAACGGCTGGGGGGCACCCGAATGGGCCGAGTGGGAGAAGTCAGCTGAGATTGCGCGGTTTGTGGCCGATGCCGCAGGCGCCGAACTCGTGAGTTCGTTGCTCGTCGCCGAGGGCGGTGGGCTGCATGTGGATGGCGAAGGCACCGTCCTACTCACCGACACCGTGCAACTTGACCCGCGGCGAAACCCTCACGCTGACCGGCTTCGTGTTGAGCGAGAGATGGCGCGCACGATTGGCGCTACTCACGCCGTCTGGCTGCCGCGAGGGCTCAAGCGTGACTATGACGACTTCGGCACTAACGGGCACGTCGATATTGTCGCGACAATTCCTTCGCCTGGGCGGCTGCTGCTGCACGCCCAGCCGAACTCCGAGCATCCGGACCACCAGGTCATGGCTGAAATTCGGGAGAGCCTGACGGGCCAACGCGATGCTGCGGGCCGCGAATGGGAGATCGTTGAGCTGCCCGCTCCCACGGTTCTTCGCGATGACCACGGCTTCGTTGACTACAGCTACGTCAATCACCTCGTCGTCAATGGCGGCGTCATCGGTTGCGGCTTCGCTGACCCTGAAGCGGATGCTCGCGCCGCCGATATTCTTCGCGACGCGTATCCGGGACGCAGCGTTCAGATGGTCGACTCGCGCGAGATTTTCGCGCGGGGTGGCGGCATTCACTGCATCACGCAACAGCAACCGAAGACGGCCGGTATCGATGCTGGACCCCGTGCCAGAGAAGGAGCAAACGCATGAGCACATTCGATGTAGTCGAGGCGTCAATCGCCGAGCTTAAGGCGGCTCTCGAGAGTGGTGCGACCACGAGTCAAGAGCTGGTCACCGCGTACCTGGAGCGGATTGAGCGCTACGACCGCAACGGGCCGATGCTGAACTCGGTAGTCGTCCCTAACCCTGATGCCCTTGGGGAAGCGCACGAATCTGATCTGCGGCGCAGGCAAGGGGCTGTCTTGGGGCCACTCGACGGCATCCCGTATACCGCCAAAGACAGCTATCTCGTTCGCGGTCTAACCGCAGCGGCCGGAAGCCCCGCTTTTGCCGAGCTAGTGGCAATGCGGGACGCGGCAACAATCGGAGCGCTCCGCAACGCTGGTGCAATTTGCTTGGGCCTCACAAACATGCCGCCCATGGCTAACGGCGGTATGCAGCGCGGCGTATACGGGCGGGCCGAGAGCCCGTACAACCCCGAGTACCTCACGTCAGCGTTCGCTTCGGGCTCGTCGAACGGGTCAGGCACCGCAACCGCGTCGAGCTTTGCTGCCTTCGGTCTTGCTGAGGAAACCTGGTCGAGTGGTCGTGCTCCTGCTTCGAACAATGCCCTCTGCGCTTACACGCCATCCCGCGGAGTTATCTCGGTGCGCGGCAATTGGCCGCTCGTTCCGACGATGGATGTGGTGGTTCCGCACACTCGCACAATGGCTGATCTGCTGGCCGTGCTCGATGTGATCGTGTTCGACGATGAAGACACCCGCGGTGACTTTTGGCGCTCACAGCCGTGGGTAAACATCCCGCTGGCATCCGCCGGGCGCCCGGCGACCTATCTCTCGCTGCAGCGGGCTGACGCCAGCGCCGACGCCAGCGATGACTCACGCTCGTTGGCGGGTAAACGTTTCGGTGTTCCGCGCATGTACATCGGGCGCGACGAGGCGGCGGGTACCGGCACGGGCGGCATGGGCGGGCCGACGGGCACAGCGATCGACACGCGCGCGAGCATCCTGAGCCTGTTCGAGCACGCGCGCCACGATCTTGAACGGGCCGGTGCAACAGTTGTGGATGTCGACTTCCCTGTCGTCTCCAACTATGAAGCTGACCGAGCCGGCGCCCCCACCATTGCTACTCGCGGCATTGTTCGCCCCGAGTTTTTCGCACGCGAGATCGTCGACCTCTCGGCGTGGGCGTGGGAAGACTTTTTGAATGCCAATGGTGACCCCGAGCTCAACACCCTTGAGCACGTTGACGGAAGCACCATTTTTCCGAGTGAGCCGGACGCGCTCTTCGACCACTACGACGGCTTCGACGATGACATTGCGACGTATCCGGCTCAGGTGCGTGAGCACCCGTATGAAAGCTTTGAAGACATCCCGGAGCTGGCAGACGGAGTGCGCGCTCTTGAGGAGACTCGGCGCCTCGACTTCGAGCGGTGGATGCACGACAACGAACTCGATGCCGTCGTGTTTCCTGCGGTAGCTGATGTGGGGCGTGCAGATATGGATGTCAATCCGGAGTCGGCCGCGGGCGGGTGGCGAAACGGTGTCTGGGTCGCCAACGGCAACCTAGCGATTCGGCACCTCGGCATCCCGACGGTGACGGTGCCGATGGGGATCATGGACGACATCCGGATGCCCGTAGGCATTACCTTCGCTGGTGCGGCTTACTCCGACCTCGAGCTATTGAGCATTGGTGTGGCATACGAAGCTATTTCATGTCGCAGGGAAGCGCCGCCGCGCACTCCGCGAATTACGTCCTAGCGGAGGCATGGGGTAGACCACGGAGGATATCTTCGCGCAGGTGGAGGGTCTCAGCGTCTTGCCCTGCGTGCTGGTACAGCCGTCGTAGAGCCGTCGGCAGATCTGATCCGAGTTCAGTGCCCGTGGGGCCTTAACGGACACGAGTGCGGGAGCGAGATAGTCGGGGCTCGTCAATTTTGGCCAGTTCCTCATCGGTCGCCATCCGGAACCCGCCGGCCGCAGGGGTCGGAACGGGATGGCGAGGCTGACCGCGAGTAGCCCAGAGGCTTGCTCCGATTGATGTGGCGAGGATAAGGAAAATTACTGCCAGCGATACCGGTGTAGAAATATAGAACACTTCGAGTAGCAGCATCTTGATGCCCACCCACACGAGCAAGAGAGCCAAACCGATCTTTAGGTAGATGAAGCGATGCATGAGGTCGGCCAGAAGAAAGTACATTGCGCGCAGACCGAGAATCGCGAATGCGTTTGCAGTAAACACAAGAAACGGCTCATCCGTGACCGCAAAGATTGCTGGTATTGAGTCGACGGCGAAGACAATGTCGGTTACTTCGACCAGCACCAGAACAGCTAGGAGGGGGGTCGCGAGCAGCACTCCAGCCTTTCGCACGACAAGTTTCTGTCCGTAGAAAGCATCCGTCATCGGCACACGGCGACGGAACAGTCTCAGCACTGATGACTTTTCGGGATTGTAATGTTCGTTTCGTTTGCGAAGCATTTGGATGCCGGTGAACACCAAGAAGGCGCCGAACACGTAGAGCACCCAGCCGAAACTACTGAGCAGTACCGCACCGGCGGCGATGAAGAGGCCACGGAACACGAGCGCGCCAAGCACCCCCAGGAAGAGCACCCGGTGCTGAAATTGCGGGGGAACCGCGAACGCGGTGAAGATGATGGCCCAGACGAACACGTTGTCGATGGCTAGAGACTTTTCGATGATGAAGCCAGCAAAATATTGCTGACCGAATTCCGCACCAAACAGCCACCAGATGATGCCGCCGAAGCTCACGCCGGAGGCGACCCAGAAAACTGACCACGATGCAGCTTCGCGCGCTCCGATGACGTGTGCGGTTCGATGCGCGATCAGATCGATCACGAGCATCACGAGGATGACCCCGATAACGGCTAGCCATGCCCACAGTGGAACGTTCAACTTTGGTGCCTCCAGAATAGTGATACTTCTGGAGGTCTCGTCGAGCCCGAATCGGACCCTAGCTGCACCGGGTCGTGATGACACGACCGTATTGACGATGAGCTTCGCGGGGACTACTCCCCTCCTCCGAGTACTTAAACACATTCCCGGCGGCTGCACAACGGCTCGCACCGCAGATGGGGCGTACTCGCAGCTTACGCGGTACCGCTACAGTACTGCGTACGATCCTGCGGCAGCCGATCTATTTGCCGCTCCCGCCATTGGCCTGCCGTACGGTTGGGGTTATGGTTCACAATCGTGGCAAATCGGGTGATGCAGTCGCAGCGGCCGTGATCACTGTTTCCGATCGGAGTTCACGCGGTGAACGCGCCGACACCTCTGGGCCGCGCGCCGTTGAGCTGCTCAACGAGCACGGCTACACCGCCTCATTGACGGTGATTCCGGATGGTGCGGAATCAGTGACCGCCGCTATTCGTGCCGCGCTCGCCGCCGGCGCACGCGTGGTGATCACTAGCGGCGGAACCGGGATCGGGCCGCGGGATCTCACGCCGGAAGGCACGAGACCGGTACTCACTCGTGAACTCCCCGGAATCGCAGAAGCACTTCGCCGTGAAGGGGCCCGCAATACCAAACTGGCGGTGCTGAGCCGCGGATTGGCTGGAATCGCCGACAACTCCCTCGTCGTTAACCTGCCGGGTTCAGTGACGGCGGTTGGCGAGGGGCTCGCGGTGTTGCTGCCATTGATTCCCCATATTCTGAACCAGCTCGATGGTGGAGATCACTAACGACCACTAGAGATCACCGTGCCGTGATCGCCAGTGCGTTACTCGGGGCGGCGCCAGTCGCCAGAGCGGCCACCAGATTTCGCGAGCAGGCGCACGTTCTCAATCTGCACAGTTTTGTCCATGCCCTTCACCATGTCGACGATCGCAAGAGCCGCCACTGACACGGCCGTCATCGCTTCCATCTCCACACCGGTTCGGTCTGCAGTGCGCACGGTTGCGGTTACGGCAACCCCGTCATCCGTCACCTCAAGGTCGACGCTTGCCCCATGCACTCCGATGATGTGGGCGAGTGGCAATAGTTCGGCGGTGCGCTTTGCCGCCTGAATCCCGGCGATTCGCGCAACCGCCAGCACGTCACCCTTTGGAGCATTGCCCGAACGAAGTGCGTCGATGATGACGGCTGAGCAACGCACAAAACCGGCCGCGGTCGCCTCTCGCACTGTCGGTGTCTTGGCAGTAACATCCACCATTCGGGCTTGGCCGGCAGAATTAAGGTGGGTGAAGGGCTGATCGCTCATGACACCAGTGTGACAGTCAGCACGTCACCTTCGAGCACATCGGTGATCTCTTCTGGCACGAACGCTAATGCGTTCGCGTTTGCCAGACTCGCAACGAGGTATGAACCAGCACCACCAGCACTTGCGGGGCGCACGGATGCTGCACCGTCGCCATCAGACTCAACGATGACGGGCATGTATTGGGCGCGACCTAGAGGGCTGCGCCATCCCGCCGTGGTGGTGGCGGTCAGTGTTGGTCGAGAAACCTGCGATTTCCCCGCCATTGTGAGCAGTGCTGGGCGAACGAAGGCCTCGAATGACACAAATACACTCACCGGGTTGCCGGGCAAAGCAAAAATTACGGGGCCGCTCCCGCCAGCGACGGGGAAGCGGCCGAAGCCCTGTGGCTTGCCCGGCTGCATTCGCACCGGTCCGAACCAGACATTGAGCGGTGCGAGCACGGCCTTCACGACGTCATACGCGCCGACACTCACCCCGCCCGAGGTGACAAATGCATCCACTTCGTGAGCATGTTTCTCAAGGATCTCGCGCAGAGCGTTGTCGTCGTCGGGAACAGAACCAAGCTGAAGGGGGACACCACCACACTCGGTAATCATCGCTGCCAGCAGCAGCGAGTTCGAGTCGTGAATTTGGCCACGTTCCAGAGGCTCACCGGGCGCACGCAGTTCGGTGCCGGTCGAGAGCACGCCTACGCGCGGCGCCGGATGAACCGACAGTGTGCTGGATCCGGCTGCTGCCGCAGCAGCCAGATCACGGGCGCCGAGAACGCGACCCGCAGTCAGCACCGCATCCCCCGCGCGCACGTCAGTGCCCGTTCTGCGAATGTGAGCAGCGGGGTTCGGGGCGCGAAAAATGAGCACCGTTTCGATGCCTTCATCGGTGTCTTCAATCGGCACGATGCAGTCTGCGTCTTCCGGTACCGCGGCCCCAGTCATGATCCGGGCCGCCTCACCGGGCCGCAGCCGAGGGTTCTCTGGCGAGCCCGCGGGAAGATCGGCCACAACGCTGAGCGTCACCGGTGTCTCCGCAGTTGCGGATACGGCATCCGCCCGGTGGAGCGCATAACCGTCCATAGCGGAATTGTCGAAACCGGGAACATTTACCGCGGCGTGCACGTCTTCTGCGAGGGTGAGCTGCAACGCCTGCGCAATCGGAATAGTGACGATGGGCAGTGAGGTGACGCTAGCCAGAACACTGCTGAGGTGCTGCTCAATACTTATCGGCGGGGGAATTGCTGATGCGTCGTGGGCCATGCTCTCACCCTAGCGAAAGGCCATTCTGATTCGCGCTCGAATAGTCGGGGAAAAATCCCGCTATCATCCGTATTTGCGGTGATAAACTCCCAATCATGGCGCAATATCGGATTAGTGAGGCTGCTGGGCTTCTTGGGGTCAGTGACGACACCGTGCGACGCTGGATCGCTTCCGACGGACTGCCGATCTCTCTAGACGACGCCGGTCGGCAAGTTATGGACGGCGCAGATCTGGCCCACCGTGCTCAAGAGCGAGCTCGGCAGTCGAAGCAAGTGCATGGCGCTCCCGAAATTGCCAGTAGCGCTCGCAACCGCATGGTGGGGTTAGTCACCGGCATCCTCAGCGACACTGTCATGTCGCAGGTCGAACTTCAGTGCGGCCCTCACCGGATTGTTTCGCTCATGTCCACCGAAGCTGTGCGCGACTTGGGCCTCGAAATCGGGTCACTCGCCGTCGCCGTTGTTAAGGCAACCATGGTTGTCGTCGAGTCACCGAAAGACAACGCCTAGTGAAATACCGCGCTCGGCAACGTCGAAGCACGCTCCGCGCGGCAACCACCGTCGCGGCTCTGTCTCTCGCGGCCACTCTGGCGCTCGCGGGCTGCACACCGGTGCAATCTGCACCATCGTCCGGAGTCTCGACTGGCGCACTTCAGGGTGAGCTCACCATCTTTGCTGCCGCTTCTCTCTCTGCCTCGTTTACGGAGCTGGCTGACGCTTTCAGCGCCGAAAACCCTGGCGTGACGGTTGCCCCAATTTCCTTCGATGGATCATCGACTCTCGCAACCCAGATCAGTGAAGGCGCACCGGCAGATGTCTTCGCTTCAGCGGACGACGCCACCATGCAGAAGGTCAGCGACGAGATAGATGGATCGCCAACGCTGTTCGCGAGCAACATGTTGCAGATTGCTGTGCAACCGGGCAACCCGCTCGGCATCACCACGCTGACAGATCTCACGAAGCCAGGCGTGCAGCTTGCACTCTGTGCGCCAGCAGTGCCGTGTGGTGCGGCATCCCACACACTCCTCGACAGTGAGAGCATTGTGCTGACGCCGGTGACCGAAGAACAGAACGTGAAAGCCGTTCTCACTAAGGTGCAGCTGGGTGAAGTGGATGCCGGACTCGTCTACGTCACCGATGTTCTGGATGCTGCGGGTGCGGTAGATGGCGTGACCATTGCGGGCGCAGGCCCGGCGCGCAACACCTACCCGATAGCAACCCTGAGGGCATCGACACAGCTGGCTATTGGCGAGGCGTTCGTGAGCTTTGTGCTTTCTGAGCGAGGCCAGAGCATTCTCGCCACCTACGGGTTCTCGAGACCATGAGTGTGGCCAAGAGCAGCTCCGTGACCACGCGCGCCTCCGTGGCCGGCGGCACCGGAATCCCCCGGCTGCTCTACCTGCCAGCCGCCATTGGTTTCGCGCTGCTGATCCTGCCGATTATCGGACTATTTTTGCGCGCCGACTGGCCGAGGGTTCCCGCCGCGATCGTTTCTGAGGAGGCGTTGTCTGCGCTCCGCCTTTCGCTGCAGACAGCACTCTCCGCAACAGTGCTGTGCATCATCGTCGGGGTGCCACTCGCGCTCGTGATCGCCAGATCCGGCAGTCGACTGTCCGGTCTCCTCAGGGCACTCACGACGCTTCCCTTGGTGATGCCACCACTTGTCGGGGGCATCGCCCTGCTCTACCTGCTTGGGCGAAACGGACTGGTCGGCAGCGTGCTCGAACTCGCGTTCGGCATCCGGATTCCGTTCACTACGGCCGCGGTCGTGATCGCACAGGCCTTCGTTGCGCTGCCATTCTTAGTCATCTCGGTCGAAGGAGCGCTTCGCACAGCAGGGACTCGTTTTGAGTCGGTCGCGGCAACGCTCGGTGCTGGCAGATGGACTGTGTTTCGTCGGGTCACGCTTCCGCTCATCATGCCGGGCGTCATTGCGGGAACCGTGCTCTGCTTCGCCCGCGCGCTCGGCGAATTTGGAGCCACAGCGTTGTTCGCCGGCAATGCTGCGGGCATCACCCGCACCATGCCGCTCGCGATCTACACCGCATTCAACGGTGCCGGTGTGAGCCAAGATTCAGCTATCGCGTTGTCGCTGCTACTTGTGGTGGTCGGCATCATCATCCTTCTTTTGCTGCGCAGTTGGCGCACCGAACCCGAGCTCTGACCCATGACTCTGGATGCTGAACTCCTGCTGGGCCGGGGCCCATTCACTCTCGAGGCGAGGGTCACGGTCGCGGCCGGGGAGACACTCGCACTGCTCGGACCGAACGGGTCTGGTAAATCGACCATGCTCGCCGCGATCGCTGGTCTGCTGGTGCTCGACGGCGGCACCATTACTGTGGGCGGCAGGGTTCTCACTCAGGTGCCGGACTCGCCAAGCGGTCGAGTGCACGTGGTTCCTGCCCACCGTCGACGGATTGGGCTCCTTGGCCAGGATCCTCTGCTGTTTCCGCACCTCAACGCACTCGAGAACGTCGCCTTTGGGCTGCGAGCACACGGCATGCAGGTCGCAGAAGCCCGGGTCCGTGCCGCAGGATGGATTGATGCGGTCGGTCTGAGTTCGTTTGCCGACCGCAGACCCGCTGAACTTTCCGGAGGGCAGCAGCAGCGCATCGCCATTGCCCGAGTGCTGGCCACCGAACCCGACGTTCTGCTGTTCGATGAGCCGATGGCGGCACTCGATGTGCAGAACGCCTCTCTCGTGCGCACCCTGTTGCGTGAGTGCCTCGCCGATCGGGTCACCGCAGTTGGCAAACGAAACAATGCCACGCCACCGGCCACGATTGTGGTCACCCACGATGTGGTTGATGCGATGGTGTTGGCCGACCGCGTCGCCATTCTGGAGCGTGGGCGAATCGTCGATGTTGGTGACGTGGGGCGGGTACTTGGCCAACCGGCGAACCTGTTCGCTGCGACTCTTGTCGGTCTCAATTTGGTTGAGGGAATTGTAGAAACGCCTGAACTGGTGCGGATGCCCGATGGCCGCAGTTTTGTCTCCGATGGCGAACTTCCCGCGGTGGGTTCTGAGGTTTCTGTCGCGTTCCCGCCGTCTGCTGTCACCGTGCGTGGGGCGCGGCAAGAATCTGCAGCCCGCGGGCCTGTGGCGTCCGCGCCTCTGGCGCCAAACTCATGGCACGCAACAGTAGGAATCCTCGAGCCCGGAGCGAGGGGAATCCGCGTAACCCTGCGCGGTGACACTGTTGTCGCCGAGGCGCCCCCGGCCGAGTTGCTGGCAAAAAACATCTCCCCTGGTGACGTGGTCACGGCATCCATTGATCCAGCATTTGTCACCGTGTATCCACGCCGACTCGGCACACGGAGAAGGCTCTGATGCCGTCATGGTCGAAGACTCGTGACCTAGCTGGGCTTTTCCGCGTTCGGCCGCGCGTAATACCACCAGGCCAAAGCGGTGCAGAATGCAGACCAGACCGCGGAAATCACGAAGAACCAGAACGGCGCCATGGCCGACAACGCGATACCAACCAGGAAGGGGCCGAATGCGCCGATAGATGCGGTCCAACCGATCGCTCCTCCAGCCTGCCGGGGTGGGAAAATCATCGGCATCTGTTTGAACGTTCCTGCGTTGGCGAAGCCTGAGAAGAAGAAGATCAGCAGCATTCCGGTGAAGAACCCACTGAACTCTGATGCTGAAATAGGGCTGAGGAAGAACAGCGTCACCACCGCGCCGAGGGTCATTCCGACTCCACCAAGGAACGTGAAAATCGCGCCGCCCCAACGGTCACACAGTGGGCCGACCGCCGCGCGCACCAGCGCGCCGAGCATGGGACCTATCCACGCCCAGGCAAGCGGGTTCGGGGCATCGGGAAACGATCCGTAGATGTTCAGGATGATTAGGCCTGTTTGCGCAGCCAGCCCGCTGAATAGGCCAAAGGACATCAGGTAGATCGCTGTCATGATCCAGGTGTGCTTGTCTCGGAAGATGTCTAGTTGCTGGCGAAAGTTCGCCTTCACCGGCACCCGGCGCAGTACCAGGATGGCCAGAACAACCGCCAAAATAACCCACGGTACGAGAACCATGCCGCCGTTGTGCAGCCAGACCAACTTGCCCTCGGAGTCGCTTTGGGGGGTGAGTACCGCAGTGCCGAATAGTCCGAATCCGACAACCCAGGGCAGTAGCAGTTGCATGACGCCGATTCCGACGTTGCCGATGCCAGCCTGGACGCCTAACGCAGTACCAGCTAGCCGTTTCGGGAAGAAATAACTTGTGGATGCCATGAGCCCAGAAAAGCTACCTCCGCCGACGCCAGCGGCGAGCGCCAGGGAGATCAGTACCCAATAGGGGGTCGAGGTATCGTGCGCCGCGATTGTCCAACCGAAGAGCGGGAGCACGAGGAGTGCACCACTGAAGGCGACGAGTGTTCGCGTGCCCATAATTGGTGGAAGAAACATGAATACAAGGCGAAGCGAACCTCCCGCAAGCCCTGGTACTGCGACGAGCCAATACAGTTGCTCCTTCGTGAGCTCGTAGCCGATGTCGTTCAGCCGTGGTGCGATCGCACTAACGAGATACCACGTCGCGAACGCAAGAACCATCGTGTAGGTCGTTACCCACAGGGTGCGCCAGGCGAGCTTCTTGTCCCAGGTGGATTCGTCTTCGGGGTTCCAGTTCGAAAGGTCCGGTTTGAGGGCAGATCCTGCGGCTGAAGTCATCGTGAGCCTTTCCTGCAAGAAGTGATGGAGCTAGCGGTCAGAGCGGTTTATTGATTTGCGGCCCGAGCTCTTCGTGACAGGACGCGTGCTGGGTTCCCAGCCACGTCGAGTGGCGCGGGCTCCGCGATGCTCGTCGCGCGAACGGTAGACGACGTAGGGCCGGAACAAATACCCAATCGGTACTGACAGCATGTGCACGAGGCGGGTATACGGCCAGATCAGGAATAGCCCGGTGGAGACCAGCACGTGAAGCTGAAAAGCGAGCGGAACGCCCACCATGAGCGAGGCATCTGGCCGCAACAGGATGAGGCTGCGAATCCATGGCGAGATTGTTCCGCGGTAGTCGTAGCCCGCTCCCAACACCTGGAACTGGATGACTGCGACTGTCCCCAGCAACAACGAACCAGCCAGGAAAACGTACATGACGACATCCATGACTGTGGTGACTCTCGCGACCCGCTTGACTGTCGTGCGGCGGACGAGGAGGATCACGATTCCGGCGATCGTAATGAGCGCAACAGCGGTGCCAATCCAGGTCGCTCCGAGATGGTAGACCTGCTCGCTTATGCCGACAAACTCCATCCACTCTTTGGGGATGAGAAGCCCGACGACGTGACCCGCGAAGACTCCAAGGATGCCGTAGTGAAACATTGGCGAACCCCAGCGCAGAATTCTTGTCTCGTATATTTGGCTTGACCTCGAGGTCCAACCAAATTTGTCATACCGGTAGCGCAGGATGTGCCCGACGATGAAGCTTGCTCCCGCAATATAGGGAAACGCGACCCAGAGCAGTACATCTATGGGAGTCATGCCCTTACTCCTTCACTGCTGGTGCCGGAGGGACTGTAGGGCTCAAGCGCGCCAAGGAATGTGGTGACCCCAACCATTTCAGTTGGGGGGCCCTCGTTGACGAGTCGCAAATAGCGTTCACGGGTTTCGTCATCGATGGCAGGGAATGAGCGACACACTGCCGCAACCACATGCGCGTAGGGACTGTCGAATGACTCCAGTGCGGTGCGGAGAACTTCGATTCCTTCACGGTAGGAAGCGAGAAGCTGGCCCGCGATGGGCGAGTCGCTTCGGGCCGAGAACTCCAGAACCATGGGGAGGTAGTCAGGAAGTTCACCGTCTTCGACCTCCCACCCGGCCGCCCGATACGCCTCGATGAAGCCCACGAGGGCCATCCCACGTCGACGCGTATCGCCGGTCGAATAGTAAGTGAGATAGGGACAGCACTTGCGTTTCTGATCGAAGATCGACGTGAAGTGCGCCTCTAATTGCTGCTGATTCATCACGGATACCTTCGTCAGAAACGCGTCGAACTCCTCAGCGATTTCGTCAGGCAGAGATGAGATGGTCGAAGCTATCAACCCAAAATGAGCCCGGCGGTCTGGCTGGGGATAATCGAGAAGGATGGATGCCGCCATGTGAATGGTTCTGCGTTGTTCGTCGCTAAGCGCAGAAGTCGCCAAATTGGCTAGTGGCTTCTTGCGTCGGCGACGGGGGATGGTTAGCCCGTTGGTCAGGGGGCTCATGCTTGGCTCCCGGACTCGGCTGCGGGCGGGAACATTCCGTTGGAGACTCCACTGCCGTTCCAGTTCAGGAGATTCAGGCGGCCGGTCGTCGACGGCTCACTCGGGTCGGTGAGGTTCTTGAGAGCGTTGAAGCTTTCCACCGTTGCGTCGATCGGCGTGCCAGGGATACGTGCCGTAGCGGTGAGATCTGCCGTCGAGCTCGGTCCGCCCATCCCGGGGCCACCATCGGTGTCTAGAGAGCACGCGAAGTCATCCAGGTCTCGTGCAGACTCGACGTGCGCTTTCGGAATAACATACCGGTCCTCATATTTGGCGATTGCCAGAAGCCGATACATCGCTTCCATCTCCTCACCGGTCATACCAACAGCGTGGGCGATGTTCTCGTTCGCTTCCTTGCCGAGGTTGATGTCGCGCATGTACGAGCGCATAGCGGCGAGCTTTTTGAGCGAGTACTCCACCGGAACCGTGTCGCCGGCGGTGAAAAGCCCTGCAAGGTACTCAATCGGGATGCGCAGCTTGTCGATTGCTGCAAACAGGTTACGAACATCCTCGCCGTCGTTTCCGCTGTTGGAGACGACGTCGACAACGGGAGACAGCGGCGGGATGTACCAGACCATTGGCATGGTGCGGTACTCCGGGTGCAGCGGCAGTGCCACCTTGTACTCGCTGATGAGCTTGTAGATAGGGCTGTTCTGGGCGGCCTCAATCCAGTCATCCGCGATGCCGTCATTCTTCGCCTGAGCGATGATCGCCGGATCGAACGGGTCAAGCATGACGGAACGCTGCGCATCCAAAAGCTCGTGCTCATCTTCGATGGATGCGGCCTCAAGAACGCGGTCTGCGTCATACAACATGAGACCGAGATAGCGAAGCCTTCCCACGCAGGTTTCAGAGCAGATGGTGGGCTTGCCCTGCTCGATGAGCGGGTAGCACAGCGTGCACTTTTCCGCTTTGTTCGTCTTGTGGTTGAAGTAGACCTTCTTGTAGGGGCATGCCGGAACACACATCCGCCAACCACGGCAGTCGTCTTGGTCGACGAGCACGATGCCGTCTTCTTCGCGCTTGTACATCGCGCCGGAGGGGCACGCAGAAACACAGGATGGGTTCAGGCAATGCTCGCAGATACGCGGCAGGTAGAACATGAAGGTCTTCTCGAACTCCATAGTTACGTGCTCGCTCATGTGGGCAAGGATCGGGTCATCCTGCGCGGTTTCTTGCGAGCCACCGAGGTTGTCATCCCAGTTTCCCGACCACTTGATGTCCATGTCCTTGCCAGTGAGGAGAGACTTCGGGCGTGCGACCGGGCCGTTCTTCGTCTGGGGCGCGTGCGTGAGCATGTCGTAGTCGTAGGTCCACGGCTCGTAGTAGTCGTCGATCGTGGGCATGTTGTTGTTGGAGAAGATGCCCAGGAGTTTCGTGAGGCGCCCGCCAGCCTTGAGCTTCAGGCGACCTCGCTTGTTGCGAACCCAGCCGCCCTTCCACTTCTCTTGGTCTTCATACTGGCGCGGGTAACCGATACCCGGCCGCGTCTCGACATTGTTGAACCAGACGTACTCCATACCGTCGCGGTTCGTCCATACCTGCTTGCACGTTACCGAGCAGGTGTGGCATCCGATGCACTTGTCGAGGTTCATCACCATCGACATTTGGGCCATGACACGCATCAGTACTCCACATCTTGGCTACGGCGACGGATCACAGTAACCTCATCGCGCTGGTTCCCGGTTGGGCCGAGATAGTTGAAGGCGAATGACAACTGGGCGTAGCCGCCGATCAGGTGGGTTGGTTTCAGCAGTATTCGGGTGAGCGAGTTGTTCGTGCCGCCCCGTTGGCCAGAAGTTTCGGCCACCGGGACATTGATGGTGCGATCCTTCGCGTGGTACATGTACACGGTGCCTTCCGGCATCCGATGCGAAACCACGGCCCGGGCGACGACAACCCCGTTGCGGTTGTACGACTCAATCCACTCGTTGTCGCGAACCCCGATCTTGTCGGCGTCTTGCGGCGACATCCAAATGGTGGGCCCGCCTCGCGAGAGGGTGAGCATCATGAGGTTGTCCTGGTATTCGGAGTGAATTGACCACTTCGAGTGCGGGGTGAGGTACCGCACCGCGACTTCCGCCCGGCCCTTCGACCCTGGCGCGCCAGTTGGCGAGGTCGATCCGATGATCGAGTCATTAAAGAGGCGATGCATGTCTAGCGGCGGGCGGAACACCGGCAGTGCTTCACCGAGCTCCAACATCCAGTCATGGTCGAGATAGAAGTGCTGTCGCCCGGTGAGCGTGTGCCACGGCTTGAGGTGTTCAACGTTGATCACGAACGCGCTGTACCGTCGACCGCCGTGTTCGCTGCCCGACCATTCCGGGGAGGTGAGAACGGGCACTGGGCTGCCGGCAACATCCTTGAAGGTGAACCGTGTTCCCTCTTTTTCGCTAGCCAGGTGTGCAAGCTTCTGGCCCGTGTGCTTCTCCAGTTGGCGGAAGCCTTGAGTGCCCAGCCGGCCGTTTGTTGTACCCGAGAAGGTGAGCACCATTTCGGCTGCCTTCACATCGGTGTCGAGTTTCGGTCGACCCTTCGTTGGCCCACTTTCGACGAGACCGTTGCGGTTTCCGAGATCTTCGACTTCGATGTCAGGGTTGAACTTCACACCCTTCGTGACCATGCCCAGTTTTGCGGTGAGTGGGCCAAGCGCAGCCATCCGTGCGCCGAAGGCGGGGTAGTCGCGTTCCACAACGGCGAGCTTGGGCATCGTGACGCCGGGGATCAGCTTCGGATTGTCGACCACCACGCCGTGCGGGGTGGACATCGCATCAGGGGTGTCATGCAGCAGCGGAGAGGCGACGAGGTCTTTGCGAACGCCCAAGTGCTCTACCGAGAGTTCAGAAATCTTCTTCGCGAGCAGGTGGAAGATATCGAAGTCGGTTTTCGTCTGCCACGGCGGGGTGATTGCCGGATTGAAAGTGTGGATGAACGGATGCATGTCTGTCGTCGACAGGTCGTGCTTTTCGTACCAGGTGGCTGGGGGAAGCACCACGTCGCTGAACAGCGTCGTCGACGTGTTGCGGAAGTCACTCGTGACCATCAGGTCGAGTTTTCCTATGGGCGCTTCGTCATGCCAGTCAATGGATTTCGGCCGGCGCTCAGGCTCTGACTCGTCACCACGAATAGCGGAGTCTGTGCCGAGCAGGTGCTTGAGAAAGTATTCGTTGCCCTTGCCAGAAGAGCCGATGATGTTGGCTCGCCAGACGTTGAGAACGCGCGGAAAGTTCTCGGGCGCATCCGGATCTTCGCAGGCGTAGCGCATGTCACCGCTCGTGAGCTCGTCGACAACGTATTGTGCTGGTTCGACTCCGGCCTTCTCTGCCTCGTCGACGATGTCGAGGGGGTTTCGGTTGAACGTGGGGTAGCTGGGCATCCACCCGCGTTTCGCCGATTCGACGAGACAATCTGCGGTGGTCTGGCCGGCGAAAAGACCCGTTGCTTGAGCGCTGGAGAGAGTGTCAGCGGGCAGCCCGTCGTAACGCCACTGATCGGTAGCGAGGTACCAGAAGGCGGTGCCAATCATCTGCCGAGGAGGACGCACCCAGTCGAGACCGAACGCGTACTGAGCCCATCCGGTGAGCGGACGAACCTTCTCTTGGCCAACGTAGTGGGCCCATCCGCCACCATTTTTGCCCTGGCAGCCGGTCATCGTGGTCAACGCGAGGAAGGCGCGGTAGATGGTGTCGGAGTGGAACCAGTGGTTGGTTCCGGCACCCATGAGGATCATCGAGCGACCGTCGGAATCCTCTGCGTTCTGAGCAAATTCGCGGCCGATCCGCTCGGCGGCCTGCGCAGGAACAGAAGTGATCTCCTCTTGCCACGCGGGGGTTCCTGGCGCGGATGCGTCGTCATAGCCAGTCGGCCATTCGCCGGGAAGCCCTTCCCGTTCGACACCGTACTGGGCGAGCAAAAGGTCGAAGACGGTGGTTACTGTGCGACCCGCGACGGTGCGTATGGGAACACCGCGGCGCATGGTGCCAGCGGTGCCTGCGTGTTCCTCGCCATCGGTGGGAGCAAGATCGAATCGAGGAAGGTCGATGAGGACCGACGACTTGTCATAGCCGGGGGCGTCGGCGATAGAAAGTAGCGGATCCACGTCGCCGAGGTCGAGGTTCCAGAGCCCTTCATCTTTCTCAGAGAATCGGTGACCGATCGAACCGTTCGGCACAACCGGTGTGGCTTTCTGGTCGAGGAGTACCGGTTTGAACGCTGCATTCGGAACTTCGGCGGCCTTGCCGGGAAGGGCATCAGCCATGAGGAACTTGCCGGGTATCCAGGAGTCGCCCGACTTGGTCAGCTCGATGAGGTAGCTGGAGTCGCTGAACTTCTTCATGTAGTCGACGAACATGGGCGTCTTACGGTCGACGAGGAACTCGGTGAGGATCACGTGTCCCATGGCGATTGCGAGCGCACCGTCGGTGCCGGGGTGTGGCGCGAGCCACTCGTCGGCGAACTTGGTGTTGTCGGCGTAGTCAGGGGAGACCACAATGACTTTCTGCCCCCGGTAGCGGGCCTCGACCATGAAGTGTGCGTCCGGAGTGCGGGTCACGGGAACGTTGGAGCCCCACATCATGAGGTACGAGGAGTTCCACCAGTCAGCGGATTCTGGCACGTCGGTCTGGTCGCCGAAGACTTGGGGCGAAGCGACCGGCAGATCGGCGTACCAGTCGTAGAACGAGAGCATCGTTCCACCGAGCATGGTGACGAAACGGGAACCGACGCCGTGGGAAACGATCGACATGGCTGGAATCGGTGAGAAACCGGCGATGCGGTCGGGCCCGTAGGTCTTGATGGTGTGCACGTGTGCTGCGGCGACGATCTCGGATGCTTCATCCCAGCTTGCTCGAACAAGCCCACCCTTACCGCGCGCCTGCTTATACGCTCTCGCGGTCTTGGGGTTGCCGGTTACCTCGGCCCAGGCCAGCACCGGGTCGCCGGTCTTTGCCTTCGCCGCACGGAATGCTTCAAGGAGAACACCACGCACGTACGGGTACTTGATGCGTGTCGGGGAGTAGGTGTACCAGCTAAAGGATGCGCCTCGCGGGCAACCTCGTGGTTCGTACTCTGGCGAATCCGGGCCGACCAGAGGGTAGTCGGTCTGCTGGGTTTCCCACGTGATGATGCCGTCTTTGACGTACACCTTCCACGAGCACGATCCGGTGCAGTTCACTCCATGCGTTGAGCGGACTTCTTTGTCATGGGTCCAGCGATCACGGTAGAAGGAGTCGGCATCCCTGCCGCCCTTGAGGAACACTGATCGAAGATCTTCGGAGACCTCTCCCGGGCGTAGGAATTTTCCTAACTTCAGCAGCGAGTCGGAGAGTACGCCATCCGTTCCGGCATTGGATGGTGTGGCGTCTTTGCGAGTATTCACGGCAGTTCCTGATCGTGCTGGGGAGTTCATGCTGGGGAACATCGCGGTGGTGGATGTGCCTTGAACTGAAGACTGTCGGCATCTGCCAACCATGGCAAGGTCAATTCACCGTGAAAAATGCGGGGCGCGAAACCTAGTGCTCAGCCACCGGTGGGTTTTCCATGTCGACGGTGCAGGTGCGGGGTCCGGAGAACGGATGCAGTTCGCGCACACGAAGCGGCCCATCCGCATCGTCGAGCGCGTTGGTCAGGAGGGCAAAGTGCACCTCGCACACCTGAGGGTTGTTTCTCGCGAGTTCGGAGAATGGACAATTATGCATTGTCATGTGCAGGCAGTCACCCGCGATCTCAGCAGTGAATCCACACTGCTCCATGTGGTCATCGAGGGAATCGAGTTGACGCGCTGCGGGTGTGCGCTCGGCAGTAATGTCTTCGACAGGAAGAATTTTTCGGATCAACGCTGTCCGCTGTTCGGCGGCACGGAGGCGAGATTGCCGGGCAGGGCTGTCGGGGCCCTGCGTTGTGCGGTAGAGAAGCTTTGGCCGGCCCTTGGTTGACGTTGGCACGGGTTCGGATTCGACGAAGCCGGCCTCGATGAGGCGGTGCAGGTGTTCTCGCGCCGTATTATGGTGCAGTCCAGTCGCCTCAACCAGTTCGGTGACCGTCTGGGCACCGTGTTGGAGGAGCTCGTGGAGCAGGTTGATCCTGCTCAGCGACGCGAGCGTGCGATAGTCCGAGGGTCGTCGGGCAGCCATGGCTCTATTCAACGTCATTCTGTTGCGGATTACTATGGCGCTAAAACTCAGGGATAAAATCAGCCCTGTGCAACTCCTCCCGACTGTCACCACACACGAATTCACTGGACAAGAAGGCACCCGTTCGCGTGCGCAAGGCTGGCGGCGACACGAACGTTGAGCTTGCTCTCGTCGAAGCGTTAGATGACTTGCGGCGCACGCACAAACGGCTCATGCAAGACACCTACTATGCCGGTGATTCGGTTCGGCTAATTTGAGCGTCCGTACCATCCGTACCATCCGTCGCCATGTATGAACGTAGGAGTGCACTGTGCCTCGAGCACAACATCGGCTTCGCCACACTTAACCGCGAGATTACTGAGGGAACCAGAGACTACGTCCCGTTCACCGTTGGTGGCGAGCTAGTCTGAAGCTATGAGTTCCTCCACAGTCGCGCATCCAATTGTGGACACGCGTGGGCGGGGGCTCCACGACATCCGCTTCTCCGTCACCGACCGCTGCAACTTCCGCTGCGTTTATTGCATGCCCAAAGAAATCTTCGGGCGCGACTACGCCTTCATGCCGCGCGAAGAACTGCTGAGTTTTGAAGAAATCACCCGACTCGCCAGAATCGCCGCCACCCACGGAGTGGAAAAAATCCGGCTGACCGGCGGCGAACCACTCCTGCGCAAAGGACTCCCTGACCTCATCGCCATGCTCGCCGAACTGAAAACACCCGCCGGGCAACCGCTCGACCTCGCGGTCACCACGAACGGTTCAGCACTCGCACACCTCGCACAGAGCCTGAAAGACGCTGGCCTGAAACGGGTAACGGTGTCGCTCGATTCCCTAGACGACGCGACCTTCCAAGCAATGAATGACGTCAACTTTCCTGTGAAGAAAATTCTGCACGGCCTCGACGTCGCGCACGAAGTGGGGCTCGGCCCCATCAAAGTGAACATGGTCGTCAAAAAGGGCCAAAACGATCAAGACATCGTTTCGATGGCTCGTCACTTCAAAGACACACCCTTCATCCTGCGCTTCATCGAATACATGGATGTCGGCACCACCAACGGGTGGCAACTTGGTGAAGTCGTGCCATCGGCAGAAGTCATCGCCCGCATCAACGCCGAACTACCCCTAGAAGAAATCGAACCCAACTACACCGGCGAGACCTCGCAACGTTGGCGGTATCGAGACGGCGGCGGAGAAATCGGCGTAATCTCCAGCGTCACCCAATCTTTCTGCCACACCTGCTCCCGGGCGCGAATCTCCGTCGATGGCAAGCTCTACACGTGCCTGTTCGCGAGCTCTGGACACGACCTTCGTGCCCTGATGCGCGAAGGATGCTCAGACGACGAACTATCTGTTGCCATGGCACAAATCTGGCGGGAACGCACCGACCGCTACTCAGAGTTGCGCTCCCTCAACACAAAGCGACCCACTAAGGGCGCCAAGAAGATCGAGATGTCCTACATTGGCGGCTGACATGACCCTCCACATACGCTACTTTGCGGCCGCAGCCGACGCCGCTGGGCGCGACGAAGAGCACATCGACATCGAGAATGGCGCCACCTTGGGCGCGTTAAAAGTCATGCTCGTGCAGCGGTACGGCGACCTAATGCAGCGCGTCGTAGAGTCAGGCTCGTTCCTCATCGACGGTGTAGTACGCCGCGACCCTACGCAGACGGTTGGTTCACGCGTCGACGTGCTGCCACCATTCGCCGGCGGCTAGAACGAAGCCTGGGCCTGGGCCTGGGCCTAGACCTAGACCGCTACAGTCCGACCCACTCTGTTGCCCCGCCGGCAAGTTTCTGGCGTTTCCAAATAGGCACCGTCAACTTAATGCGTTCGACCAGCAGTTCGCACGCGTCGAAAGCCTCGCGGCGGTGAGCAGCAGAGACCGCGGCAGACAGAGCAACGTCCCCGATCTCCAGCTGACCAACCCGGTGTGCCGCCGCGATTGCTAGCCCGGTTTCGGCCGCCACCTCGGCACAACATTGCGCAAAAAGGTTCTGTGCCTCAGGGTGCGCCTGGTATTCGAGCGACCACACCTCCTGACCGCCATCGTGGTTGCGTACAACACCAGAAAAAACCACAACCGCACCCGAAGCGGGGGACTCCACAGCGCGCCGAATCGCCGACTCATCGATCACGGCATCCGTAATTATCGCGAGACTCACCAGCCCATTAGCGTTCATGCTCAGTACCTTGCCAGCGCAGGATCAATGACCTGTGCATAATCGTCGATGCCGCCAACCAGATGGCGGAGGTTGGTGAACCCGGCACCCTGAAGTAGGCGCAAGGCGCGCTCGCTGCGCATGCCGTGGTGGCAGTACAACACAACCGGAACGTCTGTGCGGATGTCGCTGAGCTGGCTTTCCAGCCCGCCTAAGGGAATCAGCTCAGATGAGTCAATCGTGACAATGGCGCGCTCAAACGGCTCCCGCACATCAATCACCTGAAGGGGAGTTCCAGCGTGGAGAAGCGTCGCGAGTTCGCGGGAATCAATGGTGTCGCTGGGGGCGTTCGAAGAGTTCGGGGCAACGGACACGTTCTGGTCTGTCTGCACTCCGCAGAATGCCTCATAATCGACCAGCTCGATGATCGGATCCACTTCACCGCTTGCTGCGTACTCGAGCTCACGGAATCGGCCAGACAGCGCGTCGTAGGTTGTCACCCTCCCGAGGAGAGGCTCGCCAATACCCGTGAGCAGTTTCACCGTCTCCGAGCACATGATGGCGCCGATCGTGGCGCACACCGTCGGCAAAACCCCACCCTCGGCACAGGACAGTACGGTGCCCGGCGCAGGGGGAACAGGAAACAGGTCGCGATAGGTGGGGCCGTGACCTGCCCACGCCACACCGGCCTGGCCGCCATAACCTAGGATCGCTCCCCAGACCAACGGGATTCCGGTGATGGCTGCCGCATCATTGACCAGATAGCGAGTGGCGAAGTTGTCGCTCCCGTCAAGCACTAGTTCGTAGCCACTGAACAATTCGAGGGCATTGGTCGAGTCCAGCCACACACTATGACGGACTATCTCAATCTCAGGGTCGATTCGTGCGACCGTGTCGGCAACAGAATCAAGTTTGCTGCGTCCGATATCTGCAACGCCATGTGCGAGCTGGCGGTGCAAGTTTGACAGTTCCACCACATCCGTGTCGATCACACCTATCGTGCCAACTCCCATCGCGGCCAAGGCTGGAATTGTGGCGCTCCCGAGCCCGCCGGCGCCGACCACGAGCACTCTCGAGTTTGCGAGTCGACGTTGTGCGGCCTCACCGAAATGGGGATTGGCAAGCTGACGCGAATAGCGAATCAGACGTTCTTGGCTGAGCGACGCAGTCACTGTTCTACCGTGCCCAGCTGTGCCGTAGAGGGCTGGTTCGGGTCGCTCTCGGCCGCAAGGGCAGCTCTCGAGGTTGCCTCCGCACTTTGGATTGCCGAGGACGGGTCGGTTCCGGCCGCCGCGGCCAAACCTGCAGCGTAGCCGACAAGGAACGTCGTGACAGGAGCCGCTGGTCTGAGCACCGTGTGCGCTGCGACGCCGGCCAAGTCCAGAATTCCGTCGATATCCATCGCGGCGCGAAACTCATCGCTGTCGAGGCCCAAGTCCCCGCTGAGGCGCACTGCCCAGTCGCTGAGGCGTTGGTGTTCTTCTGAGTTCATTCTGCTGCTTCTTTCGTTTCTGTAGCCGGGTCGGTTGCGCCAAGGCGAGCCGCATCCTCCCACGTATCAACATCATCGGTCGCTCCGAGCAATGCCGCAACCGGTATCAGAGTAAGCGGCTCGATCAGCTCTCTCATCGAAAGCCCGCTCAGGCCGGCGTCAGCAAACCGCGAGATCGCGCCGACTAGTGCGCGGCTGCGGTACAGGCAGGCGAGAGGCTGTCGGTGGCCAAACACATCGACGGAAATCGCGCCATCCACGTCTGCTGGTGCAGAGGCGAGTGCAGCAGCAAGCACCGGTACTTGAGCGGCGATCCCCGGCATGTCACATGCGAGGACCAGGATTGCGTCGCTCTCGCTCGTGCCGTTGGTCGAGAGGTGGCGAACGCCTGCGGCAAGCGCAGCCGCTGGGCCAGAGAATGGAGGATCCTCCCGCGTGATGAGCACCGTAGTGCTGAGAAGACCAGGGTCGATGGGGCCTACGGCGATGCACGTGCGTGACACGCTCAACGCTGCAGATACGGCATGCTCAAGAAGGCTGTGACCATCCACCTGGAGCGATGCCTTGGCAACGGACCCCAATCGGGAGGAGCGACCTCCGGCGAGCACCGCTGCATCGATCAGCATGCAGCCACTCTAAGTGACGGGGCAATAGGCGTCACAATCCGGCCAGCTGGAAGGCACCTCGACCTGAGAACTCCCCTGCATGCGAAGCGCTATCACGACATCACGACCAGCCCACGGGCACTTCAGATGAGTGTCGTCGGCTTCTGTCCTCATCGCCGTGTCCGAAGCCCCCACCGGACGGCCGCGAGATCGACATCGCCCTGACCACGCACGGATCGCTATTCTGAACTGTAGAGTGCGAAAACCCGGGAGCTGCGCGCATCCGGGAAAAAGAAGATCGAGATGTCCTAACATCGGTGGTTGAGCCCATGAGGAGGCAGACAGAGTGAGCAGAATCACGGCACGACGCAAGATCACCCGAGTGAGCGTTGGTGCGCCCGCGATCTCCCGCGAGGACGTGCTCGCGGTGGAGGAACCGCTGGAGATGCGCGTCAACGGGCGTTCGCTTGCGGTGACGATGCGCACCCCTGGCGACGACTTTGACCTTGCCGCCGGGTTTCTCGTGTCCGAGGGAATCATCACGTCGGGCGAGCACTTCTTCGCGGCGCGCTACTGTGCCGGCGCTACCGTCGAGGGGCTGAACACCTACAACGTGCTCGATGTCACTCTCGCGCCGGGCGTGGCGCCGCCCGATCCCAGCCTGGAGCGGTCGTTCCTGACGACCAGTTCCTGCGGTCTGTGCGGCAAGGCGAGCATCGACGCGGTGCGCACAAAATCGGCCTTCTCCGTCACGGAGGACACCGTGCGGATCGACGCCGAGCTGCTGACGACCTTCCCAGAGAGGCTGCGCGAAGCGCAGGAGGTGTTCGACAAGACCGGCGGCTTGCACGCAGCCGCGCTGTTCGACGGCGCGACCGGGGAAATGCTGGTGTTGCGCGAGGACGTGGGGCGGCACAACGCGGTCGACAAGGTCATCGGCTGGGCGGTCAAGGAGAACCGCCTACCGCTGTCGGGGACCGTGCTCATGGTGTCCAGTCGGGCGAGCTTCGAGCTGGCCCAGAAGGCCATGATGGCAGGCATCCCGGTTCTGGCCGCCGTGTCGGCGCCCTCCTCGCTCGCCGCGGAATTTGCCACGGAGGTCGGCATGACGCTCGTGGGCTTCCTGCGCGGAAACTCGATGGTGCTCTACGCCGGGCAGGAACGCATCACGCAGGGCGAGCCAGCCCGCGCCCGCTGAGCGGCCCAGCCAGCCCGCGCTAGCTCATCTGCGGCGTGTCCTCCGTGCCCGGTACGAACCGCACCGCCATCGCCTTGTAACCCGGCGTGTTCGACTCGCGGGCGACCAACTCGCGGTGCATCAGGGCGTTCGCCTCGGGGAAATAGGCCGCCGCGCAGCCCCGCGGGGTCGGGTAGAAGACTAGGTGGAACTTGTCCGCACGACGCTCCTCGCCCTGGAACGTGCTGATCACGTCGACGAGGGCGCGGTCGGCGAAGCCCATGTCGGCGGCGTCGTCCTTATTGATCAGGATGACGCGACGGCCGCCCGAGATGCCGCGGTAGCGGTCGTCCAGGCCGTAGAACGTGGTGTTGTACTGGTCGTGGCTGCGCATCGTCTGCAGGATCAGGTGACCCGGCGGCGGCGTGAGGTACTCCAGCGGGCTGACCGTGAACCGGGCCAGGCCGATGTCGGTGGCGAAGCTGCGGGTGTCGCGTGGCGGGTTGGGCAGCACGAAACCGTTCTTCGTCTTCAGGCGTGTGTTGAAGTTCGCGAAGCCCGGCAGCACGCGGGCGATGTGGTCGCGGACGACGTCGTAGTCATCCGCCATCGCCTTCCAGTCCACCGGGTGGTCCTCGCCGAGGGTGGCGCTGGCCATCCGGGCGATGATCACCGGTTCGGCGAGCAGGTGATCCGACACCGGCTTCAGCCGGCCCTGGGTGGTGCGTACCACCGACATGGAGTCCTCCACGGAGAGCACCTGGCGGCCGCCTGGATGCTTGTCGTCGGTGTCCGTGCGGCCCAGCGTCGGCAGGATCAGCGAGGTGAGCCCGTGCATCACATGGGAACGGTTCGGCTTGGTCGACACGTGCACGGTCAGGCCCACCCGCTGCAGCGCGGCACCGAGGGCCACGGTGTCGGATGCAGCGAGCGCAAAGTTTCCGCCCATCGACACGAACACGTCGACGTCGTCGTTCTCGAACGCCTCGACCGTGTCGACCGAGTCGAGGCCGTGCGCGCGGGGGGCGACGATCCCGAACTCCTTGTCTAGGGCATCCAGCATCCACTCGTGCGGTTTCTCCCAGACGCCCATCGTGCGGTCGCCCTGCACGTTCGAGTGGCCGCGCACCGGGCAGGCGCCAGCGCCAGGTTTGCCGAAGTTGCCTTGCAGCAGGAGCAGGTTGATGATCTCCTTGAGCGTGTTCACGGAGTGAGGCTGCTGGGTGAGGCCGAGCGCCCAGCAGATGATCGTCGCTTTCGAGTCGACCATCATCCGGGCGACCGTGGCGATCTCCAGCCGGGACAGGCCGGTCGCCGCCTCGGTCTCGCCCCAGTCGATGGTCTTGCGGGCGGCCCGGTAGGCGTCGATGCCGTCGGTGTTGGCGGCGACAAACTCGTGGTCGACGACGGAGCCGGGGACCCGTTCCTCCTCCTCGAGCAGCAGGTGGCCGAGGGCCTGGAACAGTGCCAGGTCTGCCCCGACCTTGATCTGCAGGAACTCGTCGGCCAGATTCGTGCCGCCGCCGACGAGGCCTTTCGGCGTCTGAGGGTCCTTGAAGTTGAACAGCCCGGCCTCGGGGAGCGGGTTCACGGCGACGATCTTGCCGCCGTTGTCCTTGCATTCGGCCAGGGCCGACAGCATCCGCGGGTGGTTCGTGCCGGGGTTCTGCCCAATGACGAAGATGAGTTCGGCCTGGTGGATGTCCTCGAGGGAGACCGTGCCCTTGCCAATGCCGATCGTGGGGTTCAGGGCGGAGCCGGATGATTCGTGGCACATGTTCGAGCAGTCCGGCAGGTTGTTGGTGCCGATCGAGCGGGCGAAGAGCTGGTACATGAACGCCGACTCATTGGCCGTGCGGCCGGAGGTGTAGAAGACGGTGCGCTCCGGGGTCGTGGCGCGGATCTTCTCCCCGATGAGTTCGAAGGCGTCGTTCCAGGAGATCTGCGAGTAGTGCGTGTCGCCGGGACGGATGACCACCGGATGCGTGATCCGGCCCTGGTTGCCCAGCCAGTACTCGGTCTTCTCGGACAGTTCGGCGATGGAATGCTCGGCCCAGAAATCCGGGGTCACGGTGCGCAGCGTGCTCTCCTCGGCGACGGCCTTGGCGCCGTTCTCGCAGAACTCCGCGGCCTTGCGGTGGCCCTGCGACTCTGGCCAGGCACAGCCGGGGCAGTCCGTTCCGTCGCGCTGGTTCAATCGCAGCAACGAGCGGGCGGTGCGGGTCACGCCCGCCTGTGCGATCCCACGATCCAGCGCCACGACCACGGCCTCCAGCCCGGCCGCGGACTTCTTGGGCTTCTTGACGACCAGGTTGTTCTCGTTGATGTCCTCGACCGGTGCTCCACGTTTCATACCCCCATCCTGCCCGCAATCGATGGGAATTTGGAAACAATCCGGATCAGACGTACAAAATTTCGCGGGGTAAACGGCTAGTCTGTGATGCACGGCAGAATTGCCGACAGCAGCGCGGCTGCGTTACAGGCTCACATGTGACGAGGGGATCATCCATGAGTTGGCTCGATCGAGAACACACCATCGCACCTCCCGGGTTTAATCGTTGGCTCATTCCGCCGGCCGCGTTGGCGGTGCATTTGAGTATCGGCCAGGCCTACGCGTCGAGCGTGTACAAAACGGCACTGGTCACGCATTTCGATGTGAGCCTCACCCAGATCGGCGTGATCTTCTCGATCGCCATCGTCATGCTCGGGCTGTCGGCCGCGGTCATGGGAACGTGGGTGGACCGGAGCGGCCCGCGCAAGGCCATGTTCGTCTCCGCGCTGTTCTGGTCGAGCGGCTTTTTGATCGGTTCGCTCGGTATCTTCTCCAGCCAGCTGTGGCTGGTCTACCTGGGCTATGGCTTCATCGGTGGCATCGGCTTGGGGATCGGCTACATCTCCCCGGTGTCGACACTGATCAAGTGGTTCCCGGACCGCCCGGGCCTGGCAACCGGCATGGCCATCATGGGGTTCGGCGGCGGCGCACTGATCGCCAGCCCCGTCTCGACGGGACTGCTCAGCTTCTACGATCCCAATTCGGGTGTGACCGGCTGGGTGGCCAGCGGTGACGCGGTCGGCAAGTTGTTCCTCACGCTTGGGCTCGTCTACCTCGCGTTCATGATGTTCGGCGCGTTCACGATTCGGGTGCCCGCCGACGGCTGGAAGCCAGCCGGTTTCGACCTGGCGACAGTCAAGGTGAAGGCTCTGGTCACCAGCAACCACGTCTCGGCGGCCAGCGCGATCAAGACCCGCCAGTTCTGGCTCGTCTGGATTGTGCTCTTCTGCAACGTCACGGCGGGCATCGGCATCCTCGAGCAGGCCGCACCCATGATCCAAGACTTCTTCCGTCAGCCCGACGGCCAGTCCATGGTCACGGCCGCCGTGGCCGGCGGATTTGTCGGTCTACTGTCGATCGCCAACATGGGTGGCCGGTTCGTGTGGTCGTCCTTGTCGGATGTCACTGGGCGCAAGAACATTTACATGATCTACCTCGGCGTGGGCATGGCCCTGTACCTGCTGCTGGCGCTGGTCGGATCCAGCACGACGGTGGTATACGTGACGCTCGCGTTCATCATCATTTCCTTCTACGGCGGCGGTTTCGCCACGGTACCGGCGTACCTGCGCGATCTCTTCGGCACGTTCCAGGTGGGGGCCATCCACGGTAGGCTGCTGACCGCCTGGGCAGCGGCGGGGATCGCCGGCCCGCTGATCGTGAACGGCTTCCTGGACGCCCAGGGCGCCCCGGGAGAACTGACAGCAGCGGCCTACCAGCCTGCACTGCTGACCATGGTGGGGCTGCTGGTCGTTGGGTTCATAGCCAACCTCCTGGTGCGGCCTGTGCATACCACGTTCCACGAACCACCCACGTCCCGGTCGGAAGACCTCAAGATCACAGCGGAGGTTTGACATGAAGAAGGCACAACTCGCGGTCGTCTGGGCGCTCGTCGGCATCCCGCTGCTCTACGGCGTGATCCAGACCATGGCCAAGGCCGCGGCACTCTTCAACTGAGGTGTTGAAGCAGCTCAGTCTTCGCTGACCGATGTGTGGAAGCGGGCGGCGGCGCGGGCCCGGAACGAAGGGTTGCGCATCCGGCCGACCTGTAGTGGAATCGAAGGGCACCAACTAGGTAATTCCATGCGGGCCTGGGCGATCCTCGGTCGGCTGAACGCACCAGGAAGGTACTTTCATGACCGGAAACAGAGCTGTTGCCTACAAGGGCCCGGGAGTCGTCGAGGTCATCGACATCGACTACCCCACCTTCGAATTGAAAGACGGGCCGGGAGTTAATCCGGCCAACGTCGGCCGCAAGGTGCCGCACGGGGTGATCCTGAAGACCGTGACCACGAACATCTGCGGATCGGACCAGCACATGGTCCGTGGGCGCACCACCGCCCCGGCAGATCTGGTGCTCGGCCACGAGATCACCGGCGAGGTGGTCGAGAAGGGGCCGGATGTCGAGTTCATCAAGGTCGGCGACATCGTGTCCGTCCCGTTCAACATCTCCTGCGGTCGGTGCCGGAACTGCAAGGAACGCAAGACCGGCATCTGTCTCAACGTGAACCCCGACCGTCCCGGCAGCGCCTACGGCTACGTCGACATGGGCGGCTGGGTGGGAGGCCAGGCCGAGTACGTACTCGTGCCATACGCCGACTGGAATCTGCTGAAGTTCCCCGACCGGGACCAGGCCTTGGAGAAGATCATGGATCTGACCATGCTCTCCGACATCTTCCCGACCGGCTTCCACGGAGCGGTCAGCGCCGGAGTGGGCGTCGGCTCCACCGTCTACGTGGCCGGTGCCGGCCCCGTCGGCTTGGCCGCGGCGGTATCCGCGCAGCTGCTCGGCGCCGCCGTCGTCATCGTCGGCGACCTCAACGAGGAGCGCCTGGCGCAAGCCCGCAGCTTCGGCTGTGAAACGGTGAACCTGACCAAGGGCGAGCCGCAGGACCAGATCGAGCAGATCCTCGGCGTCCCGGAGGTCGATGCCGGAGTCGATGCGGTCGGGTTCGAGGCCAGAGGACACGGCAAGGATGCGTCCCACGAGGCCCCGGCGACCGTGCTCAACTCGCTGATGACCGTCACGGCGGCTGGCGGTGCGCTGGGCATCCCGGGGCTCTACGTCACGGGCGATCCTGGTGCGGAGGATGCGGCAGCGCAGACCGGCAACCTGTCGCTCCGGCTCGGGCTCGGCTGGGCCAAGTCCCTCTCCTTCGCGACCGGACAGTGCCCGGTGATGAAGTACAACCGTCAGCTGATGATGGCGATCCTGCACGACAAGGTGCAGATCGCCAAGGCAGTGAACGCCAAGGCCATCACGCTGGAGGATGCCCCACGCGGCTACGCCGAGTTCGACGCCGGAGCAGCGACGAAGTATGTGCTCAACCCCAACGAGTATGTCAAGGCGTAGGTCCCCGGCGTCGCGCGGCCTAGACGCGTTCCTTGAAGGATTCGACCTTGGTGGGGTCCCGTTCGGCGACCGGGCCGAGCAGTTCATCGATGCGGGCCATTAGCGCTTCGTCCAGTTTCACGCCTGCAGCTTTGGCGTTGTCTTCCAGTTGTTCGGGCCGTGAGGCGCCGACGATTGCGGCGGATACATTGTTGTTCTGCAGAACCCAGGCGACGGCGAGTCCGGCGATGGAGAGTCCTGCTTCATTGGCGAGTGGTTTGAGCTGCTGCACCCTGGTGAGGATGCCCTCGGTGAGGTAGCGATTCTCCTTGAGAGTGCCATTGTCTCCGGCGAACCGGGAGTCCTTCGGTGCAGCCTGGCCGGGAAGGTATTTTCCGGTCAACACGCCTTGGGCGAGTGGGGACCAGCAGATCTGGCCGATTCCGAGTTCCCTGCTGGTGGGCACGATTTCTTCCTCGATGACCCGCCACAACATGGAGTACTGGGGCTGGTTGGATATCAGCTGGATGCCCAGGTCTTTGGCGAGGGCTGCGCCTGCCCGGATTTCCTCCACGGTCCACTCGGAGACGCCGATGTAGTGGGCCTTACCGGCGCGGACGATGTCGGCGAAGGCCTGCATGGTTTCCTCCAGGGGCGTGTCGTAGTCGTAGCGGTGCGCTTGGTAAAGATCGACGTAGTCGGTGCGGAGGCGCCGGAGCGAGCCGTTGATCGATTCCATGAGGTGCTTGCGGGACAGGCCGCGGTCGTTCTTGCCTTGGCCGGTGGGAAAGTAGACCTTGGTGAAAATCTCGGTGCTCTCGCGTCTGGTCCCGCGCAGTACCTCGCCCAAGGTGGTTTCCGCGCGCGTGCCAGCGTAGGCGTCGGCGGTGTCGAAGGTGGTTATGCCCAGGTCCAGTGCCTTGCGGACGCAGGCGGTGGCCGCGTCCTGGTCGATCTGCTCACCGTGTGTGATCCAGTTTCCGTATGCCAGTGCGCTGATGTACATGCCGGACGAGCCCAGTTTGCGGTATTCCATTAGTCATCTTCCTTGTCGGGGTGTGTAATTGCCGCGAGTGCAGCAGGGTTGGTGTGCGGCGGGGCCGAGCTGCGCCGTAGTACCAGATGCGTGGCGATCATCCGGGCTGATCCGGCAGTCCCGACCCATGAGCGGGTGTGCAGTGCGTCGAGCAGCAGTTCGGCTGCCGCCTGCCCCTGCCCCCGGACGTTCTGGTCGATGGTGCTCAGGCCCATGACCCCGGAAAGATCGTGGTTGTCGAACCCCACGAAGGAGACATCCCCGGGAACGTCCATACCCGCCGAGCGGACCACGTCGAGGGCTCCGAAAGCCATCTCATCCGAGGCGACAAAGACTGCCGTCGGAGGGGCTGGGGCCGACAGCAGCCGGGTCATGGCTGCTGCCCCTCCGGACACCGAATTCACACCGAACTGCTGCAGCTCGTCCTCGATAGCGATGCCCGCTGCCAGCAAAGATTGTCGGTAGCCGGAAACCCGCGATGGTGGCGCCAAGCTCCCGGTAGTGACTTCGGCGTCGTCGTTGATGCCGATCAGCCCGATCCGGCGATGGCCCAGATTGACAAGGTGCCGGACTGCGGTCCGAGCGGCGGCCCGGTCATCGACATACACGCTGCCGAATTCCTTCGAACGTGAGCCAAGCAGGACCACCGGGACCTCTAGGTCCTGGAGCATTCGGGTCTCTTTCTGGGTCAGGCGAAGAGACAGGAGCAGCACGGCATCGGCACGGCCGCGCAGCCGCTGTTCGGCAAAAAAGCGGCGGCGGCCTTCCTCATCGCCCAGTTCGTACAGCAACACGTCCCGGCCCGCGGCCCGGAGCGTCGCACCCGCGCCGGCGATAACCTGCCCGAAAAACCACTTCGTGGCATCCGGAACGATCACCGCCACGGTACCGGTGACACCCGACGCGAGACGGGAGGCATTGGGGGAAGCGACATAGTCGACCTCTGCGGCAATGTCCTTGATCCGCTGCCGGGTAACCATCGACACTCCCGGCAGGTCACGCAACGCCCGGGACACTGTCGACGTGGCGACCCCCGCCCGGTCGGCGACCTCTTCGATCCTCACACTCACGGGAACCCACCCTAAGACCAACCACACATCAACGCAAGCGCTTGCGTAAATCAAGGCCGAGGACTGTGTCCTGCTGCTGCCAGCAGGAACCGGTTCGCCTCATGGACCACGCTGGCAAGTGCCACATAAGAGTCATGCTTTTCGCGCCGGGTATTCGAGCGCCGTCGTGCAAGCTAGTGATCTTCTGATGCCACGCTGCACGATGAGCTCATTCATGTTTGCCGGAACTATCTGCTAGCTGACACCGAACTTGTCCTTGCACCACCCGCATGCTTCGGCATCCGGAACCGCCGACATCCATCGCCACAAACCATTGATCTCTAAGCTGGAAGTCAGAAAACATGACCGCCCCCCCCCCGGTGTCGCTGGCCCGCAATCTCGAAGTCGATCGTCAACACTTCGCGGCGCGATTTTTTTGAAAGTCAGCCAAGCCTTCGGCGGGGTAGTAGTTCGTGTTGTGTACGACAACGTGGGGAAACGTGGCGGCTAATGCAACGAACATAAACCGAAACCGCAACAACGATGAGAATCTGTTTACGATATGGAGATGAGCACAAATGAGTCCGCAAAGGCTCCCCGAAGCGACGGGAGAGATGAGACCGCAACAGAACGCAGCGACCGCAACTGGACTGAGATTCTGCAAGAACTGCGCGTGATCCAGACCGGCACGCAGATCCTCACCGGATTCTTGCTTACCCTCGCATTTCAAACCCGATTCACCGAACTCGACCAGTATCAGGTCACGCTCTACCTGGCCCTCGTAAGCGTCGCAGTGCTCGCCACAGCCCTCGCGCTCTCACCCGTGAGCCTGCACCGAGCACTCTTCGGGCGTAAGGCAAAACCGCAACTTGTCACGGCATCCGACCGTCTGCTCAAGATCACGCTCGTGGTGGTGTCGCTGACAATCGCTGGCACCGCAATGCTCATCTTTGATGTTGTCGCTGGCCGCCCCGCCGGCCTCATTGCCGGTGTGCTCGCTGCGGCCCTTGCGATCGCGCTGTGGCTGGTGTTTCCCGCACATGCGCGAAAATATCTATCGCATCGATAGCGCCAGCAGGAACATTCGAAGTGGGCACGCAAACACCTGGCTATGGCTCGTCGACTTCGAGCTTCCCCTTCTCGAGCAGACGCCGGGCTGCTTCTGGCGACGCGATGAGCTTGGACAAGTTCGCCGGTGTGATCTCCCAACTCACTCCGAACTTGTCGGTGCACCAGCCGTAGCGCTCAACATCCGGAACCGCTGATAGCGCAGCCCAGTAGTGGTCAATCTCTGCCTGATCGTCACAGGAAACGATGAACGAAACCGCATTGGTGAAGCCGGCTCGGTGTTTGACAGTCGCATCCATGACGACAAACCATTGTTCGCCAAGATGGAAATCGGCGAACATCACCGAATCGGCCGCAGCCGCTCCGGTGTGCTTGTCGAATCGCACATCCGACCCCAGACCGGAACCCTCGAACACCGACGTGTAGAACTCCGCAGCCTCATGAGCGCGGTTCTGCACATGGCTGCTAAAGATCAATGAGGGAACAACCTTTGGACGTAGCTCGTCAATCGGATCAGTGAGAAGGAGCTGCCAGCTCAGCCCAAACTTGTCTCGCAGCCAGCCGTATCGCGGGCTGAAGTCATATGAGTCGATAGGCCTCACTGCGGTGCCGCCAGCGATGAGGGCATTCCACAGTGCATCAAGGTGCTCCGTGGCGTTCGGGTCTATCGAAGGATCGAAGTTCACCATGAACGAGATCGCCGGGGTGAATCCATACCGCTCGCCTGTGTTCTGGGCAACCAGACGCTGCCCAGCCAGGTCAAACTCGATAGAAAGAACCGTGGGGGAGAGCTCGCTGTGTTTGTGGGCCACGTCCTCCGAGGGAACGTAGCGTGTGTCGTACACGGTGCTTTCGACAAATGCGGCGGTGTAAAAGCTCACTGCTTCTTCGGCATTCCCGTTGAACCACAGACAGGGTGTGATCGTAGTCATGGTGTTCCTCCTCAGAACCCATGTCGTCGCAGCACGCGGCGGCTAATGCCCTGAGCCTAAACCTATCCAGGGGGATCCTCTAGGGGCGTGGCGTTCTAGGCTCACTCGCCCGCACGCCTCCCGTGTCGCTTAAACTGACCGGATGGAATCATCTGAGGCGACGAGCAACCTCATCGAACCGCGACGTGAATGGCGTTACGCCATTCGGCGGGCGTGGCACGGCTTTATGCTCCACCGTGGTATCGATTCTGCAGCGACTCTCGCATTCTTTGCCGCCCTCACGATCCTGCCGGCTGCGCTGACCGTGGTGTCGGCATTCGCACTTGCCCAGGGCAAGGAACAAGCCGCCGACACCGTGCTCGATCTCGCCGAAGAGATCTTGCTGCCTGGCACTGTCGATCTGCTCGAACAACCGCTGACACAACTGTTCTCCATCGACAGCCCCGGACTGGCTCTTGCGATCGGAATCGCCCTCAGCATTTGGTCGATGTCGAGCTACGCCACCGCCTTCGGCCGCGCAACAAACAGTGTGTACGAAGTGCAAGAGGGTCGTCGTCTGGTGAAGTTCCGCGGACTCATGCTCATTCTTTCCGCCTTCCTCCTCATCGCCTTCGCCGCCGTCGTGACCCTCCTGCTCGCCACCAACAACGTGGCAACCGCGATCGGCGAAGCACTCGGCATTGGCGAACCCTGGATCACGATCTGGTCATACGGGCGCTGGCCTGTGCTGGCCGCCATCCTCACCATGATCATCACCGTGCTCTACTACTACACGCCCAACGTTCGCCACGAACGGATGCGGTGGGTCGGCACTGGAGCTGTGTTCGCAATTGTCACGTGGGGCTTTGCCACCGCAGCTTTCGGTTTCTATGTGTCAACCATCGCGAACTACGACCGCGTGTATGGCTGGCTCGGAGGAGCACTGGCCCTCCTCATCTGGCTCTACATCAGCAACCTGGCACTCGTCGCCGGTGTTGAAGTGGATGCCGAATTTACTCGTCTGCGCCAGTTGTTGGCCGGGGTCTCCGCCGAAAACACCGTGCAACTGCCCCTGCGGGACACCGCCCGCAGCCTGATGCTGGCAAGGCGTCAGGCTGCAGACGAAGCTGACGCGGTCGCTATTCGCGAGCGCGAGGGCTAAGAACGTTGTGCGCTGCCCTTGAACCGGCGAAGCCGCAGGCTATTCATCACGACGAACACCGAGGAGAAGGCCATAGCCGCACCTGCGATGAGCGGGTTCAGTAGACCCAGCATTGCGATCGGCAGCGCCGCCACGTTGTAGGCGAAGGCCCAGAACAGGTTGCCGCGAATGATGCCGAGGGTGCGCTTGGCGAGCCGAACCGCGTCAGCCACGACAAGCAGGTCACCGCTGACGACGGTGATGTCGCTGGCGGCGATTGCGGCATCCGTTCCGCCGCCCATAGCGATACCGAGGTCGGCTGCGGCGAGAGCAGCGGAATCGTTCACGCCATCGCCGACCATGGCAACAACGCGCCCGTCGGCCTGCAGCTGGCGGATAACATCGAGCTTTCCCTGCGGTGTGATGCCAGCGTGCACGTCGGTGATTCCGACGACGGAAGCGACGGATGCCGCGGCTCCCGCATTGTCGCCAGTGAGGAGCACGGGGCGCAGGCCGAGCCGGACGAACTCAGCTATCGCATCCGCGCTGCTTGCCTTGACGGTATCCCCGACGACCAGAACGCCTCGCGCCTGACCGTCCCACGCGATAACCATCGCGGTGGATCCGGCAGCTTCAGCTTTCTCGACTAGGGCGAGTGCGGCATCCGACACCGTCTGGTTCTGTTCGGTGGTGAGCCAGGAGGCGCGGCCGACAAGCACGACGGTGCCGTCGATGGTCGCCTGAACCCCGCTGCCAGCGTGGGCGGCAAAGTCACTAGCGGTGGGCAGTTCGATGGCTCGCTGTGCTGCTGCGGCAACAACCGCGCGGCCGACCGGATGCTCCGAGCCAGCCTCGACGGCAGCCGCCCACGCCAGCACGAGCTCTTCGCTCTCGCCCTCAAGCACGTCGATGGCGCTCAAGCGCATTTCGCCGGTGGTGACGGTTCCGGTCTTGTCGAGCACGATCGTGTCGACAGCGCGGGTTTGCTCGAGAACTTGGGGTCCGCTAATGAGGATGCCGAGTTGCGATCCACGGCCGGTGCCGACGAGTAGGGCGGTGGGCGTGGCGAGTCCGAGAGCACAGGGGCACGCGATGACGAGCGTGGTGACGGCGGCAGTGAAGGCTAGTTCGATGGGCCCGCCGGCGATCATCCACCCGACGAAGGCAATCACGGCGAGCACGAGCACGACGGGTACAAAGATTGCCGAAACACGGTCGGCGAGACGCTGGATGTCGGCTTTGCCAGTTTGTGCATCTTCGACGAGGCGACCGAGGCGTGCCAGTTCGGTGTCGCTGCCGATGCGCGTGATCTCGACGAGTAGGCGGCCACCCACGTTGAGGGTTGCGCCGGTGACGCGGCTGTCTGGGCCAACTTCGACCGGCACTGATTCGCCGGTGAGCATACTCTCATCGACGGCCGAGCTGCCGTCAATGACGAGGCCGTCGCTGGCGATTTTCTCGCCGGGACGCACAACAACGCGATCGCCGACGACGAGCGCCGAAACAGCAACGCGTTGTTCGGAGCTGCCGCGCAGCACGGTCGCATCCTTGGCGCCCAGTTCGAGCAGGGCACGCAGGGCAGCACCAGACTCGCGGCTTGCCCGCGCCTCGATGTACTTGCCGAGCAAGATGAATACGGTCACCGCTGCGGCGACCTCAAGGTAAATCTCACCTGAGCCAGCGCTCGGGGTTCCGAAGAACGTCATCGTCATGGTGAGGCCGGGCATACCGGCTTCACCGAAGAAGAGGGCGTAGAGCGACCAGCCGAACGCCGCCAGCACACCCAAACTAATGAGGGTGTCCATCGTTGCGGCACCGTGGCGGGCGTTGGTCGCGGCGGCACGGTGGAACGGCCACGCACCCCAGACGGCAACCGGTGCCGCGAGGGTGAGGGTCAACCACTGCCAGTTCGTGAACTGCAGCGCAGGGATCATCGACATCAGCACGACGGGAACGGTCAACGCGGTCGAGATCAGTAGTCGGCGGAGCAGCAGTTGTGCCCGATCGTCGCCGGTAGCGGGTACGTCAGAGTCTGGCGACTCGGTGATCGGGGTCGGGATGACAGCGCTATACCCCGCGGCCTTCACCGCTTCCAGGAACTGCTCAGTGTCAGCACCCTCGGGTGCCCGAACACGAGCTTTCTCTGTGGCGTAGTTCACCGTAGCTTCGACGCCGGGGAGCTTGTTGAGCTTGCGCTCGATGCGGTTCGCGCACGACGAGCAGGTCATCCCGGTGATGTCGAGTTCGACATCCGTGAGGTTGACGTTGCCCGATGCAAGGGGCTCGGCTGTCATTAGAGGCTCTTTACGAGCGTGTAGCCGGCCTCCTCGATTGCGGCGCCAACAGTCGCTTCGTCGAGGGGTGCCTCGGATGTGACTGAAACGGTGGAGGGAAGACCCGACGCTAGCGCGACAGAGACCTCGGTGACGCCATCCACTTCAGTAAGTTCTTCGGTGACGCTGCTTACGCAGTGGCTGCAGGTCATGCCTTCGACCAGGTAATCGGCGGTGTGAGTCATTGGTTCTCCTTCGATTGCCGCAGGCGCTAGGCGCGGGCGGAGTGTTGAGCGGGGTGGGAGTTAGGAACGATGTGCTGGTTAGGAACGATGTGCAATTTAGGAACGATGTTCCTGCTACGAACGAACGAGACGCGCGATGGCGGCACTCGCTTCGCGAATCTTTTCGTCGGCGACAGGGCCGCCTTCACGGCTGGCTTCGGCAACACAATGGTTGAGGTGGTCGTCGAGCAGGGCAAGAGCAACAGTTTCGAGCGCTTTCGTTGCTGCAGACACCTGAGTGAGCACATCGATGCAGTAGGTATCTTCTTCAACCATGCGGTGGATGCCGCGAACCTGACCTTCAGCGCGACGCAACCGCTTGAGCAGCTGCTCCTTGTTGTCGTCGTAGCCGACCATGATTCTCCTTCAGCGTGGATACCCCCAAGGGGTATCTCTATTACACGCCTGAACGAGCCGTAAGTCAACTGCGCTAGTGAGCACTGCGCGCCGGGTGGGTGTCTACTGTCTAGTTCGGAGACCTGACCAAGCTTTGATTGCTTTGTGACCGAGTTCAGTCAACGACGACCAGAGATGCTTTTTCGGCTGCTCTTCGTTGAGTGGTTTGCCGTTGAGCAGGGTGCCCGGGGACGAGGCATTGATGGTCATTACGTGGTTGGCGAATCGGTTGGCGGCATTCGCTGAAGTGCTGGCGGATGACGACAGTGCGTTTCGCGAAGTCTCTAAGCGGTTGGTGGCTGATGTTGCGACGGCGTTGGCTTTAGCGACGATAGCGTCGCGGTGTGCGGCAAGGGCCTTGGCTGCGTTCATGACGACCGCAAGGACGGCGAGGACAGCGGTGATGGTGAGGGGGACAACTACTTCTTCGAGGCTACTGGGAAATGGCAGCTCGATTCGTCCGGCGAAGATGCGCTCGATGATGCCGGTGGTGCCGCCGCTGGAAATAAAGGCACTGTAGGCGTCAGAGAGCAGCCCTGAGAGGGCTCCGAGAACTGTAGCGATGGCACCAACGATGAGGGCGAACATGAAATCGCGGGCGCGCGTTACCGTGTGGCGTGACCCTAGGGCGAAGAGTTGAAATGCCGCAAACATTCCAATCGCTCCGACTACGGTCGCGATCCCTAATCCCAGTTGGCCGACGATCACTGCGGCGGCGATGGCGAGGGGTATCGCGAGCACTGAGAGGAGTGCTCCGAGGGCGAAGCTGTAGGGCTTCGTGGAGAAATCTGACACGGTGGCGACCTCCGATCGCACGGCAACGGCATCGTTGCTTTAGGTACCAGACTAGCTTTTTGCTGGGCTCTCAGCAGGAGTTTTTGAGAGCGCACTTCGACGAGGCCGCCGAGATGATCGGTCAGTAGGGCCGCACGCTGCACGAGATGCGTCAGCTGCGGTGACACTCGACGTGTTTTCCTACTCGTTCAACAACGACCTCGGCGTCGTGTTGGCTGCACTAGACACGCAGATTACGATCCGCAAGCCAACGACAGGTTGCAAAGATGAGCTCACTTTGACTTGATCCAGCTCCCAGCGGCCGGATTCCACCAGCCGCTCTTAACAGATCCGTCCAATATCGGGTTCAGCATGGCTTGGACGCGTTCCTCGGCGACCGACGCGTTGGGAAAGTTCTCCAAGCGCCCGAGAGGTCGAGCGAGCACCAGATATCGACTCGACCAGTCCGGAGGGATGACGAATGCCGCTATTTGGTCGAGTTCGCGACGTTTGGATTCAGTCGCGACTGCAATCCACAGGCGTCGAGCATCGAGCGATTCCGTCAATGAAATAATAAGGAGATCAATCAAGTCCTTGACGCGCGACGAGGGAGATTTGCTCTCACCGTATCTCGAGTGGGTTGCGCATAGTTTGTCCGCCACTTGGTCCACCAAGCGGGTACAGCACGTAGTCGAAAGTGCGCAGACGGGCAAGCGGCAACCGATTGGCCGGACTCAACGTTTCGAGCTCTCCTGTGGGCTTGTAGCCGGCTGCAACGTCTATTGACAGGGTGCTCTGCTTCGTCACGCCAACGTAGACGTCAAAGGTCAGGCGACAGCCGAGCGAGCATGCCGGTGCCGCCCTTGAGCACGAACTTGGGTGGCTGAACGGAAAACACTCTGCACAGGAATCGGTCAAATGTCGCTTGTCGGATCAGATCGCCGACTCCGACCGACTTGGCTCTCACGTCGCGCTGTGCGGCACTTTTGATTGCTGCCTGAACGGCGCGTGCGTTGGAATACGGAGCGTCTTCAGTCTGCATTGGGTTCCTGGCTCTGCGTCGCGAGACTCTGTAGCGAGTTGACATCTTTCACGAGCGCTTGCACGGATCGCATGTCGTCGTCGGATGTGACGCTCTGCGGCCCTTCGATCGCCTTCGCGAGTGCTTCGGATAGCGCTGTTGCGTCGGCGGGAGACATCGCTGAGCGCCACGCTGGGTTTGAAACCACCCGCTTGATTTGGGTCGCAACATCGACGTGGCCCAGCTCTAGAAGCTTCCTCAGTAGCGCGAGTCCGTCTTCTTTTAGGAACCCATTTCGTGAGGCAAGGGGGCTGAGGAGGGCGGCAAGAAGATCCAGCTGAATGGTGCCGGAACGGAGCGCGTCACCCACGAGATCCCCGACAAGGCTCAGGTCTTCTTTGTCCTGCACCAGGTCCGCGATCGTTCGCTCAACTCCAGTCGTCGGAATTCCGGCTACCAGAGTGATTTCGTCGGTAGTGAGGAGCCTTCGCTTGAAGCGGATGTCGGGGCGCTGCGACTGCCGACGGGCAGGCGAAGTGAAAACATATGGGGTGGGTAGGAGGTCTCCAATTCCGTGCAGGGCCGCCGCTGTATTTCCGCTCACCACTATCCCCGCTGCTCCGTCCCGGATGCGGTCCTCTGCCACTCGATCTGGATCGAGGCTGAGCCAGGCAGCTCGAATACCGTCGAATTCGTGCGGGGAACTCCCGGCATCTCTGTAGACGCCATGTGCGAGGCGCTCGAGATGTCCGCTCTCCGCGAGCCGCGCGATCTGTACTCGACTTACTTGTATCGAGCGTGCCTGCGGCGTTGTGACCATTCCCCACTGGCTTGACGAGATCTTAGCCAGTGCTCGTAGAGCTTCTGACGCGTTCATGCTTGAATAGTAACGCCTAGATGGATACTTTTCAAGTACAGATTGATACTTTTTGCGTCCGAATGGACAGAACCTGATCGTGCGCTGCCGTCCGTGGGGCACGCTGCCTGATGATGGTGCCTGGATGGTCATCATGTAGTTGTCGAGTTGATTGGTCGCACGACGCGCGACGTCAGAGCTACCCGCGCAGGGCGAGCGCGAACGGAAGCACCGCTCCCGCTCCCGCTTCGCGGAGTGCTTTTGCGGCGATCGTGAGGGTCCACCGGGAGTCGACAAGGTCGTCGACGAGCAGGATGGGCCCCTGGGGTAGCTCTGTGCCACCGGCCCATTCGAACTGTTGCCACACACTCACTAGCCGGTAGGCACTGTTTCCGCCGGGTTCACCGTGTGGGCCGTCGCCGGTGTGCGAAAGCTGACCGAGGTAGGGCAGCTTGCCGGCGCTGGCGAGGGCTTCGGCGACGGATGCCACGAGTTGTGGTCGGCTGCGTGACGGCATCGAGACCACGGCGACGGGGCGCTCATCCCAGCCCCAGTCGGCGAGTACGCGCACGCAGGCGGCGATGAGGGCGGGGCTTGCGGGTGCGTCGGGGGTGCCGGGGGCGAAGAGGGTGCGCAGGGTTCCGCCCCAGCCGAGGTCGGTGAGGCGGGCGAGGGCGCGGCCTTCGCTGGAGCGCTGGTCGGGGTTGATGCGTCCGCGCACGGGCACGCCGAGTTTGTCGGCTCCGGTGGGCCATTGGGCGCGGGGTTCGATCGGTACACCGACTTTGTCGAGGGTGGCGGTGGCGCGGCTGGTGGCATCCGTGCTGATGTCGGTGGGGTACCAGAGGCCGGCGCAGTTGTCGCAGCGGCCGCAGGGGGTGGCGGTGTCGTCGTCGAGGGCGCGTTGCAGAAATTCCATGCGGCAGCCTTCGGTGCCGGCGGGCAGTTGTTCGTAGTCGAGCATGTTCTGTTGTTCGGCGCGGCGGGCGGCGGTGACTCCGGCGTAGCGTTCGGCGTCGTAGCTCCAGGGTTGGCCGGTGGCGGTCCAGCCGCCTTGAACGCGGGCGACGGCACCGTCGACATCCAACACTTTGAGGAGTAGTTCGAGGGGGCTGCGGCGCAGGTTCACGCGCGCTTCGAGCGCGGGGGTGGATACCGGGCCAGCGCCGGAGTCGGCTGCGGCGGTGAGCTCGGAGATGACGAGTTCGGCGTTGGTCTGGTCGGGCATGGATGAGGTGGCGAAGTATTCCCAGATGTCGCGGTCTTCGGGCCCGGGCATCAGCAGCACATCGGCGTTGTCGGTGGCACGTCCGGCGCGGCCGACCTGTTGGTAGTAGGCGACGGGGGAGGAGGGCGCACCGAGGTGGATGACGAAGCCGAGGTCGGGTTTGTCGAAGCCCATACCGAGGGCGCTGGTGGCGACGAGCGCTTTGACGGTGTTGTTCTTGAGCGCCTGCTCGGACTCTTCGCGTTCTTGCGGGTCGGTTTTGCCGGTGTAGGCGCGCACATCCATGCCGCTATCGCGCAGCAGCCGCGCGGTGTCTTCGGCGGCCGAAACGGTGAGCGTGTAGATGATGCCGCTGCCGGGCAGTTCGGCGAGGTGGCTCAGTAGCCAGCCGAGGCGGGCTCGGGCATCCGGCAATTTCAGTACGCCCAGGCGTAGGGATGCTCGCGCGAGGGGCCCGCGAATAGTGACGACTTCGGTGCCTGCCGTGGTGGGGTTTTCGGTGCCGCCGGCTGTGCCGCCTTCGAGTTGGGCGGCGATATCGGCGACGACGCGGGAGTTGGCGGTGGCCGTCGTAGCGAGCACGGGCACGCCGGCGGGCATGGTGGCGATGAGTTCGCGCAGGCGGCGGTAGTCGGGGCGAAAGTCGTGGCCCCAGTCGCTGATGCAGTGCGCTTCGTCGACGACGAGCATCCCGATGCGGTTGATCAGTGCTGGTAGTTGGTTGTCGCGAAAGCTCGGGTTGTTGAGGCGTTCGGGCGAGACGAGCAACACATCGACTTCATCGTTGGCGAGCTGCTGCTGAACTTCGGCCCATTCGTGCGGGTTGGTGGAGTTGATGGCGACGGCTCGAACTCCGGCTCGGGATGCCGCAGCGATCTGGTCGCGCATCAACGCAAGTAGTGGCGAAACGAGCACCGTCGGGCCTGCACCTCGGCGGCGCATGAGTAGCGTCGAAACGAAGTAGACGGCGGACTTGCCCCACCCGGTGCGCTGCACAACAAGTGCGCGGCGACGCCCATCGACGAGCGTCTCGATCGCCTCAAACTGCCCCTCATGAAAATCGGCAGTGTCATTGCCGACGAGCGTGCGGAGGATGGTGAGGGCGTCGGTGCGGGTATCTGTCACGTGGCTAGTGTGGCAGGGGGTGCTGACTTTCTGGTGCGCGCTGAGAGCTGCCGTGCCGCGCAGAATTTTGGTTATGGCGGTGACCGAGCCGACCGCTGCTATCTATGCGCGAATCTCGATCACGGTTCCAAAGAGTGACTAGGTTGCCGGCCGAATTGGGCAATGCAGGGTGCTCTTCGGCGAGCCCAAGGCCTCACTGAGTCCGCAGCAATCAACCAACGCACCTTCGCTCCAGACTCGTGTCGTGCTGTCTCTGCGGTAAGCCAGTGTGTTACCGAAACCGTTACGGATAAAGAGGACAAATCGCACGTTTTTCCTGAGACGGACCGCGCAGATGCTCACAGCCCAAAAAAGATGTCGGCTGGACGCCGAGACGCCGCGCGCGCGGCTTCACACTTGGCGCAGCTCGTGCCAAGGACGATTTCGCATCGATGGGCGCCTCTCGTTCACGCCGCTTAGTGACCTGATGGCTCCGCGAACGCTGGGTTCCTTCGTCGCTTGAAGTGCCGTCGCGTCTATCGCATTCGTCGGAACTTTTCGACACTTCTTTCCAGGTCTGTCTTCGCCCGCCGATTAGCGCTCTCAAGGCTTGAGTACTCCGTCAACCGACTGAGGCGCTCTGCCAAGTCTGCGCGCCTAGCCCGAACCTCTTCGAGCATCTGCACTCCCGCTTCGCGCCTCTGTCGCAATTCGGCAAGAGCCGTAGCACGTTCATCGAGCTGCGATCTGATAAGTGCTGTCCTCTTCGGATCGAGGTCACCGGGCATATTCAGCAACTCGGCCCATTTCGTCTCTAGCGCCAGTTCGGCTTCGATAGCCTGATCAGTTTGCTCGACAAACTTGATGCCCTTTTCTTCTAGTGCCCCTACTCTGGCTGTAGCCTTTTTGCCCACCTTGCTGAGCAGCCACGTTAGCGGAGTCATCACAACCGAAGTCCCGATCTCGACCACAGGGTTAATCGCGATTATGTAGATGTGAACAATCGGATAGCCAATTACAGCGACCATGATCACGCTGAGTAGAGCCAGTGCTTCGCTCACATCGGCGAGGTCAAAACTTAAGTAAACAATAGACCAAAGCGCTTTGACCTCAAGATAGATAAGTGCCAACCCACCGCCGGTCACGAACACTCCTTGAGCGGCCATCACCCACTTGTGCTTAAACGTCCACATTGACGCGATAAGGCGAGCTTCAAAAATATACGCGACAGCAATCACCGGGACGATCGTCACAAACGGCACCCAAAATTGGCTTACAAGTCGCAAGGATTCTTCATCAGTCACAACGAGCAGACTACTGGCACCCTCACTATGGGCGAGAACTTAAACGGCTAAACGCTATTCGGGCTAACGGTGACTTCGCCCCCACTGCACCGCCACGTGCCAACCATGGCGCGCGTTAGCGTCAAACATTGCGTGCAAACCGGTACTTCGGCTGCAACAAACGACTTGCTTCTAGAGGAGCAGTTAATTCGTCAAGTTCGTGTGGAAGTAGTCAAAGAGGCCAGCGGGGATCGGCTTTTCAAAACGTAGGTGCACTCGAACGACAGAGAGGTCCTTGCCCGAGCCGTTCGGCATCGTGGTCTGCTCAGCTTTCTGAGCGGTCGCCTGCCCGAGGTAATAGTGGCCGGGGCCGTCAGCATCGCTCTTCTTTGAGAACACATGGATGTCGACAGCGTTGTCCAGAATGTGGCGCACCTCAGTAGTGTCCAGCGTTGTTCTACTGCGCGTGTACCAAAGCATCGTGTGAGAGTCGAGGAGCTCGTCTTCATAGGCAGTGCTCTCTGACACATCATCCGACTTGTGAAGCGTGACAAAAATCGGGCAGGTGCTCGTGTCCGAATCTACTTTGTAGCCGTAGATGGTCGAGTACATATTTTTGCGCCAATTAAGGAGTCGGCTGGCGTCCTTACGCGAGTACTGACTGCCGGGAGTGAATGGCTCAACTCCTGGGTAGCGAGTGTCCGTAACTCTCAAGCCGGTATCGATGAGGTCATCAAGATGTGCTCGAAACGCGGGTGATCTTGTGTACGCGTCTGCAAAAGTCGGACTCAACGTGACGGCTCCGCGCCCGTCTTCGGTCGCTGGACCGGGGCTCTTGAATATGGCGACTTCAGACGCAGTATTGAACTCGAGAGTGAGGCTTCGAAGCGCGGCCTTCACCACGGCGTTGTGAGCTGGTAACCCCGCTGCCGCGAGCACAACCGAGGCAGACGTGTCATCGAGGACGCCGTCGGACAATAGCTGTCGGAGAAGCAGTAGTTCGTGGGGCCGTTTGGCCGTAAGAAGCTCCTTGGACACTACGGTGAGCGCTCTCGATTCCGCGCCGGAAAGTGGATTCTCGGAGATCTTGACCTTCGCGAGAAGTTCAGGATAATTGCCCACTTTGGTGGCGAGCACTACGGGATCTACGGACTCGAATGTCAAAAAGTCGGTGAGCAGCGGGATGTGGCCCACTCGGTTGCGGACGGTTTCGATGGCGCCCTTGAGGTTCTGCAGACTGTCGAGCTTCACGGAAGCGAGAGACCGAAGCACGCGCTCTTGAGAAATCTGATCGAAGCGCACGCTAGACAGTCCTGCAAGCACGCCAACTTCCTCGGCGGCAATGAGGTTCTTGCGAATCGATTCTTTGTTGAGCGAATCGTCGCCGAAGAGCGCGATCGGAATCAAGAAGTTGTTCTTGTAGTTTCCGATGAAGTCGATCACAACGAGGTACTCCTTGCCAGCGACCTTTCGAAGGCCGCGGCCGAGCTGCTGAACGAACACGATGCTCGATTGGGTGTGACGCAGCATGATGATTTGGTTCACGCTGGGGATGTCGACACCCTCGTTGAAGATGTCAACGGTGAGCACATAATCGAGTTCACCAGCTTCCAGCTTCTCGGCCACTGCTTCGCGCGCCTCGATCGAATCTTGGCCAGTCAGCGCGACAGTGCGGAGCTGCTTTCCCCTAAGCAAGCGCTTGTTGAGCTCGGCGGAGAGCGAATGTGCCTCTTCCTTACGACTGCAGAAGATGAGCCCGCGTGGAGCTGTGCCCGACTGGCCATAGGTCTCAATCGACTTCAGGATGTGGTCGATACGCTCGGGGGTTACGAGCCGTGATAGCGGGCTCGCCTCGTCTGTCGTGAGCCCATCGTTGAATGTGATGTCGGCCACACCGTAGTAATGAAATGGCGCCAGCATGTCGAGTTCGAGCGCGGTGTTGAGTCTGATCTCGTAGGGCACGTTGTAGTCGAACAGTTCAAAGATGTTCTCGCCGTCAGTTCGCTCAGGCGTGGCCGTCATCCCCAGAAGGAACTTGGGGCGGAAGTGGTCGAACACTTTCGTGAAGCTCTTCGCCCCAGCGCGATGCACCTCATCTATCAAGATGTAGTCGAAGCTCTCAGGGTCAAGTTTGTCGAGCACGTGCTGTTGCGAAAGTGTTTGAACGGTGGCGAATACGTAGCGCTTGTCGTCGTCACGGCTGCTTCCCGTGATTTTTCCAAACTCATCAGCACTGGCGCCGAGAACTTTCTGAAACTCGATGATTGCGCGGTCAAGGATTTGTTCGCGGTGGGCTAAGAATAGGAGACGCTGAGGATCGACAGCGCGCACATCCAACGCAGAAAGGATCGTCTTTCCGGTGCCTGTAGCCGAGATGATGAGCGCCCGGTCTTTGTGAGCGGCGCGCACGGTTGCAATGGCGCTCAGCGCATCGACCTGCATGACATTGGGCGTGATGGAGCCGACCGGGTGCGGTTCGTCGTCGGTAGTGGTCTTGCGCCGGCCGCTCCGTAGGCGACTGGCAGGAGGGTGGTAACTGGCGGCGTAGTCATCAATCCACTCTTGAGTGAGCGGTGTCGAGTTGAAGAGCTCATCGTCGAGAAGGTTGGTGAACTGCTCAGCAAGGTCACTATCGCGGGTGGCGGAGACGCGGAGGTTCCATTCGTGGTTCTTCGCAAGAGCGGTTTCCGTCAGGTTCGAACTCCCGAGGACCGCGGTAACTCCGCTGGGCTGTTGAAAAACGTAGCCTTTGGGATGGAACGCAGTCTCGTTGTGAATTCGGACGTCAATACCCAACGCTGTCAGGTTGAGTAGCTCGGAGAAAGCGTGCGGCGAATTGAAGCCGAGATAGTCAGAAGTAATGATCCGTCCTACACCCTGGAAGTCGATGAACTCTTGCTTGAGTAGGGCGATCGCGCGCGGCGAAACGAAGGCGACGGAGAACGTAAACGAGGTAGCTTGCCGGAGTTCGGTGCGTAGCGCTCGCAGCATCGAGTCTGTCTCGGTGTTGAGGACCAAGTGCGGGTGCAGCCGCCGAGGGGCTGGGACGGTCTTATCGACGTAGCCGAAGCGGACATCCTGCCCAAACGGCTCGAGTTCGTGAAGGTCGATCGCCATTAGGCGCTCGCCGCCTTCTCAATCAGTTCGACGGCGGGGATATCGGCAGGCGCCCACTCGAGTGAACCGAGCTCGGCGGGCGGAAGCCAGACGACTTCCGCGTGCTCGGTCAGCATTGGCGTGCCGGAGATCAGCTCACAGTAGAACGTGGTCAGCGCGACGATTCCGAAGTCGTATTCGTGAGACGTGGTGGTGATCAGCTCGCCGACGGCCACCTCGCACTCCAGTTCTTCGGTTACCTCCCGCGCGAGCGCAGTGCGGGGAGTCTCGCCGGCTTCGATCTTGCCGCCCGGAAACTCCCACACGCCGGGCAGCGCTCCGCGGGGACCGCGCTGGGCGCACAGGACGAGACCTTCGCGCACGATGACCGCACCGACAACGTTGATCTGTTTCTTCACGGATGATCTCTCTCGGGGACTTCTCGACGGGCAAGCGTTCGGCGCTTGTTGCGGGGCAGAACTGCTCGCTTCAGCCTATGGGTGAGCCTGCGCTCTGCGGCGTGCGACACTGCCCACTACCGCGGGAGCATCACTTCTGGCAGCTCGGGCACCACCACATGTAGCGCGTAGCCGTGGGGCCGGTGCCGAGCTGATCCGACTCGATGCGGGTACCACAACGCAAACACGCTTCCCCACGCCGACCGTGCACCCAGTAGCGGGGCTTGCCGCGCGGCAGGCCCGTGAGATTGCGGATGGGGCGATCCTTGTTCACCATGATCGCCTTGTAGGCGAGCGCGACCAGACGCTTTGGGTCTGAGATCTCGCCGATGGGGGTGTGGGGGCGAAAGCCGCGCAGAAAGCTCAACTCGTTTGCATACACATTGCCGAGACCCGCCAGATTCTGCTGGTCGAGCATAGCGAGTGCGACGGGGCGCGCAGGGTCCGAAAGTAGGTTCGTCAACGCGAGGTCGGCATCCCAATCAGGCCCCAAAAGGTCCGGCCCGAGGTGCCCCACAATGCTGTCTTCGGATGCCGTGGGCAGCACCTCAAGCAGGCCAAGTTCGAAACCTACTGCGGTCTTCGATGCCGTGCTCAGCACCCCGCGTGCCAGGTAGGAGGGCTTGCGCCACCTCTCACCGGCACCGTAAATCTGCCAGACACCCTCCATTTTGAGGTGGCTGTGGATGGTGAGGTTGGTGCCGGTACCGGGATCGTCAACCCGAACCAGCAGGTGCTTGCCACGCGGTACGACACTCGTGACGGTCTGACCGGAGAGGTCGAGGGTCGCAAACGCGGGCACCCGAAAGTCGGTGCGGGTAAGAACCTGCCCGTCGAGGGCTGCCCGCAGTTTCGCGGCCGCCTTATAGACGGAATCACCCTCAGGCACGGAGCCTCAACCCCTGCGGTGTTGGCACGAATCCGGCCTCCACGAGCGCTTTGCCTACGGGGGTACCGACGGCGAAGTCGCCATTCACTTTCTCAATGCGCAGCTTGGGGAGGGTGCCGCGCAGGGTGCTCGTGAGCGAACGGGTTGCCGAATCCACGACGGCAGGCTCGGTATCGAAGGCGAGGAGAGACTTGCCGCCGCGCTCCAAGTAGAGAGCGAGGTGGCCATCGACGAGCACCACAATGGCGCCAGCCTTGCGACCGGGGCGGTGCTTCTTGGGGGCATCCGTCGCCGCAGCGTCGCTCGCCTGCGCCCCGACATCCTCGGCGCCAATCCCCGGCCACCCGAGCGCAGCGCCGTAAGGGTTCGCCGGGTCGGTCGCGGCAAGAGTGATCGCGTGAAGCTCGGGGGCGGCATCCGGATCCCGGGTGAAACCGCGAAGGCGGTCAACGGTCGCGCCAGTCGCGAACTGGGCAGCCCCCAACCCGTCGATGAAGTAGCCGCGACGGGCGCGACCGGTCTCTTCGAAACCACTTAGCACCCGGTACGTCAGAGCAAAACCACCACGGATGCCCTCGCTCACGACAGCGCCGCGAGTGACAACCGCGTGCCGTTCGAGCATGAGTTCGGCCGTCGACTTGGCGCGCACAGTCGTATCGCCCTCGGCAGTCTCCAGGAGCGCCCAGCGGCCGGAAGCACTTGGCGGTCCGGCTTGAGCGACAGTCGAGACGCGTCCGCGGTAGGCGCGAGCGCGGGCTGGTCGCGGAGCGCGGGTTGCTCGCACGGTACCGCCGAGGTGCGAGCGAAGCGGTGAAAAGCTGTCGTTGGTGATGAGCGAACGCCACACCAAATCCCACAGTTCCTTGAGTAGACCCTTGTCGTCGGTGCTGCCGACCTGGTTCGAGAGCTGCCGGAAGAAGAACGCGCCGCCACCAGCAAGGGCTTCGAGGATGCTCTGCTGCAGGTCGCTCAGCCCATCGCGATCAGGCTCGGGCAGAGTCAACGCGGCAGTGGCGGCCGGGTGCAAACTGATCCAGCCATCACTGCCCGCCAGCGCGCCTTGCCCGGCCCACACCACTTCGCCCGACGTCGTCAGTTCGTCGAGCCACGCGGGCGAATAGTCGCGAATGCGGGCGCTCAGAATGAAGTCTTCCCACGCGGATGCCGGGGCTGAGTACCCAGCAAGTTGGTCGATGACTTGCGCGAGGCCGTCGATTTCGCGCAGTGAGTCACCGGCAGCAGTCACGTGTTGCCACGCGGGCAGGAATCGGCCAAGGGTCGCGTGCGAGACGGGCTCGACTTCTTGGCGGAGCGCCGCGAGCGATCGGCTGCGGAGACGTCGCAACACATCCACGGAGCACCACTCAGTGCCGCTCGCGCCGGGGCGAAACTCGCCATCCACGACACGACGATCAGCCGCGAGGCGACGCAGAGTGTCCTGCACGACGGCCGTACCGAGGCCGAAGCGCGCTGCGGCATCCGCAAGTGTGAAAGGTCCGTGGGTGCGGGCGTAGCGACTGACGAGGTCACCGACAGGATCGTCGACCGGTTCGATAAAAGCGGCGGGCACACCGATGGGCAGCGGCACCCCGAGGGCATCGCGCAGGCGGGCGGCATCCTCGATGACGGCCCAGCGACGTTCGCCCGCGATAGTCACTTCGAGAACCCGGTTGGCTTTGGCTAACCCGGTGAGATCGGTCGCGAGTGCCGCCCCGGTCACCAAAGACCGCGCCTCGATCTCAGCAACAGTCTGCGGACCAAGCACGCGCAACAGATCAACGAGCCCTTCCGCATCTCGAGCATGACGTTCAGGAACAAGTCGCTGCAGTTCGTTCTCGGTCTGCTCCAAAACACCGGGGTCGAGCAGTTCGCGCAGCTCAGCGCGCCCCAGCAGCTCGGCGAGCAGCGCCGGGTCGAGCGACAGCGCAGCAGCGCGACGCTCGGCCAGCGGCGAATCACCCTCGTATACGAAAGCGGCCATATAGCCGAACAGGAGACTGCGAGCGAACGGCGACGGTACCTCAGTCTCGGTTTCCATCACCCGAATGCCGCGGCTCGCGATCCGCTTCGTCAGCGCCGTCAGTGCTGGCAAGTCATACACGTCTTGCAGTACTTCGCGCACGGTCTCGAGCACGATCGGAAAGCTCGGATATTTGCGGGCGACGTCCAGCAGTTGGGAGGCACGTTGGCGTTGTTGCCACAACGGCGAACGCTTGCCGGGATCGCGCCGAGGAAGCAACAGCGCTCGGGCGGCGCACTCCCTAAAGCGCGCGGCAAACAGCGCCGAGCCGCCGACTTCTTCGGTCACGATCTGCTCGAGCTCGTCAGCGTCGAACACAAAGAGATCAGCACCGGGCGGTGCGGCATCGGTGTCGGGGATGCGCACGACGATGCCGTCGTCACCCGCCATGGCTGCGCCATCCACTCCCAACTGTTCGCGGATGCGGGTGGTGATCGCCAAAGCCCAGGGCGCGTGCACGGGCATGCCGTACGGGGAATGTAGCACAACGCGCCAGTCGCCGAGCTCATCGCGGAACCGCTCAACGACGAGCGTCGTGTCACTTGGCACGTGCCCGGTCGCCGCCTTTTGCTCGGTGACGAGAGCGAGTAGGTTGCCGACTGCATGCTCGTCGAGCCCGATCGATTGGGCTCGCGCGGTCGCCACCGCGACGGATGCTGTAGCAATTTCCTTGGTGAAGGCACCAATCGCTTCCCCCAGCTCTGCCGGGCGGCCCAGGCCATCGCCCTTCCAGAAGGGTACGCGCCCGGGTTGGCCGAAGGCGGGGGAGACCAGTACTTGATCGTGGGTGATGTCTTCGATGCGCCAGCTGGTGGTGCCGAGTGCGAAGATGTCGCCGACGCGGGATTCGTACACCATCTCTTCGTCGAGTTCGCCGACGCGACGGCCGGGGGCTCCCGCTTCGCCTCCGATCATGAAGACGCCGAAGAGTCCGCGGTCGGGGATGGTGCCGCCTGAAGTAACCGCAAGGCGTTGAGCCCCGGGCCGACCGCTGAGGGTGCCGGCGACGCGATCCCACACCACGCGGGGTCGCAGTTCAGAGAATTCGTCGCTCGTGTAGAGCCCGCTCAGCAGGTCGAGGGTGGCGTCGAACGCGCTGCGTGGAAGGCTGGAGAAAGGCGCGCTGCGACGCACAGTATCGAACCAGTCCTCGATGTCGATCTCGTCGAGAGCAACGGCGGCCACGGTCTGTTGGGCCAGAACATCGAGCGGGTTGGTTGGCACAGCGAGTGCCTCAATCTGCCCGCTGCGCATCCGCTCAACAGCAACAGAGGTGTGGATGAGGTCGGTGCGGTGCTTCGGAAACAGCATCCCTTTAGAGATTTCCCCGACCTGGTGTCCGGCTCGCCCAATGCGCTGAAGCCCACTCGCGACCGACGGCGGAGATTCGACCTGAATGACCAGGTCGACGGCGCCCATGTCGATGCCCAGTTCGAGCGAGCTGGTGGCGACAACACAGCGCAGCACGCCAGTCTTCAGGTCGTCTTCGATGATCGCGCGCTGGTCTTTGCTGACCGAACCGTGGTGGGCGCGGGCTAGCAGTGGTGCGGCGCCCATCGTGGATCCGCCCTGCGCCATCATCTGGGCTGGTGGCTTCCACAGCTGTTGCGGGGCGGCGTACGCCGTGGCATCCGCGCTCGCTTGGCTGCGGGCCACGGCGTCGGCACCGTCAATGCTGCCGTCGCTCATCCGCTCGTCATAAATCTCATTGAGGCGTGCCGTCAATCGCTCGGCAAGGCGCCGCGAATTGGCGAACACGATGGTCGAACGGTGTTCGAGAATCGCGTCGACGATGCGCTCTTCGACGTGCGGCCACAGCGAAGCGGCAGATTCGGGAGTTGCCTCAGCGTCGTCACCCGCGCCTCCACTTGCCTGCCCCCGAGCCGCGGCAACAGTCCCCGGGATCGTCATGTCCGGAACCGGCACAACAACGCTCAGCTCGAACGTCTTCGCCGAGGGCGGGTGCACGATCGTCACGGGCGAGCGCCCGCCCAAGAAGCGTGCAACCTCTTCGATGGGGCGCACGGTGGCCGAGAGTCCGATGCGCTGCACGGGTTTCGGGAGCAGAGCATCCAACCGCTCCAACGACAGCGCAAGGTGAGCACCACGCTTGGTGGCGGCAACCGCGTGCACTTCGTCAATGATGACGGTGTCAACGTTCTTGAGCGTCTCGCGGGCGGCCGAAGTGAGCATCAGATACAGCGACTCTGGCGTCGTGATCAGGATGTCGGGAGGGGTGCGAGCGAGCAACCGGCGGTCTTGCGCTGTGGTGTCTCCCGAGCGCACGCCGACCGTAATGTCGGTCTGCCCCAACCCCAAACGCCGAGCGGTCTGGGCGACACCCACGAGCGGCGCGCGAAGGTTGCGCTCGACGTCGACACCGAGAGCCTTGAGCGGGGAGATGTAGAGCACGCGCGTGCGGTGTTTCGGATTCTCGGGAATCGGCAGCGACGCCAGCTGATCGATCGCCCACAAGAACGCGGCAAGGGTCTTGCCCGAGCCTGTCGGCGCGACAACGAGCGTGTGTGCCCCTGATGACACGGCATCCCATGCACCCAGTTGGGCCGGGGTGGCAGCATCGAACGCACCCTCAAACCACTCTCGGGTGGCGGGCGAGAACTTGCCGAGCACATCGCTCATTGTTCTATCTTCGTCGCAACCGCTGACAGCGCACTACGCGTGCGCGAAAGTGGTGCTCGACGCCCACCCCAGCCACGCAAAGCCAGGGTTAGGCGTGCGTGCCCAAGAAGCTCACAAAGTCATTCAGCTCGTCGGTCGCGATCGAATGCGCGAGCCCCTCATAGATGTGCGACTCGGCGCGAGTGTGATCGACAAGCCATGCCTCGGTGCGCTCAATATTGACCGCCGGAATCACAGCATCGTCAGTGCCACGACCCCAAAATACGGGCGGGCGGATGCTCGTGAGCGCCGCATCTCCCGGGTGCTCGGCACTCACCACAAACCCGGAGAGTGCCACAGCGCACGTGAAGCGCTCCGGCGCGAGCCGCAGAAGCTGAAGCGCCATGGCGGCACCCTGGGAGAAACCGAGGAGGCTTACGCTCGTGAACTGCTGGTTGTCGAGCCAGGCGAGCACTGCTCTGGCCGCGTCATCCACTAGTTCGACATTGTGCCGACCGTCGCCACTGAGGTTGATCGGAAACCACGAAAAGCCGCCATTCTCCGGGATCGGCGCACGAAGAGACGCGATCACGGGTTCAAGTGGCAGCCCGGGACCCATTGCAAACAGATCACCCTCATGCGAGCCGTAACCGTGTAACAACACGAGCAGCGGACGCCCGGCCCTCTCGCGTTCGGGGGCTGACCAGAGCACTGCTGACGAATCGATCTGCATGCCTCGAATCCTACGGGGCACGACTGACGGCTGAAACTCGTCATGGTCTTCCCCCGCCGTGTATGTCATAATTATTCCGACTCAGGAAGTGAAATGACATGCATAGCGTAATGACACAGGAGGCGGCTTCGGTCTTAGGCGTATCCCAGCGTCAGGTCACTGAGCTGTTGCGCGCCGGTAAACTTGATGGCGAACAGCTGCGGGATGGCACCTGGTTGGTTTCGCGTCGTTCGATCAGTGTGCGAAAGATGTTCAGTGCGCGTGCAGGGCGCTCGTGGTCCTCCGCTTCATCGTGGGCACTTCTCGGCGAACTCTCGGGGCGTTCTGCCGAAGGGATGTCGCAGAGCACGCGCGATCGCATCAAGCGCCGCATTCGTATGAGCTCCGCTGAGGAGATAGCGCGCAATGTTGCGTCTCGAACAAACGCCCATCGTTTTCGGGCGGACTCGCTCGCAAAGACCGCACGCGACCTCATTCTCACCGGCTCGAGTGCTGCAGAGTTGATTGACGACAACCTCACTCGAGACCTCCGCACCGTCGAGGGGTATCTTCGCGACGTGAGCCTTGAAGCGTTCGTGCGGCAACAACTGCTCACTGCAGATGTCGAGGGGGATGTTGTCATTTACGACAATTTTGACGTGAAGCATCTCGACGGGAAACACGCATCACGTGCGGTTATTGCCGCAGACCTTGCCAGAAGCATGAATACTCGGGAGCGTTCTGCTGCACTGATTGCGCTTGAAGAGATGAGGCAGCATTGGCTGGCGCGACACACACGGTGAACATTGGCGACGACTGCCTGCTCCCGCCGTGGAGCACGGTCTTCGAAATCGCCTCAGTGATTGAGATCGATGAGTGGGTTCTTGTGGGCGGGCTCATGGTGCAATTGCACGCTCGCCGCGCTTTCATCGCTCCGCCTCGAACGACCAAAGATGTCGACCTCGTTGCCGACGTGGTGGCGAATCGCTCGAGCCTCTCGACGATCGCCGGATCGCTGGGAAGCCGTGGGTTCATTGCCACTGTTCCTCATGCCCGCAACGCTCCGCTCTACCGCTACTCCCGAGGCGAGGAACAAGTGGACGTGATGATCGCCGACCACTTGCCTTCTGGTATTCGGCCCCGCTTGCAGCAACGGCCAGCGTTCTCGGTTGTGGGCGGCACGCAGGCTCTCAACCGACGAGATACCTTCGTCGTGACTTCGAGCAGCGGCACCATCTCTATTGGCGTTCCAGATGTGCTGGGCGCGCTAGTGGGCAAGGGGGCAGCCTTCTCGGTTGATCCGCGGGAGCCTCAAAGGCATCTTGAAGACGCTGCTGTGCTTCTTGCAAGCATCGACTCCGTAGGAGAGCTCGACCTGACCCTCAGCAAGAACGACCGCAAGCGGCTAAAACGCGTTGCATCTGAGCTAGACGACCGATTTCATCCGGGATGGTCGACGCTCGATTCGACAGAGCAGGCTGCAGGGCAACGCAATCTCACCCTATTAGCGTTGGCCGCCAAGCTAGATGGCTGAACGCACACGATTCCGTGAAGACACACGGGTTACGGGGGCGAAAGTCGCTGTGCCTTGTGCACGCGAAACCCGCACCATGGGTGACAATGGAGCATGAGCTCCGTCGGCACACCAGACCCCAACTCCTCGTGGCTATCAGAGGAAGAACTTGCGGAAACCCGCAGACGTCTGCCGCTTCTCTATGTTGAGGCTGTTCCGGTGCGCGTGGATGGGCTGGGTCGCGTCACCGAGGTCGGCACACTCGTGCGCGGCAATGATGGCGAGATCACACGCACCCTCGTCTCCGGTCGGGTGATGTTTGGCGAGTCGTTGCGCGATGCCCTGTTCCGTCATCTGGAAAAGGATCTGGGCCCAATGGCCTTCCCCCTGCTTCCGGCGAACCCGACACCGTTCACGGTTGCCGAATACTTTCCGTGGCCCAGCGACAGCCAGTACACGGATGTTCGCCAGCACGCAGTATCGATGGCCTACGTTGTCCCGGTGACGGGCACGTGTGAACCGCGGCAGGATGCGCTCGAGCTCACGTGGCTGAGCCCCGCTGAGTCGGCATCCGAAGCAGTCACTGCTGACATGGAGGGCGGCCGCGGTGCACTACTGCGTGCGGCGCTCGCCTCGGTCGGCGTTCTGCCCTAGCTGCTCGCTGGCTTCCGGCGCTTGCTAGCTCCCGCCGCTCACCGCAGCGGGAGAGGTAACACTCGGCTCATTGAGTGCGGGCTCGCTGCGGGCTTGAGCTCTGTGATGATTACGGAAATTCAGGAAAAACGGCCGGGTGGTGGTGCTGCCGAGCGCAGATGACCGGAAAGTCTGGTGTGTAGCGGAGGGTATTCAACCGGGGAACGGCAATCTCCTGAATTTCCGTGACGTCGCAGTTGCGCGAGCGCGAGTGCGAACGCGAACGCGAGCCACGCGAACGCGAGCCACGCGAGCGCCGTAACCAACACTCCATAAACGCCGAAGGGCGACGAACTCCTGCCCAGCACTGCTGGGAGAAATTCGCCGCCCTCAGACGGTCAAGATTGTTTTGCGCGAGCTCTCAGGCGCTAACGCGCCAACGAGAGCTCTGACGAGCTACGGCTTAGCGTCCGCTGCTTGAGGCGCGACGGTTAGGTCGAACTACCTGTCCAACACGAACAGGTCCGCCACCGGCCTGAGCGCGGCCTTTGCCACCGCGCGGGCGCGAAGGGGCATCGGAGTGCTGCTGCTTGGGCTGGTGAGTTGAACGCTGTTCGCCGGCACCGGCACCAGCAACGACTGCGCCGCGGCCCGAACCTTGGCGATCATTGCGCTGCTGGCCACCGCGAGCTGCGTTACCGCCGCGCGACTGTCCGTCACGAGACTGCCCGTCACGACCCTGCCCGTCACGAGCCTGGCCATCACGTGACTGTCCGCCACGAGCGCCGCCACGGCCACCCTCGCGGGCACCGTCACGGCCGCCGCCATCGCCATCACGACGAACACGCTTGCGTTGGGCATTTGCACCCTGCGAGCGTCCGCCCTGTGACTGGCCACGAACGGGAGCTGCTGCGCGAGGAGCGGGGGTCACGTATTCGGCGACCTCTCCGACAAGCGCGGTTACGGCATCCGACTTCGCATTCACGTGCTGTGGGGTCACCGTGATGGCGGCCTTGCGCAACAGTGTTGCAGTGTCTTTGCGCTGGGTCGGAAGAACGATCGTCACGACGTCGCCCTCTTCACCGGCACGAGCGGTACGGCCACTGCGGTGCAGGTATGCCTTGTGTTCTGCTGGCGGGTCAACGTGGATGACCAGCTCAATGTTGTCTACGTGCACGCCGCGCGCTGCGACATCCGTAGCGACAAGAACTTTCACGTCACCGGCGGAGAATGCCGCGAGGTTGCGGTCACGAGCCACCTGCGAGAGGTTTCCGTGGAGGTCAACGGCGGGGATGCCGGCGTCGACGAGCTGGCGGGCCAGCTTCTTGGCGTGGTGCTTGGTGCGCATGAAGAGCAGACGGCGGCCGGTGCCCGAGGCGAGCTTTTCGATGAGTACGCGCTTCGACTCGACACTGTCGACCTCGAACACGTGGTGGGTCATGGCGGAGACGTGTGAGGTCGCTTCGTCAACCGAGTGCAGAACCTCGTTGTGCAGGAAGCGGCGAACCAGCTTGTCTACACCGTTGTCGAGGGTTGCGCTGAACAGCAGGCGCTGTCCGTTGCTGGGAGTCTTGTCGAGCAGGCGGGTCACTACGGGCAAGAAGCCGAGGTCAGCCATGTGGTCGGCCTCGTCAAGCACGGTGATTTCGACGGCGTCGAGGCTGACGAAGCCCTGCTTGATGAGGTCTTCGAGACGGCCAGGGCAGGCCACAACAATGTCAACGCCGGCCTTGAGGGCAGCGACCTGACGGTTCTGGCTCACACCACCGAAAATTGTGGTGGTGTTGAGGCCGTAGGCAGCCGCAAGCGGCTCGATGACGGCTGAGATCTGGGTGGCGAGCTCACGAGTCGGTGCAAGCACGAGACCAAGCGGGCGACCCGAGCGGCGCTTGCCACCCGAGAGCTTGCCGCCAAGGCGCGCAACCATTGGCAGCGAGAAGGCGAGAGTCTTGCCCGAGCCGGTCTTACCGCGGCCGAGTACGTCGCGACCGTTAAGGGTGTCAGGAAGGGTGTCGAGTTGGATGGGGAATGGCGTGGTTTTGCCGTCGGCTGCGAGTGCAGCAACGAGCGGGGCGGGTACGCCGAGCGAACTAAAAGTTTGTTCAGTCAAAGTAGTGGTGCCTTTCAGGCATAAGTAACAGATGGGCGTTACACCGGAGGCGCACAGGCGATGCCTATGCTGATCTACACCGACCCAATCAGGTGTTTCGCACGGGTGCGGTACACAGGTCAGATCTCGAACTTTCGTTCGGCGCGGATAACTCCAGTTCGCCGGAGAAAGTTATCTACGAGCCGCACGTTTCTGATTGACGTGGACGAGAAGAGGGAAGCGTTCTACGACGCAGGGAAACATAATTGTTTCGCAAGTGAAGCCAGCCTATCAGGCAGAGGCCCCATAGCGCTCGCCTACCGGCACTTGCACAGCCAGAGTGTTTCCCGCCTGCGCCAGAGGGCACGCCCAAGCGGGGTCGTAGGCGCATGACGGGTTGTAGGCAAAGTTGAAGTCGAGCACGAGCGACTCTGGCGCGCTGCCTGCTCCAAGGTCGGCCCCCTTCACGGTGTCGATGAGGTAGCGGCCACCACCGTAAGTTCCGCCAGGAACCCGCGAGAGAGCATCCTTCACGGGAATGAAGATCCCGCCACCATACGACGCCAGTCGCCACACATCGAGAGTGCCGACCTGGTCGATCGTGACCGTGCCCAGCAGGTCAAATGGCACCACGCCATCCGTTCCCGTCTCCACATTCATGCGGCGCCCTTCGCCAGGAAGACCTGCACCCGGAATAATGGATGCCTCGAACCGCCATTGGGGGTCGTACTCCTTGAACGGCAGTCCGCTGAAATCGCGCAGGTCCTCAGGCAACAACGGGCTGGCTGGATGCGTGGCAAACATCCCATCTCGCCCCGCACGCCAGTCGGCGTGGGCGCTCGCGGCATCCGGGTTCGAACGAACAGCCGAGTAGAGAGCGAAGTTACGTCGGCGCCAGTCGGCGACCTCAAGAGCGGTCATAGGCTCAGGCTAGCTGCTCGGCCCGACAGCTAACTCAGGCTCGGTGCGGGGCCGCGAGTGGGGAAGGCTCGTTGTCAGCTAACGCATGCAGGGGATCTTTGCGCCGCTTCATCCGGGCCAGCACCTGCGTGTAGTCCAACTGTTCAAGATCGGGCGACGCGAGTTCGCGCCACGTTCGTGGTGTCGCCACAAACGGGCGAGAACGGCCCCGCAACGAATAGGGGGTCACCGTGGTTTTCGACGAGCTGTTCTGGCTCCAGTCAATAAGGACCTTTCCCTGACGAAGCGACTTCTTCATGTCGCTGACGATGAGCTGCGGATGGTCGGCCTCAAGCACCAGGGCCAACTCATGAGCCAACTCAGAGACTTGTGTGGAGTTTGAGCGACCATCAAGCGCCGCATAGAGGTGCATGCCTGTGCTGCCGCTGGTCACCGGCATCGGGTCGAGACCCATGTCTTTCAGAATCGTGCGAGCGTAACGCGCAACTTCGGCGCACTCGGCCAGCCCCACACCCTCGCCGGGATCAAGATCGAGCACCAGACGATCCGGATTTTTGGGTTGCCCGTTCTTTCCGAACTTCCACTGCGGAACATGAATCTCTAGCGCCGCGACCTGCCCGAGCCAGGTCAGCGTTGCGAGATCGTTCACGAGCGGGTACTCGTTGGAGTGATCCTTGTGCTTGATAGTGCGCCGCGCGATCCACTCCGGGGCAAAGTTTTCGAGGTTCTTCTGAAAGAACACCTTGCCGGGCTTGCTTGCGGTGCCCACCCCATCGACCCAGCGCTTGCGCGTGGCTGGACGGTCTCTCGCATGGGGGATAAGCACGTCGGCGATTGCGGCGTAATACTCAAGAACATTGGCCTTTGTCGTGCCGGTCTCGGGATACAGCACCTTGTCGAGATTCGTGAGCGTGAGTTGGTGGCCGTCAATCGTGATGGCCTGCTTCGTCTGAGCCATCCCATCAGCATGCGCCGAAAATCGGGACCAAACAAGAACTAACCGGCGGCCCCTCGAAATGCTCGGCTAGGTGTCAGAGTGCTGTTGCTTGCTTGCTTGCTTGCTTGCTTGCTTGCTTGCTTGCGACCGCGACCTCGACCTAGGAGTCGGGTGCCAAGAGCAGCCTCAACTCGGTCTCGGCCGAAGCCAACCGGCGAGCATCGATCGTTGCCCCGGCGGTGTACACATCGACGATCCGCGGGTCAACGTAGCTTTTCTTGGCGATCGCCGGGGTGTTGCCCAGCACTTCGGCTGCGGCTTCCATCGCGGTTGTAATTGCTCGCGCGCGCTCCCGCTGAGTGCGCGCCGGGCCACTCGCCGCGAGGCTACTGGCGGCAGCCACCGTGCCCCGCAGTGTGCGAAAGTCTTTCGCGGTGAACTCACCGCCGGTGCGTTCCCGCACATAGTCATTGATGTCGGATGCACTCAGCGAGCGCCGCTGCCTACCCTCGCTCCACGACAGCAGCGGAGTCTGCGGGCCGGCGCGCAGCCTGCCGCGAACAAACGTCGCAAGGTCGGCATCCACAATCTCGCTTTCCCAGAGTTGACCACTCTTCGCCGGAAAGCACAGGGTCACGCACTCTCCCCGCACTTGCGCGTGGCTACAGAGCAGCGTCGATAATCCTCGGCTGCCGTTTTCGTCGGCGTAGCGTTCACTACCGATGCGCAGTGACCCGGTGTCGAGCATCCGAAAGGCGGCGGCGAGGCTACGTTCGCGAGCATCATCACTGCTGCGGAGGGTGCGAGTGACGATCGCGCGCGCCGACGGCAGCGTCGCAGCAAGCGCGAGAGCCCGATCAAACTTTTCGCGATCTTGCCGTTCACGCCAGGCAGGATGGTAGATGTACTGCCGTCGACCGGCATCATCGAGCCCCGTGGCCTGAATGTGTCCATTCTCGTAGGGAGCAATCCACACATCGCTCCACGCTGGTGGGATACCGAGAGACATGAATCGGTCGCGCTGCTCGCGGTCGGCAATTGTAGTGCCGCTCGGATCCCTAAAGCTAAAGCCTCGGCCGGAACGCACTCGGTGATATCCACGACCTGAGGGATCACTGCGACGCAATCGGGGCACCGTGACTTCCTTCCACGCTGGCTGATTCAATTCACGCTCGTGGCACAACCGCGCCGCGAGCCTTACAGACTGAGGTTAGTTCTCGTTGATGCGGAAGTGCGCCACGTTGGCGCAAGTCGTTTCAGTGAGGCGGCCCGCCACTGCCAGAACGCCCAATACATCGGCCAGAGCAGGGGAGTGAATATCCCGGCGCTAAATGTGAGCTGATCGCGGTACAACGTTGTGTCACCCGGTGCTGCGCTGACTGCCATCGAGTGCTCCCAGGTCGTGATCGTTGCGAGTGCTCCGCTCACCCCCTCGCCCGTGTCGTGCATAACGCGGGTTCCCGGTTCGCTCTCATCGAATGACACTCGGATGATCTGATGCCCGAGCCTGAACCTGCCGAACGCTGACACACGCACCGGATGCTCACCCGCTTCCCACAATTGCGGAAAGCCACCGACTTCGAGCGACGTGAATCGTGTGAACGGCCGCGACACTTGTTGAAAGACCGCAGGGCTGCGAATCGCGCGCCACGCATCATCCGGTTCGCAGTCCAATATGAGCTTCAATAGAACGCGCATGCCCCCAGTGTGCGCCTGTCACATTCAGTAATCCAGAGCAGGAATCAAGACAGTTGGCTTTAGCCTCGTGTAATGAACGATCCCCGCAACCAACCCCAATACCAAGTGCGATTCGGGTTCGGCCGCCAGCGTGCGCTCGAACTGAGCCTCGGTGCTGACGTTGTTGTGTGGGCGGATGCTCTCGCCGACGGGTCAACGCCCGTGCCCGAGCTGCCCGGAGCATTCTCCATTCTCGCCGCCGGAACCGGGGCCGCCACGGCCGTCGCCGACTGGGTAATCGCCCAACAGGAACTCAAGGGTGACAGGTTCACCGTCGCCGTTATTGCGGCGGGCGACCCGGACGGCGGATTCACGGTCGATGACCTCCTCGCGGCAGGCGCGATCATCGATGCGCTCGCGGATGCCGGGGTCGACTACATTTCACCAGAGTCGGCATCCGCTGTCGCCGCTTTCACTGGCTTGAAGCCCGCTCACGACCACTTGTTGTCGGCGTGTGTTGCCGGTCAGCAGCACGCGAACACTGCGGGCCGCGCCTCGCTGGAGGCCGCGATTGTCAGCAACGCCGCAGCCAGTTGTGAGGTCGTTCGGGAATGACGCTTGCTCCTTGGGCGTTGGAACGAACAACACTCACCCAATGGAGGACACTATGAAGGCAGTAATCGGCGACACCGTAATCGCAGCAGCACCCCAAGAAGATCTCATCAAGATCGAGGGCAACTGGTACTTCCCCCCGGCGAGCGTGAACCACGAACTGCTTGAGAAGAGCCCCACCCCGTACCACTGCCCGTGGAAGGGTGACTGCCAGTACTTCGTCGTTAGTGCTAACGGCCAGAAATTCCAGGACCGCGCATTCAGCTACCCGAACCCACTTCCGGGTGCTGCAGAGCGTGTTGGCAAGGACTTCGCCAACTACGTGACCTTCTGGAAAGAGGTTCAGTTCGTCGACTAATCGACGGCTGATTGTGCACCGCTAGCGTCTGCGTGACTAGAAGCTGCGTGACTAGAAGCTGCGTGACGCCGAGCGGGCACCTTTCACTGTGCACATTTTCTCGTGCGCAGCTAGCGCGCCGCATTTCGGGCACGGTGGCTGCGCACTTTTGCGCGGTTGCCGCAGCGCTGCATCGAGCACCAACGACGGTTGTTTGAGCGGGATTCGTCGTAGAAGACGAGAGTGCAGTCATCGGCGGCGCACTCACGAATCCGTTCATGCTGCTCAACGCCGAACAGGAACACGGCCTCGCGGGCCATCGTTGAGAGCGCTTGGCTGGTGCGAACGGTGGTGCGGCCCGCTTTCATGCCGCCTCCCGCTAGGCGGGGCGGGACATCCGGCGTTGCTGCAAAAAGGTTTATTACGTCGACCTGTTTGGGGTCGGGTGTCTCGTTCACACTTAGTGCGGATGCGATGGAGGCGATCGCTTCTCGCAAGCCTCGGGCGTCGGTCAGGTCGCGCTCGCTTACGGTGCCATCGGATGCGTCGAATCGCCCGTCGAGCCAGCTGGCTAGATCGCTGGGGGTGTGCAATTTCTCCCACAGAGGGTTGTTGCCCATTGCGCCGGTATAGGCGAAGTCGAGGGCGCGCGCGCCAGAGTCAAACCACCACTGGCGTGAGCTGCGTGAGGTGAACCATTGGCCGGTTGAGCCAGAACTGCTGGTAACAGTAGGAGTGTCGGGATGTTGCACCTAACCATTATCGCCGGTTACAGCGCTGCCGTGACCCGTTTTACGGGCGCGACGCTGCTCGGCGCACCCACTCAATGCGGTGAGCGGTGTCGAAGCGGCGCGAGCAGAGCCCACACGCGAGAGTTCGTGTCGGTTTGCGGTAGCGGTAGTGCTGGTGACCTGCCGCACACGTGCCCACCCAGGGGGCGAATTCGTCGGCGATTGCGCCGCCGTGTAGTCGCTTGCCCTCGTACCCGAGTTCGCGAGCGACTTTCTTCCACTCGGCTCCGTGCCCCGCGCCAGGACCGGCCATTGCGTGCGCGACTTCGTGAAGCAGTACCTGATGGATCTCGTCATCCTCATAGCGTGCAGCCAGATACTTCGAGACGGAGATGCGTTTGTGCGTGTAATTGCACAAGCCTGCCCGGGTTTTGGCGTTGTCGAACGCAAACTCCCAGCCGTTGTTTACGTGCAAACGGATCAGGGCATCAGCCCACACGCGCACTCGGGAAAGTTCAGCCACCTATCGAGGTTAATCGATAACGAGTTACTCGCGCCCCGGTTTCACGTGAAAAATACTTTTCGCCGGAGGGGGTGATTTGACCGCAGTTGCGTCGGTTACGACAGGAGAACTGCCAATAAAGTCGAGCAACTCGACCCCCGCAACCACTCTTGACGGGTGCGGTCCGCCGGCCAAGAGGCGGGGCATCCAATGAAGGGGAAGTGGTGCGGGTGAGCCCACCAGCACAATGTTGCCGAATCGCCGACCTTTAAGAATCTGTGTCTCAGCAAGTGCAGCCACATGGCCAACCGTGTGTTTGAGGGTTGCCGCCTGGCTTCGAGCAAATGCGAGCCCGGGTCCGTCGGCGACGTTCACCACAATCACGCCTTCCGGCGCAAGCAGAGTCATTGCTTCTGTGTAGAACTCGAGACTCGTTACGTGGGCTGGGGTGCGAGCTCCACTAAAGATGTCGACGACGAGCAGGTCGACGGCGCCGCGCAAGCCCGGCGGGAACTTTGCGAGCACTTCACGCGCATCGCCGTGGCGAACGCGAATGGATGCCTGCTTCGACCACGGAAGTTCCTTGCGAACAAAGTCAACGAGATCCGATTCCAGCTCGACAACCTGTTGGCGCGAGCCTGGGCGTGTGGCCTCAACGTAGCGGGGAAGCGTGAGTGCGCCACCGCCGAGGTGAACGGCGGTGATGGGTGCGCCCGATTCCGTGAGTTGGTCGATCACGTGCCCCATGCGCTGCACGTACTCAAAGAACAGCTCGCTGGGGTCATCCATGTTCACGTGGGATTGCGGTGTGCCATCGACAGTGAGCGTGTATGCGCCGTCCATCCACCTATCGGGTGCGATCTCGGCAGGGAGGCCGCTGAGTTTCAAAGTGATTGTTGGATGCTCGGCCATGTCAATGACCTTGCCACAGTCCGGTGCACCCGGAGTCGCACGCCGGTGTGGCACGCCCGTAGGTGCGAGTGATGAGGGGATACGGTGAAGCATGGTCGATGTGAACCGTGAGCTTCCCCCTCACCTGCGGGCGCAGTTGAATGCGCAGTCCTATGTTGGGCCGGCCACTTTCGGTATGCGGCCGATGCTGAGCGAGCCAGAACAGCTCGACTCATGGAAGCCCGATGTTGCCGTCGTGGGTGCACCGTGGGATGACAGCACCACTAACCGGCCTGGAGCGCGTTTCGGACCTCGGGCTTTGCGGGCCAGCGCCTACGACCCCGGCACCTATCACCTCGATCTCGGCGTCGAGATCTTCGACCACCTCGATGTCATTGACTACGGGGATGCCGTAACGAGTCACGGAATGTGGGAGCTGTCGAAGGTGGCCATTCACGAGCGCGTCTCGCAGGTCGCCAGTCGCGGAATCATTCCGTTCATCATTGGTGGCGACCACTCCATTACGTGGCCGGCGGCTACCGCGGTCGCTGAGCACCACGGTTTCGGCAATGTGGTGATGATCCACTTTGATGCCCATGCCGACACGGCAAACATTCTCGAGGGCAATCTGGCTAGCCATGGCACGCCCATGCGGCGGCTCATTGAGTCTGGGGCGATTCCCGGGCCCAACTTCTTGCAGGTTGGACTGCGCGGTTACTGGCCGGGCGAAGAAGACCAGCAGTGGATGCGGGACAACGGCCTCAAGCACTTCATGATGCAAGAGTTTTGGGAGCGCGGAGTGAAGGCTGTGATCCCTGATGTCATTGCCGCGGCGAAGGCTCGAGCATCCAAGGTCTACATCTCGATCGACATCGATGTGCTCGACCCCGGCTTCGCCCCAGCAACCGGAACGCCAGAGCCCGGCGGCTTCGCACCCATTGATTTGCTGCGCATAGTGCGCCAAATTGTGCTCGAAACGGATGTCGTTGGTTTCGACATCATGGAGGTCGCTCCGGCGTATGACCACGCCGATATCACGGTGAATAATGCCCACCGGTTGATCTGGGAAGCGTTCGGTGCGCTGGCCGCAAAGAAGCGTGCTGCAGGACTCACAGCAAACCCCTAGCCGAAATCACGAATTTGGTCAAGAATCAGCTGGACACGGCGCGGCAATCGGGCTTATAGTAGATCCTTGCGCTCCCAGACAATTTAAGCAGTCATATTGCGGACAGCTGGGTGCCCCGAGTATAGCGGCGGGGTGTTTCTGGTGAGCATTTCATTACCGACCGTCAATTATCTTGACAGACGAACCCGACGGGGTTCACGGAGGTTGTTCCTTGGCTGCTGCGCGCGATGCGTCCACCAATAAGTCCCCGAAAAACGGCCGCTCAGCTTCGCGGCTTTCTTTCGCAAAAATCACTGACACGCTAACGGTTCCCGATCTGCTCGCATTGCAGACCGAGAGCTTTGACTGGCTCGTCGGAAACGACATCTGGAAGCAGCGTGTAACTGACGGCGTTGCTGCCGGTCGCACTGATCTGCCGACACGCAGTGGTCTCGACGAAATCTTTGAAGAGATTTCGCCGATCGAAGACCTCGGCGAGACGATGCAGTTGTCGTTCACCGAACCTGAGCTCGAAGAGCCCAAGTACTCGATTGACGAGTGCAAGGAGCGCGGCAAGACATTTGCTGCACCTCTCTATGTGAACGCCGAGTTCATGAACCACCTCACCGGTGAGATCAAGACTCAGACCGTGTTCATGGGTGACTTCCCGCTCATGACCGCCCGCGGTACCTTCATCATCAACGGAACCGAGCGCGTCGTTGTATCGCAGCTGGTGCGTTCGCCCGGTGTGTACTTTGACCGCCAGCCCGAAAAGCTCAGCGACAAAGACATTTACTCGGCTCGCATCATCCCGAGCCGTGGCGCTTGGCTTGAGTTCGAGATCGACAAGCGCGACCAGGTCGGCGTCCGTATCGACCGCAAGCGCAAGCAGTCGGTCACCGTCTTCCTCAAGGCCCTCGGCCTGTCGAGCGAAGAGATCCTCGAGGAGTTCAAGGGCTTCCCGTCGATCGAAGCAACCTTGGAGAAAGACAACATCCTCACCAAGGAAGAGGCGCTCAAGGACATCTACCGCAAGCTGCGTCCAGGCGAGCAGGTTGCTGCCGAAGCCGCACGCGCGCTTCTCGACAACTTCTACTTCAACTCCAAGCGCTACGACCTCGCAAAGGTTGGTCGCTACAAGATCAACCGCAAGCTCGGTCTCGACACTGACATTAAAGAGTCGGTGCTCACCGTTGAAGACATCATCGCGACCATCAAGTACATGGTTTCGCTTCACGACAACTCGGCTCCCAACGTTGCGGTAAGCGACAGCGGAGTGGCCAGCATCAAGGGTGTCCGCGACGGCAAGAAGGTGGATGTTCGTCTCGACGTTGACGACATCGACCACTTCGGCAACCGTCGTATCCGCGCCGTGGGTGAGCTCATCCAGAACCAGGTTCGTACCGGCCTCAGCCGTATGGAGCGTGTTGTTCGCGAGCGCATGACCACGCAGGACATCGAAGCGATCACCCCGCAGACCCTGATCAACGTGCGCCCCGTCGTCGCCGCGATCAAGGAGTTCTTCGGTACTTCGCAGCTCTCGCAGTTCATGGATCAGAACAACCCGCTCGCGGGACTGACCCACAAGCGTCGCCTTTCGGCGCTGGGCCCAGGTGGTTTGAGCCGTGAGCGCGCAGGCGTTGAGGTTCGAGACGTTCACCCCTCTCACTACGGCCGTATGTGCCCGATTGAGACTCCTGAAGGCCCCAACATTGGTCTGATTGGTTCGCTCGCATCGTTCGCCCGGATTAACGCATTCGGTTTCATCGAGACCCCGTACCGTCGCCTCATTAAGGGTACCGTTTCGACCACGATCGATTACTTGACTGCAAGCGAAGAAGATGACTTCATCGTTGCGCAGGCAAACGCACCGCTCACCAAGGACATGAAGTTCGCTGAGCCCCGCGTTCTTGCGCGTAAGAAGGGTGGCGAGGTTGACCTCGTTCCCGTAGAAGACATCGCCTACATGGATGTTTCGCCGCGCCAGATGGTGTCGGTAGCTACCTCGCTCATTCCGTTCCTCGAGCACGACGATGCAAACCGCGCACTTATGGGTGCCAACATGCAGCGTCAGGCTGTCCCGCTGCTGCGCAGCGAGAGCCCGCTTGTGGGAACCGGTATGGAAGGCTTCGCCGCAATTGACGCCGGTGACGTTGTCACCACGCTCAAGGCTGGTGTTGTTTCCGAGGTTTCGGCCGACGTCGTTGTTGTTCAGCTGGATGAGGGAGGAACGCAGGAATACTTCCTGCGCAAGTTCGACCGCTCCAACCAGGGCACGAGCTACAACCACCGCGTCATCGTCAGCGCCGGAGAACGCGTCGAAGAGGGTCAGGTTATTGCTGATGGCCCCGCGACCGAGAACGGCGAGCTCGCACTCGGAAAGAACCTCCTCGTGGCATTCATGCCGTGGGAGGGTCACAACTTCGAGGACGCGATCATCCTGAGCCAGAACCTGGTGAAGGACGACGTACTGTCGTCAATCCACATCGAAGAATATGAAGTGGATGCTCGCGACACCAAGCTCGGTAAAGAAGAGATCACGCGCGACCTGCCGAACGTTAGCCCAGAAATCTTGGCTGACCTCGACGAGCGTGGAATCATCCGCATCGGTGCAGAGGTTCGTCCAGGCGACATCCTCGTTGGCAAGGTAACGCCTAAGGGCGAGACCGAGCTTTCGGCTGAAGAACGCCTGCTGCGCGCCATCTTCAACGAGAAGAGCCGCGAAGTTCGCGACACCTCGCTGAAGGTTCCCCACGGTGAAGCCGGAACGATCATTGCTGTCAAGGAGTTCTCCGCAGACAACGATGACGAGCTCGGCTCTGGCGTTAACCAGCGTGTTGTTGTGTACATCGCCCAGAAGCGCAAGATCACCGAAGGTGACAAGCTCGCTGGTCGTCACGGCAACAAGGGTGTTATCTCGAAGATTCTGCCTGTCGAAGACATGCCGTTCCTCGCAGATGGAACCCCGGTTGACATCATCCTGAACCCGCTGGGTATCCCCGGTCGAATGAACTTCGGTCAGGTACTCGAAACGCACCTCGGTTGGGTTGCGAAGCAGGGTTGGGAAGTTGAAGGAAAGCCGGAGTGGGCACGTTCGCTGCCCGAGCAGGCCTTCAGCGCCGAGCCAGGCACCAAGGTTGCTACCCCGGTATTCGACGGTGCGTACGAAGAGGAGATCGCGGGTCTGCTTGACTCCACGACCCCCACTCGTGACGGCGTTCGACTCATCGACTCCTCGGGCAAGACCCCGCTGTTCGATGGTCGTTCGGGAGAGCCGTTCCCGGCTCCCGTTTCGGTCGGTTACATGTATATCCTCAAGCTGCACCACCTCGTTGACGACAAGATCCACGCTCGTTCGACGGGTCCATACTCGATGATCACCCAGCAGCCGTTGGGTGGTAAGGCGCAGTTCGGTGGACAGCGCTTCGGTGAGATGGAAGTGTGGGCACTTGAGGCATACGGTGCCGCATACGCACTGCAGGAGCTTCTGACGATCAAGTCGGATGACATCCTCGGCCGCGTCAAGGTATACGAAGCCATTGTTAAGGGCGAGAACATCCAGGAGCCCGGTATCCCCGAGAGCTTCAAGGTGCTCATCAAGGAAATGCAGTCGCTGTGCCTCAATGTCGAAGTTCTTTCGGCCGACGGTTCAACGGTCAACCTCCGCGACACGGACGACGAAGCCTTCCGTGCGGCAGAAGAGTTGGGCATCAACATTTCAGCGCGGTTCGAGTCCTCGTCTGTTGACGAGATTTAACCCGACCGAATACGACTGCACAACTTTCGAAGAGAGAAGATAAATTGCTCGACGTTCACGCGTTTGATGAAATCAAAATCGGTCTCGCTACCGCCGACGACATTCGTCGCTGGTCGCACGGTGAGGTTAAGAAGCCAGAGACCATTAACTACCGCACACTCAAGCCGGAGAAGGATGGTCTGTTCGGTGAACAGATCTTCGGACCTTCCCGTGACTGGGAGTGCTCCTGTGGCAAGTACAAGCGTGTCCGCTTTAAGGGCATCGTTTGTGAGCGCTGTGGTGTTGAAGTAACCAAGTCGGCTGTGCGCCGTGAGCGCATGGGCCACATTGAGCTCGCCGCTCCGGTTACCCACATCTGGTACTTCAAGGGTGTTCCCAGCCGTCTCGGTTATCTGCTTGACATGGCGCCGAAGGACCTCGAAAAGGTCATCTACTTCGCTGCATACATGATCATTTCGGTTGACGAAGAGGGCCGTCACGCTGACATGCCTGCGCTTGAGAACGAGATCCGTCTCGAAATCAAGACGCTTGAAGGCCAGCGCGATTCCCGTATCGCCGACCGCTTGACCAAGTTCGAGGAAGACCTCGCCGCTCTGGAAGAAGAGGGCGCCAAGGCCGACCAGAAGCGTCGCGTCAAGGATGCAGCTGAAAAAGAGATGAGCCAGCTGCGCAAGTCCATCGACGAGCAGATCTCACAGCTCGAGCGCGTCTGGGACGACTTCCGCAGCCTCAAGATTGGTGACCTCAAGCCTGAGGATTCCGTCTTCCAAGAGCTGCAGGATCGTTTCGGAAGCTACTTCGAGGCATTCATGGGTGCTGAAGCAATCAAGAAGCGCCTTCAGGCATTCGACCTCGCACTTGAGAGTGTTGAACTGCACGATCAGATCGCCAACGGCAAGGGTCAGAAGAAGATCCGCGCAATCAAGCGACTGCGCGTAGTCAATTCCTTCCTGCAGACCGGCAACTCGCCGGCAGCGATGGTGCTCGACGTTGTTCCGGTTATTCCTCCGGAGCTGCGCCCGATGGTTCAGTTGGATGGTGGCCGCTTTGCGACCTCCGACCTCAACGACCTCTACCGTCGTGTGATCAACCGCAACAACCGTCTGCGTCGTCTCCTTGACCTTGGTGCTCCCGAGATCATCGTCAACAACGAGAAGCGCATGCTTCAGGAGGCCGTTGATGCACTGTTCGACAACGGTCGTCGTGGTCGCCCCGTTACCGGTACCGGCAACCGTGCTCTCAAGTCCTTGAGTGACATGCTCAAGGGTAAGCAGGGTCGTTTCCGCCAGAACCTACTCGGAAAGCGCGTTGACTACTCCGGTCGTTCAGTGATCATCGTTGGCCCGCAGCTCAAGCTGCACCAGTGTGGTCTGCCTAAGCAGATGGCTCTTGAACTCTTCAAGCCGTTTGTTATCAAGCGCCTGATCGACTTGAGCCACGCACAGAACATCAAGAGTGCCAAGCGCATGGTTGAGCGTGCACGTCCGCAGGTATGGGATGTGCTCGAGGAGATCATTCGTGAGCGCCCTGTGCTGCTGAACCGTGCACCTACCCTGCACCGTTTGGGCATCCAGGCATTCGAACCTCAGCTCGTTGAGGGTAAGGCTATTCAGCTTCACCCTCTCGTCTGTGCTGCGTTCAACGCTGACTTCGATGGTGACCAGATGGCTGTTCACCTTCCGTTGTCGGTCGAAGCACAGGCTGAAGCTCGCATCCTGATGCTCGCAAGCAACAACATCCTCAAGCCGTCTGACGGCCGCCCAGTGACACTTCCTACACAGGACATGATCATCGGTCTGCACCACTTGACGACGCTGAAGGAAGATGTTGCTGGCGAAGGCCGTGCGTTCTCGTCGGTTGCTGAAGCGATCCTCGCGTTCGATCAGCACTCGCTCGACCTCAACGCCAAGGTGCGTCTGCGTCTCGACAACGTGTACCTCTCTGAAGAAGATGCCCCTGAGGGCTTCGTTCAGGGACAGTCCAAGCTCATGGAGACGACCCTCGGTCGTGCCCTCTTCAACGAGGCTCTCCCCGCGGACTACCCGTACATCGAGTCGCTTGCTGACAAGGGCCAGATTTCGGCAATCGTCAACGACCTTGCTGAACGCTACGAGAAGGTGCAGGTTGCTGCAGCCCTCGACGCGATCAAGGATGCTGGTTTCCACTGGGCTACCCGTTCAGGTGTAACCGTTGCGCTGTCTGACATCGTGACGCCGCCGAACAAGCCGGAAATCATCGGACGCTACGAGAAGTTGGCTTCTAAGGTTCAGGGCCAGTTCGAGAAGGGGCTTACGACCGACGCCGAGCGTCGCCAAGAGCTCATCGAGATCTGGAACAAGGCAACCGCAGAAGTTGCCACTGCCATGCAGTCGAACTTCCGCACAGACAACAACATCAACCGCATGGTGTCGTCTGGTGCTCGTGGTAACTGGATGCAGGTTCGTCAGATCGCCGGTATGCGTGGTCTGGTATCGAACCCGAAGGGTGAGATCATTCCTCGCCCGATCGTCCACTCCTACAAGGAAGGCCTGACCGTAGCCGAGTACTTCATCTCGACTCACGGTGCTCGTAAGGGCTTGGCTGACACCGCACTGCGTACCGCAGACTCTGGTTACCTCACGCGTCGACTTGTTGACGTATCGCAGGATGTCATCATTCGTGAAAACGACTGTGGCACCGGCAAGGGACTCGACATGCCCATCGCAGCGCAGGACGCTGATGGCAAGTGGATTCTTGACGACAACGTCGAGAACTCGGTCTACGCACGCAGCCTCGCTGCAGACGCCACCAACGACAAGGGCACTGTTGTTGCCTCGGCTGGTGCCGACGTCGGAGACGTTCTGCTCGAGAAGCTGGTTGCTGCCGGAGTTCACAGCATCAAGGTTCGTTCGGTGCTGACGTGTGAGTCCGCTGTTGGTGTGTGCGCAGTCTGCTACGGCCGCTCACTCGCTACCGGGCTTCTCGTTGACATCGGTGAGGCGGTCGGAATTATCGCCGCACAGTCGATCGGTGAGCCCGGTACCCAGCTGACCATGCGTACCTTCCACACTGGTGGTGTTGCTTCGGCAGACGACATTACGCAGGGTCTTCCCCGCGTTACGGAACTCTTCGAAGCTCGTACCCCTAAGGGTGCAAGCCCCATTGCAGAAGCCGCTGGTCGCGTCACGATCGAAGACACCGACCGCAGTCGCAAGCTGATCCTCACGCCAGACAATGGCGACGAGCCCATCGCTTACCCGATCCTGCGTCGTGCGACCCTCCTGATTGAGGATGGCGAGCACGTAGAACTCGGCAAGCAGCTTCACGTGGGAAACGTTGACCCGAAGGAAGTTCTTCGAGTCCGTGGTGTCCGTGCCGTGCAGCAGCACCTCGTCGATGGTGTTCAGGGCGTTTATCGCTCGCAGGGTGTACCGATTCACGATAAGCACATTGAGGTCATCGTTCGGCAGATGCTCCGCAAGGTGACTGTTGTTGACCACGGTGACACCGGGCTGCTTCCTGGTGAGCTCGTTGATCGTTCCAAGTACAACGACCTCAACCGGTCGGTACTCACCGAGGGCAAGGCAACGGCATCCGCGCGTCAGGAGATCTTGGGAATCACCAAGGCTTCGCTGGCAACCGAGTCGTGGCTGTCGGCCGCGTCGTTCCAGGAGACCACCCGCGTTCTTACGCAGGCGGCAATGGAGGGCAAGTCCGATCCGCTTATGGGGCTCAAGGAGAACGTCATCATCGGTAAGCTCATCCCGGCTGGTACGGGATTGCCGCGCTACCGCGATGTATCGGTCGAGGCAACGGAAGAGGCGAAAGCCGAACGTTATCCCAACCGCATCTTCGCTGATGATGCAAGCCTCAGTGAGAGCGACTTGAGCTTTGTCGACTTCGACAGCTTCAGCTCAAACGACTCAACACCGGGAACCTACAACTAAGTAGTCTCGGCGTCACCTTCGGGTGATACCACCGAAGGGCCCCTCGTCATCGCGACGAGGGGCCCTTCGTCAATCTTGATTCGCGCGTAATCGTCGCTATCGGCCACTGACGGCGCTCATCGACTTTCCCGGCCAGCCCGAGATGCACCGTGCGCACACAGGTAGGTAACGCCATGTCGCCCCTGCCGCCGCATCTGCGCAAATCACTGACCTGGGATCAGGGAGCGGAGATGGCCGAGTATCGGCAGTTTCAGGATGAAACAAGCATCCCGGTCTACTTCTGCGACCCGCATTCGCCCTGGCAGCGAGGCTCAAACGAGAACGCCGACGGGTTAACCCGCCAGTATTTCCAGCTTGTTGAATGGGGGTAGGAATCGTGGGTCTGCAGCCTATGATTCTCAGATCGTGGCTGGTCTCGCTCGAGTATTTCCTGTCGACCATCTTCTGGTCTGGCTTTCTTAGGGCGTGCGGGCCGGCCACGATCTCCTGGCGGCGTGGCTTGAGAGAGGCTTGGACATGTTCTGGAAGCTGGTTTGCCCTCCGCCAATTCCATCGAATGAACTGAGCTGGAGGGCATGTGATGTCGTCGACGATTATTGGTATTGACCCGCACAAGGAGAGCTGGACAGCCGTCGCTGTCGATCCCCGCGGGCAGAAACTCGCGGCGCTGCGGGCGCCAGTCACCCCAAGGGAACCAACTTGGACCTCCACAGTCCAGAACGACTGGCGGAAGTCGCTGCAAAGATCAACGCGCGGCCGCGCGAATCATGCAGCTGGGAACCAGCCCAGCGGCACTTCGATAGGCTCAAAGAAATAGCCCACATTTGATCGAGTGTTGCGACGTTCGCTAGAAAACGCCCTCCCGGCAGAATGGCCTGGAGGAGGGAGAAGTAGGCCCTCCGCGCTATGCGTCGTGGCGGTGTCGGGCACGGCCGCTGGGTAACACAGCGTTTGTGGGCGCTCCGCCGCTCGGCCCAGCGCGGGCAACTTGAGTGATCGCGCGTCGGGCGCGGCGAACAAAGCGGGCAGCACGCCAGGCTCCATAGATGACAACCGCGAGCAGGAGTAGACCGATCCCGAGGAGCAGCCAGGGGGCATAGATAACGCTGGTCTGCGCGTGGTCGGTGCCTGCCTCGGAGGTGATCGTTGCCTTTGCGGTGCCGGCCTGGATGGGGGGCGCCTGGGCTAGGCGGGCTTGCAGGTCGAGACTTTCCCCGGGGAGGATGCTCTCGGGTGGGTCGAAGTTAAGTTCGGTGTTTGCTCCTACCCAGCCGCTGAGATCAACTGTGCCGGTCGGATGCAGGATGGTGTTCCCGGTATTGCGCAGTGGCAGGGTGAATGTGACGCTGTCCGCTGTTTGCTTCCAGCTCAGGTCTCCAAGCTCCAATGACTTGAGCGCTGTGCCTGCGACGTTGAGGTAGATCCGTACCCCTTGGCGCTGGATGACGTCCACGCGCACAGCGGTGTCACCGCCGACTATGGAGGTTTCGCCCTCCACCGGTGGGCTTTGGATGATCAAACCGCCGGCGTAGTCGCCCGGTGGGGTATTGGCGGGCACACTGAGTCGGAAGGGAACCTTCAAGTCCGAGTTCGCGGGCACCGTGATCTGAGCGGTGTCCAACTTCACCCAGGCCCCAACGCCTGCCCGAGGATCTGTTTGGGAGGCGAAGGAGAAGGTTCCCTGGGGGCTGCTTTGGCCGTCTACCGGATAGGTGAGCAGAGTCACCGGGGTATCGGTTTGGTTGCTGACGATTGCTGTGGCATCGGTGGCTGCGCCCGGGTAGAGAGAAAGGTGGAAGAACTCTGACTCGTTCGACGGCCGGATTCCCAGGGTTCCGTTTTCGACCGCCGCTGCGGGTCCGGCGGTGGCGAGCAAAGCAAGAGCCAGCACGCCTACCGTCACGGCAATACGTAGAGATCGGTGCGGCCGGGCGCGAGGAATGGTCACAGAGAATCCTTGAGAAGTTCACCGGGTGGTCCCGGATGGGTCGAGGTGTCAAAAAATGAGGTGTCAAGCTGAGAGTGCCGTGTCGTCTGGCCAGAAATCAGGGTGCCAGCCGGGCTTCCAATGACGTTGGAGGTGCAGCCCGCCGGTCGGCGCCTCTGGTGGGCACGGCCGGCGGGCTGCTCAACACGTTCGCTGTTAGCCGATGGTGTACGTGACGGTGGTCACGTACGGGTTCAACGTGGTCGTGCCGACGGCGCCGGAGTAGTTGGACCGGAAGGCATTGGCGGGGATGGCGAGGCTGAACGAGGGGGTCAGCGTGTAGGTCCCCTTGTTCGGGCCCGCTGCCGCCACCAGTGCCTGGGATGTTGTGAGCATCGTCAGGGCAGGTGCGGTGATTCCAGTAGCGGGGTCAGCGCCCGTGCCCGGGGTGATCGTGCCCGGGGTGATTTTCAGATTGCCGACCGGAATGGTTCGGGCGACTGTTTCGGCGGTTCCTGCCGCGCTCGTGGGGACCGTGGCACTGACGGACAGGGTCCAAGCCGCGCCGGTACCGCGGGCGTCTTTGATGCTCCACTGTGCGGAGGAACCCGTAGCGGCCTGCGTGTTGGATCCGTCAAGCGTCACGCCGCTCAGCGTGACACCAGCCGTGGTGGAAGTCAGAGCGCCACCGGAGATGGTGGAATCGACCACGTCCGCCATGGCTGGTGTGAGTCCGACTGTGAGTAGGAGAGCGGAGGCAGCGACAACGCCAGCAACCTTGGAAATTTTACGCACGGTAATGCTCCTTATTATTTGTTTGAATTGCTTGTTGGTGACTTATGAGACTGAAACGACAGGCACCTGGTGCAGATCGAATCGCCGAATCCGGAGACGGAGGGTGATGCATAACCGACCGACGAAGTCGGGGCGGCGTTTGTGCCTTTTTCGACTGACGTTGAGAACCGCCATGCCAACGACCGCAAGAGTTCAAGCTAACAGTGCAGTGTGGGGCGTGGGGAGCCCCAGAACGGGGCGCCTACCCCCACCCCGCTTTTCCCCGGCGAAGGACGCTGTCCGATGTGAGCCGGACAAACAACGGGCGGAATAAGTCAGACGTCCACCGACAAAGTTACCGCGAGGACCCTCTCTTTGAGGATGGCGAGCACGTAGAACTCGGCAAGCAGCTTCACGTGGGAAACGTTGACCCGAAGGAAGTTCTTCGAGTCCGTGGTGTCCGTGCCGTGCAGCAGCACCTCGTCGATGGTGTTCAGGGCGTTTATCGCTCGCAGGGTGTGCCGATTCACGATAAGCACATTGAGGTCATCGTTCGGCAGATGCTCCGCAAGGTGACTGTTGTTGACCACGGTGACACCGGGCTGCTTCCTGGTGAGCTCGTTGATCGTTCCAAGTACAACGACCTCAACCGCTCGGTACTTACCGAGGGCAAGGCAACGGAAGAGGCGAAAGCCGAACGTTACCCCAACCGCATCTTCGCTGATGATGCAAGCCTCAGTGAGAGCGACTTGAGCTTTGACGATTTCGACAGCTTTACTTCGGGCGACTTCAAGCCCCGCACGCGGATCAGATCGACAAGCTCGATCAGCGCTGAACCACAACAGCTATGGCCCTTCACCCCGGTGGGGGGCCATACCCGTTTCTGCTTGTCTATCTGGCTTCCCCTCCTTGCTAGCCACCAGAACTAGGGTAAATTCGAAGCCTCAGGGCCATATCTAGCACTTCTTGGGAATCACGGTGTGTCGCGAGCCCATACCCCTGATACTGGGTATGGCAATGGGGGCAAAGCTAAGGTAACTTTGCAGATTCAGGGAGTAGTTTCCAGGATCCGAACCTGCTATTGCCTGAGATGTACCGGGGGCACTACTAGCAGGGGGCGGCATTGTCATCTCTAACCGAGATTCTCATCATCCGCGGAGCCATGCCCATTACGGCGATGGACAGCATTGTCGACGGCTGGAGGGGCGACGAAGAGTCGGTCAGGCAGCTAGTCGAGAACGGAACGATTTCCGCTACCGATTACGCTTCGGCCAAGGCCGCGCAGCAGGGCCTCCCCTTCATCGAGTTGACCGAATATCCGGTGGACCGTGTCTCCGTCTCGATGGTGCCCGCCGCCATGTGCCGCCGTCACGAGGTGCTCCCGATCGCATCCATCGGCAACACCCTCACGCTCGCGGTCGTCGACCCCGGCAACGTGTTCGCCGTCGACGATGTGCGCGCCGCGGTGCGCATGCAGGTGACCCTGGTGGTGGCCGAACGCAACGACCTGCTGGCCGCCATCGACCGTTACCACCGCGCGGATGGGGAGCTGAGCTCCCTGACATCCGTCCTGGAGGAGGAGAGCAGCGGCCAGGAGCTGACGCTCGCCGAAACCGAGCCCGGCATCGACGACGCCCCCATCGTGCGGTTCGTGAACTTGCTGATCAGCCAGGGCATCCAGGACAAGGCATCAGATATCCACATCGAGCCCGGCCAGTACGACATGGGCGTCCGCTACCGCATCGACGGTGTCCTGCACGAGATGCAGCGCGCGCCGAAAGCCATCCAGAATGGTGTCATCTCCCGGCTGAAGATCATGAGCGACATTGACATTGCCGAGCGCCGCAAGCCACAGGATGGCCGCCTTTCGGTGACTCACGGAGGCCGCCAGATCGACCTCCGTGTCGCCACTCTTCCCACCGTGTGGGGCGAGAAGGTCGTCATGCGTATCCTCGACAACTCGAACACGACGCTCAGCCTCACCGACCTGAATATGCTGGACAACAACCTGGCCATCTACCGCCGGTCGTTCACCAAGCCGAACGGCATGATTCTGGTGACCGGCCCGACTGGTTCTGGCAAGTCGACGACCCTGTACACGACCCTCCACGCGGTCGCGAAACCCGAGGTCAACGTCATCACCGTCGAGGACCCGGTGGAGTACCGGATGGCCGGAATCAACCAGGTGCAGGTGAACCCGAAGGCCGGCCTCACCTTCGCCAGCGCACTGCGCTCGATCCTGCGTTCCGACCCGGACGTCGTGCTGATCGGTGAGATCCGCGACCAGGAGACGGCGCAGATCGCCATCGAAGCGTCGCTCACCGGGCACCTCGTGCTCTCCACGCTGCACACCAACAACGCGCCGGCCGCGATCACGCGCCTGATCGAGATGAACATCGAACCATTCCTGGTCGGGTCCGCCCTCGACAGCGTCGTCGCCCAGCGCCTCGCGCGCCGGCTCTGCGACCGCTGCAAGCTGCCGTACGAGAGCACGGTCGAGGGCCTCGCCGCGCTCGGCTTCTTCATCGACCCGTCCCAACCCGCCCCGACCCTGTACCAGCCGGTCGGATGCACCCACTGTTCCAAAACCGGTTTCCGCGGCCGAATCGCCCTACACGAAGTGATGGCGGTCACCGAGGAGATCGAACGCTTGGCCGTCGGCCGGGCATCCAGTGCAGAGATCACGAAAGTCGCCGTCGCGCAGGGTATGGCCACCCTGCGTCAGGACGGCTGGACCAAGGCACTGCTTGGCCATACCGCCGTCGAAGAAATCCTGAGAGTTGTGGTGTAACCCATGAACAAGCCGGTCTATGAAATTTCCGTCGACGACGTCGACACCCACGCCGCCCCGCCCGCATACCTGCCGTCTAGCGTCTCCAGCCTGCCTGCCCCGCAGCCGCCCGAGAACGAGCCGTATGCAGCTTCGGCCGCCGAGGCGCCAGTCGCCCCGCCCGCAGCCCACACGCCGTCTGTCGCCCCGCCAGCCGCCAGCACGCCACTGATGGCGCCGCCGCCGGCCCCGGGGACCATGGTGCAATCCCCGGCAGCCCAGCCACCAATCGTGACCGAGACATCCGCGTTCGCATCCCACCGCGACGACGCCCTGAACGCGGACCCAGATTTGGACGCCGCCCTGCAGAAGGTGTTGATGACTGGCGGTTCCGACCTCCACGTCAGCGTAAACGCGCCGCCCATGATCCGCGTTGACGGCACCCTCGCCCCGATCGCCGGCGATCCCGTGTGGGACGCCGACCGGGTCAGCAGGGCGCTGTACAGCATCCTGACTCAGGCGCAGCGGGAGAAGTTCGACACGGAGCTGGAGTTCGACTTCGCCTACACGCTGTCGGCCAATGCCCGTTTTCGCGCCAACTTCTATCAGCAGCGCAACAACATCGGTGCGGCCTTCCGGCTCATCCCGACCGAGATCAAGAACTTGCATGACCTCGGCGTTCCGGAAACGATCGCCAACTTCGCCAAGCTGGCCCGCGGCCTGGTGCTGGTCACCGGCCCGACCGGCTCCGGCAAGTCGACCACTCTGGCCGGCGTCATCGACCTGGTCAACCGCACCCGCGCGGACCACATCATGACGGTGGAAGACCCGATCGAGTTCTTGCACTCCAACCACAAGTCGCTGGTCAACCAGCGCGAGGTGGGCCACGACACGCACAGCTTCGCCGCCGCGCTCAAGCACGTGCTGCGTCAGGACCCCGATGTCATCCTGGTCGGCGAGCTCCGCGACCTGGAGACCATCTCGGTCGCCCTCACCGCCGCGGAGACCGGGCACCTCGTGTTCGCAACGCTGCACACGCAGTCGGCGCCGCAGACCATCGACCGCATCATCGACGTGTACCCGCCGCACCAGCAGGGCCAGGTGCGGGCGCAGCTCGCCGCGACCCTGCAGGGCGTGGTCTGCCAGACGCTGGTCAAGCGCGCCAACGGCAAGGGCCGCGTCGTCGCCACGGAAGTTCTGGTCGGCACGCACGCGGTCGCCAACCTCATCCGCGAGGGCAAGACGTACCAGGTGCCGTCCGCGATGCAGGCCGGCCGCGACCTCGGCATGCACACCATGGACCAGCACCTCGCCGACCTGGTGAACTCGGGTGACGTCACGTTTGAGGCCGCCGCGGAGAAGGCGCAGGACCTGGACGTCTTCAAGCGTCTGGTCACCAGATCGGATACCCCGGCTTCCTTCGATGGCGGAATGAACTTCGGCGACAAGTTCTCGGGCGGACAGCACTAAGTGTCCGCAATCAAGGAGTTTGATTACAGCGCGAGAAACGCAACCGGCAAGGTCGTCAAGGGGCGCGTCGAGGCGGCCAGCGAGGCTGCGGCCATCAACAAGTTGCGCATACTCGGCGTCGCGCCGATCTCCGTCAACGAGGCTGGAACCGGGACAGGCCTCAAGAAAGAAATCCGTATCCCGGGGTTTGAAAAACAGGTAGGACTAAAAGACCTCGCCATCATGGCAAGGCAAATGGCGACCATGACCTCCGCTGGGCTGTCTCTCATCCGGACGCTGCAAATTCTGTCCGAGCAGACTGAGAACAAGATCTTGGCGAAGACGCTCGACACCGTCCGCGGCGAAGTCGAATCGGGGCTCTCGCTGTCTGCGGCCATGGCCCGCCAGACCAAAGTCTTCCCCCCGTTGATGACCAATCTGGTTCGAGCGGGCGAGACCGGTGGTTTTCTGGAAGGAACTCTCGTCTCGATCGCCGAGAATTTCGAGAACGACGTCAAGCTGCGGGCCACCATCAAATCAGCTCTGACCTACCCGACGGCCGTGCTGATCATGGCATTCGTCGCCGTCATCGGCATGCTGATCTTCATCGTCCCTGTATTCGAGACGATGTTCGCAGACTTGGGTGGGGCGCTGCCACTTCCTACCCAGGTCTTGGTCGTGATGTCGAAGAACATGGTCTGGGCTGGCCCGCTCCTGCTGATACTGACCGTCGGGTTCAATATTTGGTGGCGGGCAAACAAGAACGAGGAGAAAGTCCTCAAGGTCGTAGACCCGTGGAAGCTGAAGGTGCCGGTCTTCGGAGACCTTTTCACTAAGGTTGCAATCGCCCGGTTCACCCGTAACTTCTCAACAATGATGGCTGCCGGGGTTCCCATCCTCCAGTCCTTGAGTATTGTGGGCGAGACCTCCGGCAACTACGTCATCGAGCAGGCGCTCAAGAAAGTTGCTGACTCCGTGCGTTCCGGTAAGTCGGTTGCAGGCCCGCTAGCACTCGAACCCGTCTTCCCCGCGATGGTGACGCAGATGATCTCGGTGGGAGAAGATTCTGGGTCCCTGGAGGTCATGCTCGCCAAGATCGCCGACTTCTACGACCAGGAAGTCGAATCGACGGCCGAGCAGCTGACCGCCCTCATCGAACCGCTCATGATCGGCTTCATCGGACTCGTCATCGGCGGCATGATCGTCGCCTTGTACATGCCGATCTTCAGCATCTTCGAGCAGATCAAGTAGGCGGATGCCCCCAGCTTGGGGGGGTGCCCCTATGTGGTTTGTCAAGCGGCGAGTTGGTGCTGGGCTTGGTAGAGGGTGCCGTCGCGGAGCATTGCGTAGAGGACGTCGCAGCGTCGCCGTGCGAGAGCGATGAGGGCTTGGTTGTGGCGTTTGCCTTGGGCTATTTTCCGGTCGTAGTAGGTGCGCGAGATCGGATCCCGGAGAGCGGCGAAGGCGGAGAGGAACAGTGCCCGTTTGAGGATCTTGTTGCCTCGTCGAGATGGGTGCTCACCGCGGATTGAGGATCCTGACCGGCGGGTGACGGGGGCAAGGCCGGCGTAAGAGGCGAGGTGGCCGGCGGATTCGAAGTGCTTGCCGGCGACCTCGGTGAGGAGCCGTGCTGCGGTCCTGACGCCGACTCCGGGCATGCTCGTCAGGACTGGCTGAAGAGGGTGAGTCTCCACCAGTTTCTCGACTACGGCAGCGATCTCAGCCCGCTGCCGACGGAGAGCTGCGAGTTGCTCGGCCAAGCGCGGCAGCACGGTTGCTGCGGCGGTGGTGCCAATCACGACTACGGTCTGCTCACTCAATGCCTGGGTGATCTCCTCCGCCAGGCGCCGTCCCATCCGGGGTGCCAGCTTCAGTAGTCGGGTCGCTATCCGAGTCGTACCGGCGGTTTTCATCGCGGCCGGTGACGGGTAGTGCTCGAGCAAGTCCAGCATGGCCGGGTGGTCCAAGTGCGGGCCGACTACCCGCTCCAATGCTGGGTGGATCTGAGTCAGCAGGCCGCGGATGCGATTACTGGTCGCGGTCATCTGACCGAGGATGTCGTCGTCGAAGCCGCAGAGCATCGATAGCTCTGCGACCGATTCGTCGGCCAGCTCGATCGAGCGCAGCGCGTGTGGCAGGGTCCGTGCGGCTTGCGCGATGATCGCTGCATCGCGGGCGTCGGTCTTCGCCTCACCAGCATGCAGGTCGGCGATGCGCCGCATTGCCAAGCCCGGCAGATAGCCCACGAGCACGCCCTCAGCTTGGGCGACGGCGATCGGCAACGCGCCGATGGTGGCGGGCTGGTCGACGACCACCAGCACGGTGCCAAGCTGTTTCAACTTCTGCAGCACCGACCGCATCTTCGCTTCGTCGTTCGGCAGAGCTTTGTCGAATACGACCTTGCCTGCCCTGTTCAGGGCGACGGCATGGTGTTCGCCTTTTCCGACATCAACACCGACGAACACTTCGACGCTTTCGTAGTTCTCGATCATTTCTACTCCGTCCACTAGATAGAAGTGGCCTGGTCCAACGGCGTCAAGTCTCGGCATCCACGTTACGGACGGCCTCGGAATCACTTCCTAGCCGAGCCCCTATTAGCGATCACCCGACACCAATCAGGTCCGGTGACAACACCCCCCGGATCATGGGTGACTGGGGGCTAAAATCATGCCGGACCTGACAGGCCAACACCCTCACAGTTCACACCGTTTGGGCCTACAAAGAAAGTAACGGGGGCGTGTCGAAGCGGATTGCCCCCCTTGGGGGATATGGAGCCTAGTCCAAGTCGGCCATACTATCCGTAGGGGGTCAATTCACATGGGGGCCACCTGTCCGTAATCACTCGAACGACAGGAAAAGATCACAATGATCACAACAATCAACCGAGCTATCGCCAAGAAGCGCGAAGAGGGAGAACAGGGCTTCACCCTGATCGAACTCCTCGTCGTCATCCTCATCATCGGTGTCCTCGCCGCTATCGCGATTCCGGCGTTCCTCAACCAGCGCGAACGTTCTTGGGAGGCTCAGGTGGAGACAGACCTTAAGAATGCTGCGATCGCCGCAGAGACCTATGCGGTCGGAGCCGACAGCTACGTCGGGTTGACGCCTACCACTCTGAAAGCCGAGGGCTTCAATCCGACGCCAGAGGTCACACTTACCGTTCCCACAGCAACGGCAACCGAATTTACGCTGTCCGCTAGCCGAACCGGTCTCACCGGTTCGTGGACCTACAACAGCACGACTGGAGTTATCACACCACCAGCAGCACCAGCACCAGCACCATAACAGCGAATACGCGCGTTGTGCGGGCCGTCGCTTTGGCGGCGGCCCGCATTCGTTTCGAGTCGGTATCTCCGACAAAGCCATCAACCGGGGGCGGTGACGTGAAGAACACAGTTCAGCAGGGCGCCCCTCGCCGTGCCGCAGAAGACGGTGTCAGCCTGATCGAGATCGTCGTCGCGATGCTCATCTTTGGGCTTCTCGCCGTCGCCTTTTTGCCCATGCTGATTATGGCCATCAAGTCCTCCGGCGAAAACGCCACCATCGCCACCGCGAGCCAGCTCGCCGGCCAGCAGGTTGAATTCGTCCGCGCAGCTCCGCAGGACTGCGCTAGCATCCAGGCATTCAACGCTGCTACGGCGTCTACGACCGATGCACGCGGAAACGTCTACCAGCCAGAAACCATCGTCGGAGCCTGCCCCGCCACCTTTCCCGCAGTAATTCCCGTCGAAGTCAAAGTGTGGGATGACGCAATCGGCAACCCGGACGGGCCGCTCGCGACAGCAACCACCCTTGTCCTAGTCACGGCGGCCACGCCATGAAATCCGAACGCGGTATCTCACTGATCGAGCTCATCGTGTACTCGATGCTGCTCGCCATCGTCCTTGCGCTTGTGGGCGGTCTCTTGATCAACTCCTTGGTCACCGATAGAAAGATCCGCGGCTCCACCCAGGCAAGCAGCTCTGGTCAGTTGGCCGGCGAATCGCTCAGCCACGGTGTACGCGACGCGTATGCTGTGCGCGCCTCGGCAGCCTCTGGGGAGCCCCAGACCCTCATGGCACTGATTGTCACGGACGCATTGGCCAGCCCGGTGCAGTCCCATTGCGCGGCCTGGTACTACGGTGGCGGTGAGATCCGCACAACCAGATCGAATTCGCTCATCCCAATGCCAGCCACAGCGGCGGACGTCGCCAGTTGGACGGTACTAGCGGCTGGCGTGGAACCCGTCGGAGGCGCCCCGGTTTTCCAGGTGGACGAAACCAACAGGTCTGTTGATTTCACGATGCAGCTCTCGACCGGCACGGGCCTGAAAGTACTGATAGAAACGACTGCGGTAAGCCGGCAACCGGCTCTACCGCCAACAGGGAGCGTGACATGTTTCTGATCAACCGGAAGAGCTTCGGTTCGTCTGCCAAGACCATCCGCGGCGAGAGCGGCAGCGCCATGGTGTCCGTCATCGGAGTCATGTCCGTTCTGGCGATCATCTCCGTCACGGTGCTGTCGTCGACCATGAGTGCCCTCGGAACGACAAGTTCTACGCGGGCGTCGATGCAGGCGCGAGCAGCCGCAGAGGCCGGCATCGATGTCGCTACAGTCGGACTGCAAACGACCGGGAACTGCGCCAATGTGGCAGGTCTCTATGGTTCTACCGTGGAACCGAAATTCGAAGCAATCGTCGCGCATGACGAAGGGTCCGGCTGGGTTGACGGATGCCCAACAATCGACTCCACTCTGGTGCGAGTCACCTCCACCGGCACAGCGGCAAGCCTCGGTGTCGCTGGCGCGACGGCCGGAGACGAAGTCACCCTGGAGGCGATATTCGACTACAACGAGATCATCACTCATGTGCCCATCGCGGGTTCCGCGGTGTATGCGCACACCGTCAAAGGCCTTCTGAAAAAGTTCGAACTCGTTTCCGCATCCAACAGTGCGGCAACTTCTGTGACGATCAAGAACGGCGACGTCGTCTGCAGCAACGGCGCATCGATCGGCGGCGACCTGATCTTGGGCAACGGGAACGCTGACCTCAACAATTGCGACGTATCCGGCTCCATTCATGTCAACGGCGACGTGAAGGTGTACAAGAGCGACGTATCCGGCTCCGTCCGCGCCACCGGGAACGTGACAATAGACCAGAGCAATATCGGTGGCGAAGTGCAGGCGGGGGGCACCGTCCTGATCACTGGCGGCAGCACGGTCCAAGGAGCTCCGGCGTCAGGTTCCGCCGGATCGGGCTCCTCTGTGGGGCCACCGAGCATCCCCGAATGGACCGACGTTCCGAGTGACCCGAGTTACTGGACAGCAGCGGGCTACCAAGTGGTGGACTGGACCGGACCGTGCACGATCGACGACAGCACGGCCGAGTGGGCAAATCTCACCAATTACACAGTGCCGACCGTCATCAGCTTCCTCAACAAATGCCCGACATCCGAGGTCGTTACCAAGAACAACGTGGGGGCAGCGGTGGAGTTGAAGACTGACCTCGTCTTCCTCGCCGAACAATTCACATTGAACAAGTTGCGATTCACCTCCACAGCGGAGCGTAAAATCCACTTCATCGTTCCGGATGAAGTCGCCGATGGCACCCCGACATGCGCGCCGCCCAGCGGAATGACCGGGAATATCACGCTGACCAACGAAACAGGCTTCGGCACAACGATCGCCGCAATGATCTACACGCCATGCAAGGTCTACAGCGACAGGGATGGTTTCCGAGGCCAAATGTACGGTGGCGAGGTTGAATTCCGCCAACAGGCATCCCTGACCTTTGTTCCAGTAGGCGTGCCGGGTGCTGACCTGACGGACGGGCTGGCGACGCCAGTAGTGACAGGCGCCGAGCTGGGAGACCGGCGCAGTTTCCGCGAGATTCCGTAGTGGTGGCTGGCGTTCTAGCCGGGGCATCCGGCGGGTTCGGGCTGTTGATTGGCTCGTTCCTCAACGTGCTCATCTGGCGACTGCCACGGGGAGAATCGCTCAGCCACCCGGGAAGCGCCTGCCCGAAATGTGGTCACGCCATCCGGTGGTGGGACAACATCCCCGTCGTGTCGTGGTTGGTGCTTCGTGGCAAGTGCCGGGACTGCGCCGAGCCGATCTCCTGGCGGTACCCGGTGGTCGAGCTGGCAACCGGGGTATTCTTTGCCGGAGTTGCGTGGTGGGGGTTAGTGGGGGGCCCTCCGACAAGCTCAGGGACCGTTATGGTGCTCGCGGCTTTCCTTTATCTGGCTGCAATCTCGGTCGCGCTGACCATGATCGACCTGGACACCCACAAGCTGCCGAACAAGATCGTGCTGCCCACCTACGCGGTCGGAATCGCCCTGCTCGGTGCGGCGAGCATCCTCGCCGCAGACTATGAGGCGCTCATTCGTGGCGGCATCGGACTTGCCACCATGTTCGTGGCGTACCTGCTGATGGCGCTCGCCTACCCGGGCGGCATGGGGTTTGGCGACGTCAAGCTCGCCGGTGTCCTCGGGCTGTTTCTCGGCTGGCTCGGCTGGGGCAACCTGCTGGTCGGCTCCTTCGGCGCTTTCCTGCTCGGCGGGGTCTTCTCGATCGCACTTCTCGCCCTGCGCAAGGTCAATCGCAAGAGCGGAATACCGTTCGGGCCGTGGATGCTCGCGGGCGCCTGGATGGGTATTTTTTTTGGGGGCACCATTTGGGCCGGTTATCTGGCATTATTTGGTCTGGGGAATAGTTAGCTAATCAATAGTTCGCGGGGAATGGGGAACAGTCGTGGCTAGAGGGATAGTCGGCGTCGATATCGGCAGTGAGTCGATCCGCGCCGTCGAGGTGGCGGATGCCGGGGGCAGCCATCCGACAATCGTGCGGTACCACGAGGTGGCGCTGCCGGAAGGCGCGGCCAAGAGCGGTGATGTGCTCGAAGTGCATTCGGTTGCCTCGGCGCTAAAGCGACTCTGGGTCGACGGCGGATTCAAAAGCAAAGACGTCGTGCTCGGCATGGGCAACCAGCGGGTGCTCGCCCGCGACCTCACGGTGCCGAAGATGACAATGAAGCAGATCCGCGAGTCGCTCCCGTTCCAGGTACAGGACATGTTGCCGGTGCCAGTCGCCGAGGCGATTCTCGACTTCTATCCGGTAGCCGAAGAGACCAGCGAGAACGGCCCGGTCATCCGCGGACTCCTGGTCGCCGCCGTCAAGGAAGCGGTCATGGCGAACGTGACCGCCGCCCAACTGGCCGGACTCAAACCGGTCGCCGTCGACCTGATCCCATTCGCGCTCAGCAGGGTGCACCTGCGCGGCCCGAGCGCGGACGGCACCGTCGCCCTCATCGACGTTGGCTCAACCACCATCAACGTCGTCATCGCCACCGACGGTGTGCCCCAATTCGTGCGCATCATCCCGGCAGGCAGCGACGAAATCTCCAGCGCCCTGATCGCCAAGCTGGGCATGACACCGGCAATCGCCGAGCAGGCCAAACGCACCATCGGAGTCGTCACCGCCGGCGTATCCCCGGAACACAGGCCAGTCGTCGAGGTAATCTACGAGGTCACCGGTCATCTCCTCAACGGGCTGCGCAACACCCTGAATTACTTCGTGAACGCCCACCAGCACGACTCGATCGACCGCATCATCCTCTCCGGGGGTGGATCACGGATGCCGGGATTTGAGGCCGCGCTGACCGAGCTCACCCGCGTACCGGTTTTCACGGATACCGGTTTCAGCGACCTCAAGCTGGCACGCACGATGGATTCCGCCGACGTCGCCGCGCGCGCCGACATGACCGTCGCCCTCGGGCTGGCTCTGGGGAGCAAGGCACGATGAACCTCAAGCGCGAAACCGCCGGCATCGTGGTCGGAGCGCAACCGCGAGTCGACCTGCTGCCACCAGAAATCAAGGCACGCAAGGAAGGCCGTAGACGGCAGCGTTCGCTCGCCACCCTGGTCATCGTCGTCGCCGTGATCTGTGCGGGAAGCGTGGCCTTCGTCACAACGCTCGCCGCCCAAAGCCAGTCGTTGCTTGCCGAGGAGCAGGCCCGCACCCAGCAGCTACTCAAGGACCAGCTGCAATATGTCGAAGCGCGAACCGCAGCAAACCTGCTCGCTGCGGCGGAGAACGCCCGCCTCGTCGGGTCGGCGACCGAGATTTTCTGGCGAGAGTATCTTGCTGAGGTGCAAGGCACGCTGCCTCGAGGGGTGTCCATCACGAGGTTCGGGGTTGACTCCATATCCGCGCTTGAATCCGCTCCGGTACTGAGTGCGCCACTCCAGGAAGCGCGGGTGGCGACGCTGTCGCTGACCGCGACGAGCCCGGGTCTGCCCCAAATCGATCGGTGGCTGGTCAACCTGCGATCCCTTCGCGGACACGCCGACTCGACCGTCAGCTCAATCACCCTCACCGAAGACGTCTATACCGCCACCGTCACCCTGAACATCGATACGGACGCCTTCGAGCGACGGTTCTTCGAAGCCGAGGACAAATCATGACGTCAAGCAGACTGTGGACGCTCGGGTCGATCGTGCTGATCGTCGCGCTTGTGGCCGGCGCCTGGCTGTTCGGCATCTCCCCGATGCTCACCGCCGCCAGCACCGCGAACGACGACCGGGTCGCGGTGCAGGCCAAGAATGTCGGGCTCGAGGCGACGCTTATCGAGCTCCGGAAACAGTTCGAGGACCTCGAGACGCTGGAAGAGCATCTCGCCGCGCTGCAGGTAGCCATCCCGGACGCGGCAGCACTGCCCGACCTGATCAGGCAATTGCACGCCCGTGCCGCGGACCACGGTGTTGTCATCACGTCGATGACGACCGTCGACCCCCAGCCCTATGTGCCTGCTGCCGAAGTGGCGAGCGACCCGCAACTGGCAGCCGCAGCCGACAGCGTCAATAGCGACAATTTCCTCGCAATCGAAATCGGTCTATCCGTCGACGGCAAGTACGGGGACGTCATGGACTTTATCGCCGACGTGCAGGCGGGCGACCGCCTCTACCTCGTCCACGACCTCAGCCTCGTTGAGGGAAGCATGCAGGCGGATGCCGCCGTGACGCTGACCACGACTGGGCAGGTCTTCGTGCTCCTCGACCCGAGTCAGGTGCCGCCACCACCGGCGGAACCGGTGCCGACGGCACCGGTCGACGCGGGGTAAACGCCGGCGAAACGTGAGGGACCGCGTAGTGCCTCACGTCAAGATGCTCGCGAAAGTGGATGCTGAGCCGGCTCCGTAAGCAGGTCCGGCGAATACTGCTGCCGAAGAACGCCGCGACTCGACTGTCGTGGCGTTCTTCTCATTTTTGGTCTGTGTCTCAGTAGACTAAACTCATCAGTTCACTGGCACGAGGAGGCATCAGTTATGACCGATCCATCTGTAGAGCGTGGTTCTTCCGATCAGAATCACGACAACATCGAGGATGCCGTAGTCGTTGACGAGACGACCAGCGGTGACGGCACTACTGCCGCAGCCGCTCCGCTCGTAGAGCCCGAGATCGAATCATCGACCTCAGCCTCGACCTCGACCTCGGCGTCGGAATCCGCGACCGACCCCGAGTACGACGACGCAACGGTGGAGGCTGAAGCCGAGCCGCTCTCGGAGCCCACAGTCGTCTATGAGCCTGAGGTCGTTGCTGAGTCGGAGACCACTGCCTCTGACACGACAAGCACGTCGGCATCCGGGGAGTCACGCGTGGTTTACGTCACGGCCCCCACACCACCCAAGGTCGCAGGCAATCGTGGATTTGGTGTGTTCATCGCGCTCGCGTCCACCCTCGTCTTTGCGATTATTTTTGCGATCGCGGTAGTGATCATCAACGCCCTGCAGTCTGGCCGGGTTGGTTTCGACTTTGTGCAGCAGCCCACGTTCTACGTGCCTATCGCTTTCTTTGCTTTGGGCGCGCTCATCATTGCGCTTATTGTGAACCGCGCGGGATGGGCAGCGCACGTTATCGGCAGCATCGTTGTTGGGTTGATCGTCTACTTCGGAACTATCGGCGTGCTGTTGCTCACCAATGGCATTGTCCAGAACACTCCAGAGCAGGCTCAGGTGCTGTTCGCGTTGGCGCTTATTGATCCTCGGGTCATTGCTGGGGGACTCGTCGCACGTGAAGTCTCGCTGTGGACTGGCGCGCTAGTAGCCAAGCGCGGCCGCAAGGTGACCGAACGCAACCGCGAATCCCGTGCTCAGTGGGAAGCCGAGCTCGCCGAGAAACGTGCAGCTCAGCACTAGTCACACTTGCACATGCAGCGAGCAAGTTTTGCTTGCTGCATGTGGGCTGTGACCATTTGACCCCGGCCGGTCCGGGGGCTATTCTTTCTGAGGTGTGCGCTTTGTCGTGCGCTTGAACCGTGCCCTTCGGCCCAAACCGCTATTGCGGGGTTCTCGCGCTAGTCACTCCACACCACAGGGTTCAACCTTTCGGTTGGCCCCCACGGCATATCCACAAACCATCCGAACAATTCTGGTGGGGCGCGGGTCTAGATGAATGCTAACCATCACGACGCTGTCACCGTGCAGCAAAAACAAGGAGTTATTGAGTGCCCACCATTCAGCAGTTGGTGCGTAAGGGACGCACGCCGAAGGTCGTCAAGACCAAGGCCCCCGCCCTTAAGTCCAACCCGCAGCAGCGCGGCGTTTGCACGCGTGTTTATACGACCACCCCGAAGAAGCCGAACTCGGCGCTTCGCAAGGTTGCTCGTGTCAAGCTTTCCAACGGTACCGAGGTCACCGCGTACATTCCCGGTGAAGGTCACAACCTTCAAGAGCACTCGATGGTGCTCATCCGTGGCGGTCGTGTAAAGGACCTTCCTGGTGTCCGCTACAAGATCGTTCGTGGAGCGCTCGACACCCAGGCCGTTAAGAACCGTAAGCAGGCTCGCAGCCGCTATGGCGCGAAGAAGGATAAGAAGTAATGCCTCGTAAAGGACCAGCACCAAAGCGTCCCGTAGTCGCAGATCCGGTTTACGGCGCACCCATTGTCAGCCAGCTCGTCAACAAGATTCTTCTTGATGGCAAGAAGGGTCTTGCAGAGCGCATCGTTTACGGCGCACTCGCAGGCGTAACCGAGAAGACCGGCCAAGATGCCGTCGTCACGCTCAAGAAGGCACTCGACAACGTGCGCCCGACCCTTGAGGTCAAGTCGCGTCGTGTCGGTGGCTCGACCTACCAGGTTCCTGTTGAGGTCAAGTCGCACCGTGCAAACACTCTTGCTTTGCGTTGGCTCACGAGCTACGCAAAGGGCCGTCGTGAAAAGACGATGACTGAGCGTCTCACCAATGAAATTTTGGACGCATCGAATGGACTTGGCGCCGCTGTAAAGCGTCGTGAAGACACCCACAAGATGGCCGAGTCCAACAAGGCATTCGCTCACTACCGCTGGTAGTAGCTACTCGTTGTGAGGCGAGTCAGGAATTCTCTGACTCGCCTCATTTCTGAGTTTCGTTCTTCACCAACAAACTTCGGAGGAACCTGTGGCACAGGAAGTGCTCACGGACCTAAAAAAGGTTCGCAACATTGGCATCATGGCTCACATCGATGCTGGCAAGACCACCACGACTGAGCGCATCCTGTACTACACGGGTGTAAACCATAAGATCGGTGAAACTCACGACGGCGCGTCGACCACAGACTGGATGGAGCAGGAGCAAGAGCGTGGCATCACGATCACGTCTGCTGCTGTGACCTGTTTCTGGGACAAGAACCAGATCAACATCATTGATACCCCCGGCCACGTTGACTTCACGGTTGAGGTGGAGCGCTCGCTCCGCGTACTCGATGGTGCAGTTGCCGTGTTCGACGGTAAAGAGGGTGTGGAGCCGCAGTCCGAGACTGTATGGCGCCAGGCCGACAAGTACAACGTTCCTCGCATCTGCTTCGTCAACAAGATGGACAAGATGGGTGCAGATTTCTACTACACCGTCGACACCATCGTTAGCCGCTTGGGCGCACGCCCGCTGGTTATTCAGCTCCCCATCGGATTCGAGTCCGGTTTTGAGGGCGTTGTCGACCTCGTCGAAATGCGCGCATTGACGTGGCGTGGAGACTCCAAGGGTGACGTCGAGATGGGCTCAAAGTACGCCATCGAAGAGATCCCAGAAGACCTCAAGGAGAAGGCTGCGGAATACCGCACTGCTCTGCTCGAAGTCGTTGCTGAGACTGACGATGCCATCATGGAGCGTTACTTCGCCGGCGAAGAGATCACCGTTCCCGAGATCAAAGCTGCGATTCGTAAGCTCACCGTGAACAGCGAGATCTACCCTGTGCTCTGTGGTTCAGCGTTCAAGAACCGTGGCGTTCAGCCGATGCTTGACGCTGTTGTTGACTACCTCCCGTCGCCTGTCGACGTGCCTCCGCTGGAAGCACACTCGCCTCGCGACGAAGAGAAGATCATCATCCGCAAGCCCGAGTCGACGGAACCGTTCGCGGCTCTCGCCTTCAAGGTTGCAGTTCACCCCTTCTTCGGTCGCCTCACCTACATTCGCGTGTACTCGGGACGACTCGATTCCGGTGGGGCTGTAGCTAACTCGACCAAGGGCAAGAAGGAGCGCATCGGGAAGATCTTCCAGATGGCCGCCAACAAGGAAATGCCTGTCGACAGCGTTACCGCCGGACACATCTACGCCGTAATCGGCCTCAAGGACACCACGACTGGTGACACGCTGTGTGACCTGAACGACCAAGTCGTTCTCGAGTCGATGACGTTCCCTGAGCCCGTGATCGAGGTAGCGATCGAGCCCAAGACTAAGGCCGACCAAGAAAAGCTTGGTCTCGCCATCCAGAAGCTCGCCGAAGAAGACCCCACGTTCCGTACCGAACAGAACCAGGAAACTGGCCAGACGGTTATCAAGGGAATGGGTGAACTTCACCTCGACATCCTCGTAGACCGCATGAAGCGCGAATTCAACGTTGAAGCCAACGTTGGTAAGCCGCAGGTTGCGTACCGCGAAACGATTCGTCGCACTGTGGCCAAGCACGACTACACCCACAAGAAGCAGACGGGTGGATCGGGACAGTTCGCTAAGATTCAGATCTCGCTTGAGCCGATGGAAGTTGTCGGCGACACGATTTACGAATTCGTGAACAAGGTCACCGGTGGACGTATTCCTCGCGAATACATCGGCTCGATTGACCAGGGTTTCCAGGCTTCGATGGGTGTTGGAGTACTGGCAGGATTCCCCATGGTCGGCGTTAGGGGAATCATTCTCGATGGTGCCTCTCACGATGTTGACTCGTCAGAAATGGCGTTCAAGATCGCGGGAACAATGGCATTCAAAGAGGCAGCGCGTATGGCCGACCCAGCTCTCCTCGAGCCGCTCATGGCGGTCGAGGTTCGTACTCCCGAGGAGTACATGGGAGATGTCATCGGTGACCTCAACAGTCGCCGCGGACAGATCCAGTCCATGGAGGACGCGACCGGCGTAAAGGTCATTCGCGCCCACGTACCGCTGTCGGAAATGTTCGGTTACGTCGGTGACTTGAGGTCGAAGACCTCGGGTCGCGCGGTGTACTCGATGACGTTCGACAGCTACTCTGAGGTTCCCCGTGCGGTAGCTGACGAGATTATTCAAAAGAACAAGGGCGAGTAATCGCCGCACTACCAGCGCGCAACTAACATAGATAAACACCAACTTGCGAAACATTCGGCAGTGAAAAGTCGTCGGGTGCAGAGCAACCGAGTCCTGAGGAGGACCCACAGTGGCTAAGGCCAAGTTCGAGCGGACCAAGCCGCACGTAAACATCGGAACCATCGGTCACGTTGACCACGGAAAGACCACGCTCACCGCAGCCATCTCGAAGGTACTTGCAGACAAGTTCCCTTCGGCGACTAACGTGCAGCGTGACTTCTCGTCGATTGACTCGGCTCCGGAAGAGCGTCAGCGCGGCATCACCATCAACATCTCGCACGTTGAGTACGAGACCCCCAAGCGCCACTACGCACACGTAGACGCTCCGGGCCACGCTGACTACATCAAGAACATGATCACCGGTGCAGCTCAGATGGACGGTGCAATCCTCGTGGTTGCAGCGACCGACGGACCGATGGCTCAGACTCGCGAGCACGTTCTGCTCGCGAAGCAGGTTGGTGTTCCTTACCTGCTCGTAGCACTCAACAAGTCCGACATGGTTGACGACGAAGAGATCCTTGAGCTCGTTGAGCTCGAAGTTCGCGAACTCCTCTCAAGCCAGGGCTTCGATGGCGACAACGTTCCTGTTGTCCAGGTATCGGGCCTCAAGGCTCTCGAGGGCGACGAGAAGTGGGTTCAGTCAATTCTGGACCTCATGGATGCTGTCGACGAGAGCGTTCCTGACCCCATCCGCGACAAGGACAAGCCGTTCTTGATGCCGGTTGAAGACGTCTTCACGATCACTGGTCGTGGAACCGTTGTTACGGGCCGCGCTGAGCGTGGAACTCTCAAGATCAACTCCGACATCGAGATCGTTGGAATCCGTCCGACCCAGAAGACCACGGTCACTGGTATCGAGATGTTCCACAAGCAGCTCGACGAGGCATGGGCAGGCGAGAACTGTGGTCTGCTCCTTCGTGGAACGAAGCGTGAAGATGTAGAGCGTGGACAGGTTGTTGTTAAGCCTGGTTCCGTTACTCCTCACACGAACTTCGAGGGAACCGCATACATCCTGTCAAAGGATGAGGGTGGGCGTCACAACCCGTTCTACGCGAACTACCGTCCGCAGTTCTACTTCCGTACCACCGACGTCACCGGCGTCATCACGTTGCCTGAGGGCACCGAGATGGTTATGCCTGGCGACACCACCGACATGACCGTTGAGCTCATTCAGCCCATCGCCATGGAAGAGGGCCTCGGCTTCGCTATCCGTGAGGGTGGCCGCACTGTAGGTGCCGGTAAGGTAACCAAGGTTCTGGCGTAACTCCAGCACTAATTACGAAAGAGGGTCGAGCCGAAAGGCTCGGCCCTCTTTCGTTTAAGCAGCGCATGCGCAGCTGAGAAATACTGCAGGCGCAGGCGCAGGCGCGGGCGTTGCCGTGCTAACCGGAGCGTCCCGTGAGGCGGGCGGTGAGTGCGCGCGCGGCTGCCACGGTCGCGGCACCGAGCTCATCCCAGTGCTCGCCAACGGCATCCGTTCTGAAGGTGAGCCCGATCGAGGCCGAGGGGTATCCGTTTCGGTCGAAGGATGCGGCGCCAACGGATGCGTAGTCTGCGGTGACGTCACCGATCTCGATAGCCCATCCACGTTCCCGTGTGGTGTTGAGCAACTGGCTGAGCTCGTTGAGGGTCTGCGGGCCGGCGGATTGGCGACGAGTGAGTGAACTGCGCGAGGGATAGAGAGCGCGCACTTGGGGTGCAGTCAGTTGAGCGAGCATCGCCCGCCCGGTCGCGGTGAGGTGCGCGGGTAGGCGAACGCCGACGGACGACACCGTCGTCGGTGCGCGCGAGCCTTGTACGCGTGCTGCATAACTGACCTCGGCACCGGTCAGGACGGCCAGATGTGCCACCACCGGAATCGGGGCTTCGCGCGCAAGGCTCTGCATGAGAGAGGTGGCCAGTCGCGAGAGTCGTTCGCTGTGCAACGCTGAGGTTCCGATCTCGGAGACGAGCGCGCTCAGCCCGTAGGTGCGGTCTTCGGGATAGTGCACCACAAAGCCTTCGTCGATCATGATGGCAAGAAGTTGATAGACGGATGAGCGGGGCAATTCGAGTTCGCGGGCGAGGCTCGAGGCCCGCACCGGCCCAGGTCGGGAGGCGAGGTGTCGCAGCACTGCCATGGTGTTGCGGGCGGCGGGAATCTCGAGCACAGTGCCCCTGTCTGGTATTTCAGACACCATATCCCGAATACCCCTCGCAGAGGAAGGCCAATGGGCGTTCACTGGGATCATGAATCTCGCCCCAGATACGGCCGTCACCATCGGCGTAGGTCCTTTGAGCATCCACGATGTTGTTGCAGTGGCGCGGCACAATGCACCCGTCGAGCTCGATCCTGCCGCTTACGACGCGATCGCCGCCTCCCGAGCAGTGATCGAAGCGCTCGCTGATGATGTGCGGCCACACTACGGGGTGTCGACAGGCTTTGGAGCCCTCGCGACGAAGCACATTGCCCCCGAACAACGAGTTCAGCTTCAGCGGTCGCTTGTACGGAGCCATGCCGCTAGCTCTGGCGCAGAAGTCGATGCCGAGGTTGTTCGTGCGACCATGCTCCTCCGCCTCTCAACCATGGCGACCGGGCGCACCGGAGTTCGGCCCATCGTGGCCGAGACCTATGCTGCGCTGCTCAACGCGGGCATCACGCCGATCGTCGGCGAGTACGGCAGCCTCGGATGCTCAGGCGACCTCGCGCCCCTTGCGCACTGTGCGCTTGCGGTCATGGGTGAAGGCGACGTGCGGGTTACCGGCGAACTGTTGCCAGCATCCGCAGCGCTGAGGGCAGCAGGCATCGAGCCCGTGGTGTTGCACGAAAAGGAGGGCCTTGCGCTGATCAATGGCACCGATGGGATGCTCGGGATGCTCGCGCTCGCGATCACCGATCTTCGGGCTCTCCTCACGACTGCCGACCTGGCCGCAGCGCTCAGTGTCGAGGGTCTTGCCGGCACCGATCGCGTGTTCGCAGAGGATCTGCAGCAGCTTCGACCACACCCCGGCCAGGCTCACTCTGCGGCAAACATGCGAGCGGTTCTTCGCGGATCTGGCGCGATTGCGGCACACGCAAGCAACGGCTTCACCAGAGTGCAGGATGCGTATTCGCTGCGCTGTGCACCTCAAGTGCACGGTGCCGCCCGCGACACTGTCGAGCACACGACCATGGTCGCCAAGCGCGAACTGGCGAGTGCCATCGACAACCCGGTTGTCACTCTCGACGGGCGCCTCGAGTCCAACGGAAACTTCCATGGTGCGCCGGTCGGCTACGCTCTCGACTTCCTCGCGATCGTGAGCGCCGACGTCGCCAGCATGAGCGAACGCCGAACCGACCGCTTTCTCGACAGCAACCGAAACGGTGGGCTCAATGCTTTCCTCGCCGACGACCCCGGTGTCGACTCTGGGCACATGATCGCGCAGTACACGCAGGCCGGGATTGTTAGTGAACTGAAGCGGCTGGCGGCTCCAGCATCCGTTGATTCGATTCCGACGAGCGCGATGCAAGAAGATCACGTATCGATGGGCTGGAGCGCCGGGCTCAAACTGCGTCGCAGCATCGATGGACTCTCGCGTGTGCTTGCAATCGAGTTGCTCACGGCGGCTCGGGGTATTGAGATGCGAGGAGAGACACCGTCGCCGGTTTCTGCTGCCGTCATTGATTCGATTCGTGAAAGGGTTCCCGGTGCGGGACCCGACCGCTACTTGGCGCCAGACATTGCCGCGAGCGTCGAACTTGTTCAGTCGGGTGCGCTGCTGGCCGCAGCCCGATCCGTCACCGACCTTCGCTAGCCAGCGAACGTCACTAGCCCTCGATCTTCACTAGGAGCACTCATGATCACCGCACACCGTGGAAGCACCCTCAACACTCTGGGCTGGCAGCAGGAGGGCGCACTGCGCATGCTGCAAAACAACCTCGATCCCGAGGTTGCCGAGCACCCAGAAGATCTCGTTGTTTATGGAGGCACGGGCAAGGCCGCTCGCGACTGGCCGAGCTATCACGCCATCGTTCGTTCGCTGACAACGCTCAAGAGTGATGAGACCTTGCTTGTTCAGTCGGGCAAGCCAGTCGGCGTAATGCAGACCCACGAGTGGGCCCCGCGAGTGTTGCTGGCCAACTCCAACCTCGTGGGTGACTGGGCAAACTGGGATGAGTTCCGCCGACTTGAGCAGCTCGGTCTCACCATGTATGGCCAGATGACGGCCGGATCATGGATCTACATCGGCACTCAGGGCATCCTGCAGGGCACCTATGAAACGTTCTCTGCGGTCGCGGCGAAACGCTTCGGCGGAACTCTGGCGGGCACCATTACTCTCACGGCTGGCCTCGGAGGCATGGGTGGCGCACAGCCGCTCGCCGTAACCATGAACGACGGTGTTGCGATCTGTATCGATGTGGATCAGAGTCGCATCACTCGCCGTATCGATCACGGCTATCTCGATGTCGAAGCGAAGTCGCTCGCCCACGCGGTTGAACTGGCGGTTGCTGCACGGGATGCCAAGAAACCGCTCTCGATCGGCGTGCTCGCGAACGCTGCAGCAGCGATCCCGGAGTTGCTGGCGATGGGTGCGCCCATCGATATCGTCACGGACCAGACAAGCGCGCACGATCCGCTGGCCTACTTGCCGCTCGGCGTCGATTTTGACGATTGGGAGAGCGCTCGACGCGATCCCGGCTTTGCGCAGCGCTCGCGGGAGTCGATGGCCGTCCACGTTGAGGGCATGGTCGGGTTCCAGCAGCAGGGCGCTGAGGTCTTCGACTATGGCAATAACCTCCGCACCGAGGCGCTCGCGGCGGGCTACGCGAAGGCATTCGCGTTTCCGGGGTTCGTGCCGGCATACATCCGCCCACTGTTTGCTGAGGGCAAGGGGCCGTTCCGCTGGGCTGCGCTGAGCGGCGAGGCCAGCGACATCCATAAGACTGACAAAGCTATTCTCAACCTCTTTCCCGAAAACGAGTCGCTGGCACGCTGGATCAAACTTGCTGGTGAGCGTGTGCACTTCCAGGGTCTTCCTGCTCGCATTTGCTGGCTAGGCTATGGCGAGCGCGACAAGGCGGGGCTCCTCTTCAACGAGATGGTCTCTTCTGGCGAGTTGGCCGCGCCGCTGGCAATCGGCCGCGACCACCTCGATAGTGGTTCGGTGGCGTCGCCCTATCGCGAGACTGAGGCCATGAAAGACGGCTCGGATGCGATTGCCGACTGGCCGCTGCTCAATGCACTCGTCAACACGTCGTCGGGTGCGACGTGGGTGTCGATCCATCACGGTGGTGGCGTCGGTATTGGTCGGTCGATCCACGCTGGGCAGGTCACGGTTGCTGATGGAACAGACCTTGCAGCACACAAGCTTGAGCGGGTTCTCACCAACGATCCTGGCATGGGGGTAATTCGTCACGTGGATGCTGGCTACGATGAGGCCATTGCGGTTGCCGACAACCTTGGCGTGCGCATCCCGATGACGGAAGGTGACAATGCTTAACTCTGATCCACTCTGGCCGCGTGCGGGGGACTGGCCATCGCCGGTTGATGGGGAGTGGGCGGATGTCGCGCTCATTGGAATGCCGACGTCGCGCACGTCTCTCTCGCCGACGCAGGCGCACACAACTCCCGCAGCGGTGCGCGAAGTGTTGCGTCGCTATGCCGCGCTGACCGAACTTCGGATCGTAGACGCGGGCAATGTGCGTGAACCCGACCTAAATGAGCAGGGGGCGATCGAGACAGTCGCTGCGCTGCGCGCTGAGCTGGTGATTGCGCTGGGCGGCGACAATGCGACGACAGTGCCGACGGCGTTGGGGCGTTGGGGTGCTGCGGTCGACACGGCGGGGCTGATCACGCTCGATGCGCACTATGACTTGCGCGATGGCACCACCAATGGTTCTCCGGTTCGGCGTCTCTTAGAAGCAGGTCTCGATGGGCGTCGCGTGGTGCAGATCGGGATCGAGCCGTTGGCTAACTCGTTGGCCTATGCCGAACGTGCTCACGACGCGGGCATCACGGTGATTACGCGTGATGAGCTGCGGGTGCGGTCGATGGACGACGTAATGGCACAGGCGCTCGAAATTGCCGGTGCAGGCGGTGGCCCGATCCATGTCGACTTTGATGTGGATGTCTGCGATCGCTCTGTAGCTCCGGCGTGCCCGGCATCGATTCCTGGCGGAATTTCGGCTATCGAACTGCGCACTGCCGCTCGACTCGCTGGTGCACACTCTTCGGTGTCGTCGATCGACCTGGTCGAAGTGGATGCCGCATCCGACTCGGCAGACGAACGTACCGTTCGCTTGGTCGCGCTCTGTGTTCTCGAGGCGATCTCGGGGGTTGCGCTGCGATGACCGGCGCCGCGACCGCCAGCCCTGCGATGACTAGCGCGGCACCGATCAACGCAGCTGCAACCAGCCCTACAGGTAGCAGCACGGTGGTCGACAACATTGGTGTCCTCCTCACGCATGACCCTGAGCGGCCAGAGCTCAATGATGCCGCGATCGTCTTCGAGAACGGGCGTGTCGCTTGGTGGGGTGCTTCCGCTGATGCGCCGAGTGCGGATTCCCGTGTAGACGCCAACCGGGGATGCGTGTTGCCGGGCTTTGTCGACAGCCACAGCCATCTGCTGTTTGCTGGCGATCGTTCTGACGAGTTTGAGGCGCGCATGGCGGGGCGCCGTTATGAGGCGGGCGGGATTCGTCGCACTGTTGCGCTGTCGCGTGAAGCAAGCGACGAGGAACTGCTGGCAAATGCCGCGGCGCTGGTTGCGGAAATGCGTAGGCAGGGCACCACGACGGTAGAGATCAAGAGCGGTTACGGGTTGAGCGTCCATGACGAGGCGCGGATGCTGCGCCTCGCATCCACTCTGACGACGGAGACCACGTTCTTGGGCGCCCACGTTGTGCCCGCAGAGTTTGCTGATGACCGGGCAGCGTATGTGAGTCTTGTCATGGGGGAGATGCTCGATGCGTGCGCACCTCACTCTCGCTGGATTGATGTGTTCTGTGACAACGGCGCGTTCACCGAGGAGGAGACGCGCGCGATCATCGGTGCCGGTCTTGCTCGCGGCTTAGGCGCCCGCCTGCACGGCGCGCAATTGGGCGAATCAGGGGCGGTTCAACTCGCAGCCGAACTGGGGGCGGCAAGTGTCGATCACTGCACGTACCTCAGTGATGCGGATGTGGATGCGCTGGCCGGCAGCAGCACTGTCGCTGGCGTGCTTCCCGGGGTGGAGTTCTCTACGAAACACCCCTTTGTGGATGCACGGCGGCTCCTCGACGCGGGTGTGACTGTTGCACTCGCCAGCGATTGCAATCCGGGCTCTAGCTTCACCTCATCCATCCCGTTCTGTATCGCTCTTGCAGTGCGTGAAATGGGAATGACAACCCTGGAGGCGGTGACAGCGGCGACGCTGGGAGGGGCCCGTTCGTTGCGCCTCGACGACGTAGGTCATCTGCAGGTGGGTGCCCGAGCAAATGCCCAGATTCTGGATGCTCCGAATTACCGCCATTTGGCCTATCGGCCCGGTGTTCCGTTGGTGGCGAGCGTGTTTATGGATGGCGTACGAGACGTCGTGAAGCACCCTCACTAAACAGTGCCAAAATTCCGACACGCCCGGGTTGCAGCAAATGCCCGGATGTGACAGACTCTTCTAGTTCAACATTTCGCCGCCTCGTGTGTGCGAATCACTCCCAGGCAGTGCATAGTTCCACAAGGTGTGTCTCGCGCAGAGCGTGTGTCACACAAGGTGAAGTAGCTAGGCCGCGGGGAGCAGAACCAAGCTTAACCAACTCCCCACAGCTTCTCGAAAGAGAACAGCGTCGTGAAAAAGACGATTTGCGGGGAAGGTTTGTGTCGGCTCGCCTGCACACTCTCCTCGCGTCTACGCGGGTTGGTATCACAAGCAGTGACAGCAAGAACTTGACAGATAAATAGTGGTGCGAAAGCAGAAGTGCTGAGCGTCTCCGGGTGGCAGCATTCGGTAGCGAGCAGCCCAGGTGCACGCAGTGCAGCCAAACGCAGTGCAACCAAAGTACTAAGGGAAGAGAGCCAGTCATGGCGGGACAGAAGATCCGCATTCGACTTAAGTCGTACGACCACGAGGTCATCGACTCGTCGGCACGCAAAATCGTTGACACGGTAACCCGCGCGGGTGCCACGGTAGTAGGCCCAGTGCCGCTGCCCACTGAAAAGAACGTGATTGCGGTTATCCGCTCTCCCCACAAGTACAAGGACAGCCGCGAGCACTTCGAGAAGCGCACCCACAAGCGGCTCATCGACATCATCGACCCGACGCCCAAGGCTGTGGATTCGCTTATGCGTCTCGACCTGCCGGCCGACGTCAACATCGAGATCAAGCTTTAGCTCGCGCAGTTATTGAGCGACAGAGCCGATAAGGAAAATAATGTCTATAACTAAGACGACTAAGGGTCTGCTGGGCAAGAAGCTCGGCATGACTCAGGTTTGGGACGAGAACAACAAACTCGTTCCCGTGACCGTTGTCGAAATCACCCCGAATGTGGTTACGCAGCTGCGTACCCCTGAGGTTGATGGATACAGCGCAGTCCAGATCGCATACGGCCAGATTGACCCTCGTAAGGTCAACAAGCCCCTCACCGGTCACTTCGACAAGGCAGGCGTAACGCCTCGCCGTCACATCACCGAGATTCGCACCCCCGACGCCGCGGAGTACACCGTCGGCCAGGAGCTTGCAGTCGACATCTTCACCCCCGGCTCGAAGGTCGACGTTGTCGGCACGAGCAAGGGTAAGGGTTTCGCCGGTGTTATGAAGCGACACAACTTCAAGGGTGTTTCTGCGAGCCACGGTTCGCACCGAAACCACCGCAAGCCTGGTTCCATTGGTGCCTCGTCGACCCCCAGCCGTGTCTTCAAGGGCATGCGCATGGCCGGTCGTATGGGTGGTGACCGCGTAACGGTCATGAACCTCGCCGTCCACGCGATCGACCTTGAGAAGGGACTCGTGCTCATCAAGGGCGCCGTTCCCGGAGCTCGCGGTCGTATCGTCTTCGTCCGCAACGCAGTGAAGGGGGCGTAGTACACATGGCTACCTCCATCGACGTCATCGACGCCAAGGGCAAGAAGGTCGACTCTGTCGAACTGCCTGCTGAGATCTTCGACGTGCAGACCAACGTTCCCCTTATCCACCAGGTTGTTGTCGCTCAGCGTGCAGCAGCACGTCAGGGTACGCACAACACCCTGCGTCGCGGTGAAGTTTCGGGTTCAGGTCGCAAGCCGTTCAAGCAGAAGGGAACCGGTCGCGCTCGTCAGGGCTCGATCCGTGCTCCTCAGATGAAGGGTGGTGGTATCGTTCACGGTCCACACCCGCGTGACTACTCACAGCGCACCCCCAAGAAGATGATTGCTGCAGCACTTCGCGGCGCATTGTCCGACCGGGCTCGCGGTGAGCGCATTCACGTAATCGACGCTCTGTCTGTAGACAACAAGCCTTCGACGAAGGCTGTTTCAGCGCTGCTTGCGAGCATCGCGCCGAGCAAGAACGTGCTCGTTGTGCTTCAGCGCGACGACGCGAACAGCCTCAAGAGCATTCGTAACCTCGACACGGTTCACGTTCTGTCATACGACCAACTCAACGCCTACGACGTCGTCGTTAGCGACGACATCGTGTTCAGCAAGGGCGCCTACGACGCGTTCGTTGCGTTCAACACCAAGTCTTCGAACAAGGAAGAGGTCAGCGCATGACCGTCACGTACAAGGACCCACGCGACATCATCGTCGCTCCCGTGGTTTCCGAGAAGAGCTACAACCTGATCGATCAGGGTAAGTACACCTTCGAGGTAGACCCCCGTGCGAACAAGACGGAGATCAAGCTCGCTATTGAGAAGATCTTCAAGGTCAAGGTCGACTCGGTCAACACGTTGAACCGCACGGGCAAGACCCGTCGTACCCGTTTCGGTATGGGCAAGCGCAAGGACACCAAGCGCGCCATCGTCACGCTCAAGTCCGGTTCCATCGACATCTTCACAGCTGTCGGCTAGGGACCAAGGAGAAACTAATGGCTATTCGCAAGTACAAGCCCACGACGCCTGGTCGCCGTGGTTCCTCGGTTGCAGACTTTGCTGAGATCACCCGTTCGACCCCAGAGAAGTCGCTTCTGCGCCCTCTGCCGAAGACTGGTGGCCGCAACAACGCAGGTCGCATCACGAGCCGTCACGTTGGTGGTGGCCACAAGCGCCAGTACCGCGTCATCGACTTCAAGCGCAACGACAAAGACGGCGTAAACGCCCGCGTTGCCGAGATCGAGTACGACCCCAACCGCACCGCACGTATCGCACTGCTCCACTTTGTTGATGGCAGCAAGCGCTACATCATTGCGCCAAACAAGCTCAAGCAGGGCGACATCATCGAGTCGGGTGCTGGTGCTGACATCAAGCCAGGCAACAACCTGCCGATGAAGAACATCCCCGTGGGTACAGTCATTCACATGATCGAACTTCGCCCCGGTGCTGGCGCCAAGATGGCCCGCTCCGCTGGCGCATCTGTTCGACTCGTTGCAAAAGAGGGCCCTTACGCGCAGCTGCGTTTGCCTTCCGGTGAAATCCGTAACGTTGACGTTCGTTGCCGCGCAACGATCGGCGAGGTCGGCAATGCCGAGCAGTCGAACATCAACTGGGGTAAGGCCGGCCGTATGCGCTGGAAGGGTGTCCGCCCAACAGTGCGTGGTGTCGCCATGAACCCCGTCGACCACCCCCACGGTGGTGGTGAGGGTAAGACGTCCGGTGGACGTCACCCCGTTTCCCCTTGGGGCCAGGCAGAGGGGCGCACTCGTAAGCGCAAACTGCCCAGTGACAAGCTCATCGTTCGCCGCCGCAATGTCGGCAAGAAGCGCAAGTAGTAGGAGAGTCAGAAGATGCCACGCAGTCTGAAGAAGGGCCCCTTCGTCGACGACCACCTCCTACAAAAGGTTGTCAAGGCGAACGAAGCCAAGAGCAAGAACGTAATCAAGACCTGGTCGCGCCGCTCAATGATCGTTCCAGCAATGCTGGGCCACACGATCGCGGTGCACGATGGTCGCAAGCACATTCCGGTGTTCATCACCGAAACCATGGTTGGGCACAAGCTCGGCGAGTTTTCGCCCACCCGTACCTTCCGTGGACACGTGAAGGACGACAAGAAGGGTCGCCGCCGCTAGCGCGGTGGTGGAGGAGGTAGAGAAATGGTGGAGTCGATCGCACGCGTGCGTCACATCCGCGTGACCCCCATGAAGGCTCGTCGCGTTGTCAACATGATCCGCGGCAAGCAAGCTCAAGAAGCATTGGCAATTTTGAAGTTCGCACCTCAGGGCGCGAGCGAGCCGGTGTACAAGCTGGTTGCGTCTGCAATCGCCAACGCGCGAGTCAAGGCAGATGCTGCAAATAGCTTCTTGGACGAGCAGGATTTGATCATCTCGAAGGCGTTTGTCGATGATGGAGCCACGTTGAAGCGTTTCCAGCCGCGTGCCCAGGGCCGTGCGTTCCAGATTCTGAAGCGCACCAGCCACATCACGATTGTTCTGGCCACGCCAGACCACGTCGTTGAAGCCAAGGCCGACAAGGCAGGGAAGAAGTAATGGGACAGAAGGTAAACCCCTACGGTTTCCGTCTAGGAATCACCACCGACCATGTGTCGCGTTGGTTCTCTGACAGCACCAAGGTGGGTCAGCGTTACAGCGACTACGTTGCGGAAGATGTAAAAATCCGCAACCTGCTCAAGTCGAACCTCGACCGCGCAGGTGTTGCTCGCATTGAAATCGAGCGCACCCGTGACCGCGTTCGCGTAGACATTCACACCGCCCGTCCGGGCATTGTGATCGGTCGTCGCGGCGCCGAGGCAGAGCGTATTCGTGGAGAGCTCGAAAAGCTTTCCGGTAAGCAGATCCAGCTCAACATCCTCGAGGTCAAGAACCCTGAGGCTGAAGCTCAGCTCGTTGCACAGGGAATCGCAGAACAGCTCGCTGCTCGTGTTGCGTTCCGTCGGGCAATGCGTAAGGGCCTCCAGGGTGCTCAGCGCGCCGGAGCCAAGGGTGTTCGCATCCAGGTATCGGGTCGTTTGGGTGGCGCAGAAATGAGCCGCTCCGAGTACTACCGTGAAGGTCGCGTACCGCTGCACACGCTCCGCGCAAACATCGATTACGGCTTCTACGAGGCCAAGACCACTTTCGGTCGCATCGGTGTCAAGGTGTGGGTCTACAAGGGCGACATCACCAACAAGGAGCTCGCTCGCGAGCAGGCTAACCAGAAGTCGTCGCGCCCAGAGCGTCGCGATGGTGGCGACCGTGGCCGTCGTACCGGCGGCCCTTCGTCCGCACCGAAGGCTGAAGCACCCAAGGCAGAAGCACCGAAGGCAGAAGCTCCTAAGGCAGACGCAACGGTTGCAGCAGGAGTTGAGGCATAACAATGTTGATTCCGCGTAAGGTCAAGTACCGCAAGCAGCACCACCCCTCCCGTAGCGGCCACGCTACCGGTGGAACCACGGTGTCGTTTGGCGAGTACGGTATTCAGGCTTTGACGCCGGCATACGTAACGAACCGCCAGATTGAGGCGGCTCGTATTGCTATGACGCGTCACATCAAGCGTGGTGGAAAGGTGTGGATTAACATCTACCCCGACCGCCCGCTCACCAAAAAGCCCGCTGAAACCCGCATGGGTTCCGGTAAGGGTTCGCCCGAGTGGTGGGTCGCCAACGTCAAGCCAGGTCGCGTGCTCTTTGAGCTCAGCGGAGTGGACGAGACGACGGCACGCGAAGCACTCACTCGTGCAATTCACAAGCTGCCCCTCAAGGCACGCATCATCAAGCGCGAGGAGGGCGACGCATAATGGCGATCGGATCCAAGGAGCTAGCCCCAGTCGAGCTAGACACTTTTGAAGACGAACGACTGATTGACGAGCTGAAGAAGGCGAAGGAAGAGCTCTTCAACCTTCGTTTTCAGGCCGCAACCGGTCAACTGGAAAGCCACGGACGTATTCGCGCTGTTAAGCGCGACATCGCTCGCATCTACACGGTTATCCGTGAGCGCGAGCTGGGCATCCGTGCAACTCCTGCTGCTATCGAGGCTCCGGCAAAAGAGACCAAGAAGCGCAGCACCAAGAAGGCAGATGCAGCGGATGAAACCGCAGCGGACGCCGCTGACGAGACGAAGGAGGCGTAGTCATGGCCAAGGTTGAAGACAAGAAGACCGCGGAGACCGCCGAGGTCGCTCGTGGGTACCGCAAGACCCGTCGCGGGTTAGTGACTAGCGACAAGATGGATAAGACCATCGTTGTCATAGTCGAAGACCGCGTGAAGCACCCGTTGTACGGCAAGGTTATTCGCCGTAACTCCAAGGTGAAGGTTCACGACGAGGCCAACACGGCCGGTGTCGGTGACTCCGTTCTAATCAGCGAGACCCGTCCGCTCAGCGCCACGAAGCGCTGGCGTCTGGTCGAGATCCTCGAAAAGGCTAAGTAATGCTTCAGCAGGAATCCCGAGTAAAGGTTGCCGATAACACCGGCGCCAAGGAGCTCCTCACGATTCGCGTTCTCGGTGGCTCAGGCCGTCGTTACGCAGGTCTCGGCGATGTCATTGTGGCAACCGTAAAAGACGCGATTCCTGGCGGAAACGTCAAGAAGGGTGAGGTCGTCAAGGCCGTCATCGTTCGCGTCATCAAGCAGACTCGTCGTTCCGACGGTTCATACATCAAGTTTGATGAGAACGCAGCCGTAATCCTTAAGTCCGATGGTGGAGACCCTCGTGGTACTCGCATCTTCGGACCGGTCGGCCGTGAGCTTCGCGACAAGAAGTTCATGAAGATCATCTCTCTCGCACCGGAGGTGCTGTAGTTATGGCAAAGATTCGCAAGGGTGACCTCGTACAGGTCATCAGCGGCCCGACCGAAGAGCGCGGCGGAAGCCGTGGCAAGCAGGGTCGTGTTATCAGGGTTATCGCTGGAAAAGACCGCGTCGTCGTGGAGGGTGTCAATTTCGTCACCAAGCACGTCAAGGTCGGTCAGACTCAGCGTGGAACGAAGACCGGTGGCATCGAGACGATGGAGGCACCGATTCACGTGTCCAACATTGCTCTCGTTGATCCCGAGACCAAGCTCCCGGCACGTGTTGGCTTCACCGTCGGCACCGATGACCGCGGAAAGACCACGCGCGAGCGCTTCTTTAAGAAGTCGCGCCGCGTAGAGACCAAGAAGTCGAAGGCAGCTACGGCTGAGCCCAAGGCCTCGACGAAGGATGCCGAAAAGGCAACCGAGAAGGACGCAGACTAATGACGACGACTGCACCTGCAGCTGGCAAAATCCAGCCGCGCCTGAAGCAGAAGTACCGCACCGAACTTGCGGCGCAGCTCAAGAAGGATCTTGGACTCACCAACGTGCACCAGGTTCCGGGGATCGTCAAGGTCGTCGTTAACACTGGTGTCGGTGAAGCGGCTCGCGACGGAAAGATCATCGATGGGGCCGTCAAGGACCTCACCGCGATCACCGGCCAGAAGCCCTACGTAACGAGCGCTCGCAAGTCGATTGCTCAGTTCAAGCTCCGTGAAGGACAGCCCATTGGCGCACACGTCACCCTCCGTGGTGACCGCGCTTGGGAGTTCCTTGACCGCCTGATCTCGCTCGCACTTCCGCGTATTCGTGACTTCCGCGGCCTTTCGGACAAGCAGTTCGATGGCAACGGCAACTACACGTTCGGCCTCACGGAGCAGTCAATGTTCCACGAGATCGATCAGGACAAGATTGACCGTGTTCGTGGTTTCGACATCACAATCGTCACCACTGCAAAGAACAACGAAGAGGGCCGTGCGCTGTTGAAGGCACTCGGGTTCCCGTTCCGTTCAGCAGAGAACGCATCTAACTAACCAAGTATCACCAATCGACCAGGTCGGCCTTCGTGTAACGGATGCCGAAACCAGACGAGACAGGAAACACATAATGACAATGACAGATCCGGTCGCTGACATGCTGACCAGACTGCGCAACGCCAATTCGGCGCACCACGACAGCGTTTCAATGCCTAACAGCAAGCTGAAGTCGCGCCTGGCTGAAATGCTCAAGGCAGAGGGATACATCCTCAGCTGGAGCACCGAGGACGCTCGCGTGGGCCAGACCCTCACGATCGAACTCAAGTACAGCCCCACTCGCGAGCGTTCCATCAAGGGAATCAAGCGCGTTTCGAAGCCTGGCCTTCGTGTATACGCTCGCTCGACCGAAATCCCCAAGGTTCTTGGCGGACTCGGCGTGGCCGTTTTGTCCACCTCCTCAGGTCTGTTGACCGACAAAGAGGCGACTAAGAAGGGCGTAGGTGGGGAAGTCCTCGCTTACGTGTGGTAACTCACAATGTCACGAATCGGAAGACTTCCTATTGATGTCCCCGCTGGTGTCACGATCACCATCGATGGACAAAACGTCGCAGTGAAGGGCCCGAAGGGCGAGCTTGCGCTCACCGTCAAGGCTCCAATCGCCGTAGCGCTCGAAGAGGGCCAGGTTCTCGTAACGCGCCCCAACGACGAGCGTGAATCGCGTTCGCTCCACGGCCTCACTCGTACGCTGATCTCTAACCAGATCGTTGGTGTCACCGACGGTTACACCAAGGGCCTTGAGGTCGTTGGTACTGGTTACCGTGTTACGGCAAAGGGCAGCTCAGTTGAGTTTGCTCTCGGGTACTCACACTCGATCACCGTTGACCCGCCCGCAGGCATTAGCTTCGCGGTCGAGGGCAACAACAAACTAGTTGTCAGCGGCATCGACAAGCAGGCGGTTGGCGAAGTAGCAGCCAACATTCGTAAATTGCGCAAGCCAGAGCCTTATAAGGGCAAGGGTGTGCGCTACGCCGGCGAAGTTGTTCGTCGCAAGGCCGGAAAGAGTGGTAAGTAGACATGGCTCTCGGAACCAGAGGTAAGAGCAAGTCGGCCGCTAAGGGCCGCAGGCACGCACGTCTCCGCAAGAAGGTCGTGGGCACCGAGGTGCGCCCCCGTCTCGTGGTTACGCGTTCAGCGCGTCACGTATTCGTTCAGGTTGTCGATGACTCCAAGGGTGTCACCGTAGCCTCAGCTTCGACCATGGAGTCGAGCATGCGTACGTTCGATGGCGACAAGACCGCTAAGGCACGCAAGATCGGCGAAATGGTCGCCGAGCGCGCCAAGGACGCCGGTGTTGAGGCCGTCGTATTTGATCGTGGTGGAAGCCGTTACGCAGGCCGCGTCGCAGCTATCGCCGACGGAGCGCGAGAGGGTGGATTGAACCTGTGAGCGATAACGTGGAAAACAAGACAACTAACAAGGAGCAGCCCGTGGCCGCTGAGGCGACTAGCGCCATCTCCGTACCTGAGGTCGTCGTAGACGCCCCAGCAACTGACGTAACGAGCGAGCCCCGCGAGGCTCGTCGTGGCGGCCGTGAGCGTGGCCCTGACCGTGGTGGCCGTGGCGGAAACAACAGCCGCGACAACGACAAGAACCAGTTCTTGGAGCGTGTCGTGACCATCAACCGTGTATCGAAGGTCGTCAAGGGTGGTCGTCGCTTTAGCTTCACCGCTCTCGTCGTCGTCGGTGACGGTAACGGCATGGTTGGTGTCGGTTACGGCAAGGCTCGTGAGGTTCCCCTCGCGATCTCGAAGGGCGTTGAAGAAGCGAAGAAGAACTTCTTCCGCGTTCCTCGCGTTGACGCATCGATTCCTCACTCGGTCCAGGGTGAGGCTGCTGCGGGCGTTGTTCTGCTGCGTCCCGCATCCGCTGGTACCGGTGTTATCGCTGGTGGTCCCGTCCGCGCCGTACTCGAGTGCGCCGGAATTCACGACGTTCTCAGCAAGTCGCTCGGTTCTTCGAACACGATCAACATCGTTCACGCAACAGTCGCAGCACTCAAGCAGCTCGAAGAGCCTCGCTCGGTTGCCGCTCGTCGTGGGCTCGATGCAGAACACGTTATCCCGGCACGCTTGCTGCGCGCCGAGGCTGAAGCTAAGGCAGGTGTCTGATGGCTGGTCGCCTGAAGGTAACCCAAATCAAGTCCAAAATTAGTGAGAAGCAGAACCAACGCGACACGCTGCGCAGCCTTGGGCTCAAGCGCATCGGCTCCGTTGTTGTGCGCGAGGACAACTCGCAGAACCGTGGTTACGTCAACACGGTCGCTCACCTTGTCAAAGTCGAGGAGATTGACTAATGGCTGACGAGAAAGAAACTCCAAAGAAGGCAGCAGCCCCTAAGGCTGCTGCTGCGAAGAAGGATGCTCCTACGAAGGCACCCGCTGCGAAGAAGGATGCTCCTACGAAGGCACCCGCTGCGAAGAAGGATGCTCCCGCTAAGGCGACAACGGCTAAGGCTGCGGCTGACAAGCCTGCTACCAAGGCTCCTGCCGCAAAGTCCTCGACCGCCAAGAAGGCGTCGAGCGACGATGTTGCAAGTCGCCCGCAGGTTCTGAAGATGCATCACCTCCGTCCCGCCGCCGGCGCAAAGAAAGACAGAATGCGCGTCGGTCGTGGTGAAGGATCCAAGGGTAAGACCGCGGGTCGTGGAACCAAGGGAACAAAGGCGCGTTACAACATGCGTCTCGGCTTCGAAGCTGGAAACATCAACTTCGTCATGCGTGCACCGAAGCTGCGCGGATTTAAGAATCCGTTCCGCGTTGAGTACCAGGTTGTAAACCTCGAAAAGCTCGCGGAACTTTACCCTAAGGGTGGCGATGTAACCATCGCTGATCTCGTGTCGAAGGGCGCCGTTCGCAAGAACGAAAAGGTCAAGGTTCTTGGTCAGGGCGATATTGCGGTTAAGCTGAATGTTGCAGTTGATAAGGTCTCCGGCTCCGCTGAGCAGAAGATCGTTGCGGCCGGCGGTTCGGTTCAGTAACTATCACTGCGCGAGACGTTAGTGTCGCGCTGGTCACACCTGTGGTCAAGCAGACAGGATGGGTGGGGAATCCCGCATAAGGGGTTCCCCATTCGCCCGCAGTACATAGATAAATCGGAGGCCTTGTGTTCACAGCTATCGCGCGGATTATCCGCACGCCTGACCTTCGCAGGAAGATCGGGTTCACACTAGGCATCATTGCGCTGTTTAGACTTGGCTCCTTCATCCCGGCGCCGTTCGTCGACTTTGGCAACGTTCAGCTGTGTCTTGCCGCTAACTCGTCAAGTGGCGGGCTGTATGACCTCATCAACCTCTTTAGTGGTGGGGCGCTCCTTCAACTTTCCGTATTTGCCCTCGGAATCATGCCGTACATCACGGCGTCGATCATCGTGCAACTACTTCGTGTGGTAATCCCGCACTTCGAAACTCTTCACAAAGAGGGCCAGTCTGGCCAGTCGACGCTGACTCAGTACACGCGTTACCTCACGATCGCTTTGGCGATCCTTCAGTCGACAACGCTGATCACGGTTGCCCGAAGCGGCGCACTGTTCCAGTCCGCTGGAGTTGCTGAATGTAGCCAGCTCATCACCAACGATGCGTGGTACGCGATCCTTCTCATGGTCATCACGATGACCGCGGGAACCGGCCTCATCATGTGGATGGGCGAATTGGTCACTGAGCGCGGAATTGGCAACGGAATGTCATTGCTGATCTTCACCTCGATCGCCGCAACCTTCCCGAGCGCACTCTGGGGCATCTACGTCAGCAGTGGCCCCGAGACCTTTGTTCTCGTATTACTCATGGGTATCCTGATCATGGGCGCCGTCGTATTCGTTGAACAGTCACAGCGACGCATTCCTGTTCAGTACGCCAAGCGGATGGTCGGCCGACGCACGTACGGTGGCAACAACACGTACATTCCGATCAAGGTCAACATGGCCGGCGTGATCCCCGTGATCTTTGCCTCGTCATTGTTGTACCTGCCCGCTTTGCTCGCAAACTTCAATCAGCCACAAGCTGGTGAGACCTCGGCAGCGTGGGTCGTCTGGATTCAGAACAACCTGGTTTCCGGCGATAGCCCGATCTACATGATCGGATACTTCCTGCTGATCGTTGGGTTCACGTACTTCTACGTCGCGATCACCTTCAACCCCGAAGAAGTTGCCGACAACATGAAGAAGTACGGCGGCTTCATCCCTGGTATTCGCGCTGGTCGACCGACCGCGGAGTATCTCGACTACGTCCTGACTCGCGTCACCTTGCCTGGCTCGCTTTACCTGGGCCTTGTGGCAATGATTCCGTTGATCGCGTTCGTAGCTATCGGGGCCAACCAGAATTTCCCATTCGGCGGAGCAAGCATTCTGATTATCGTTGGTGTCGGTCTTGAGACCGTCAAGCAGATCGATTCGCAGTTGCAGCAGCGCCACTACGAAGGTTTGTTGCGTTGACACGACTCTTACTGATTGGCCCACCTGGTGCAGGCAAGGGCACTCAAGCAGCGCGCCTCGCAGAGATCTACGCTATCCCTGCGATCTCGACCGGTGACATCTTTCGCAGCAACGTCAAAAATGGCACCGAGCTGGGCACCAAGGCGAAGGCATTCATGGATGCCGGCGACAACGTTCCTGATTCGCTGACGAATGAGCTCATCCGCGACCGTCTTGAGGATGCCGACGCGCACGATGGTTTCTTGCTCGACGGTTACCCGCGCACGACCGACCAGGTCCGTGAGCTCGACGCGTTTTTGGCGAGCCACGGTGCTGCCCTCGATGCTGTTGTTGAGCTTGAGGCAGACCCCGAGGTTGTTGTTGCTCGACTGCGCAAGCGTGCACTCGAGCAGGGCCGCAGTGATGACACCGAAGCGGTTGTCCGTCACCGTCTCGAGGTCTACAGCGAGCAGACTGCGCCGCTCATCAACGTTTACGCCACTCGCGACGTGCTTGTCACTATCGATGCGCTTGGCGAGGTTGACGCTGTCACCGCACGGATTACCGAGGCTCTTGTTGAGCGCGGCATCGTTGCGACTGACGCGCCCTCTCGCTAATTTTCGATCCCGCGCACTAGTTCGTCGATAAAGGTCGGGAAGTCGACCGCTTTTCGTACGAGCTGTTGTACGTAGTCGCGATCGGAGAATACTGTCACGAACTGGTCAAATACAGTTTGGAACGTTGTTCGTCCTGCCGCGCTAAATGCAATGAGCGCGATCACGTTCACGCGATTCTCGCCCCACTGCATTGGTGTTTCGTTGATAACGATGCTTATCGCCGTGCGGTGGGCGTTCATCGTCATCGCGTGCGGTACTGCCAGGGTGTCCGTGAACGCGGTCGACGACATCCGTTCTCGTTCGATTGCACCGGTGATGTAGCTGTGGTCGATAACGCCGGCTTCGATCATGCGTTGTCCGAGGGCGGCGATCATTGCTTCTTCGCCCGGCGCGGTGAAGTTTCGAAGGAACAGTGCCGGGTCGAAGAACCGCAGTAGTTCATCGGTGAGCGCACGGCGGCGGCGTTGCCTGCGCACCCGGCCGATAGTGTTCCGGATGCTGTCGACGTCTGTTTCGGTGAGGAACGGCTGAATGAGCACTACGTTGTCGGCGAACGAGCGCAGATCGATAGTCGTGAGCACCAGGTCGGTCGAGAGCTCCGTGAGATCTACATCGGTGCGTGTGATCACGATGCGGAGTTGTAGCTCTTCGCCCAATACGGCTTCGATGCGCTCACGGAGGATGACGTGCAGGTCGTGGTAATTAGGGCAGACGAGCGCGGCGGTAAGCCGGACTTCTCGTTTGGCTTGACGCTCTAGGTGAGAGCCCACGTGGAGAGCAATGTACGAGATCTCGTCATCGTGGATGGTGATTCCCTCGCTGCGTTGTACCTCAGCGGCGATAAAGACGGCCAATTCGTAGATCATTGGATAGGTCGTCTTGATAGACCGTGTCATCGGATTGCGCGAATAGGAAAGATCTTGCGCGCGCGCAATCAGATTGCGAACGTGCAAGGACAACCGCATGATGAAGTCGTCGTCGTCAAGATCAACGAGGTACTCCTCGCCCACATGGTGCACTGTGCGCCGTACCCGAGTGATCAGTTCCTCGAGATCCACGTCGGGGGCCGTATCGGTATTGATGGCCCGAGTGATAACTCGAGTAGTGAGAAGAATTTCGATCTCGGTGAGCTCATCACGTGCGAGGTTCACAGAAAAGTGCGCCGAGATAAGTGCGGCGAGCTCGTTGGAAAACTCCGGCGCGGAGTCGGAGAGCATTGGACTGGTCGGCGAGGTTCGGTCTGCGGCGATCGCGACGTGCAACAAGACATGATTGATGCCGTATTCATTCACAAAGTAGCCGTGTGAATCGAGCAGCTCGAGCAGCGAGGTCTTGAAGGCGCGCAGGTCTGATGTCTCAAATTCGCGTTGGACGCTCGCTAGCTCCAGGAACCCCTGGGTGTCTTCGTGGCGGAACATCTTGCTCAAGAGGCGCCGCAGGTTTGGTTCGGTGCCCGACAGAATTACCAGTGCACCGCGTCTGGTGAGGGTGAGCCCCTCTTCGGTAACCGAAGTTTTGATCCTGCGCAGGTCTGCTTCGATCGTTGACTCACTGACGAAGAAACTCTCTGCGAGGGCATGGATATCGATACCTTCCGGGGCATCCCCGAGTCGACGAACGAGATGGTACTGGCGGTCGCGCGGGCGCTCGGTGTCTCGATTCGATGCGGTCTTGAGAAACTCTGCGTAGTTCTCTCGGTGAAGCCGGTAGCCGGTTGTCGACGATTCGATGACTTCGAGGGGGAGCGCGGATGACTTTACCGCGGTGACGTAGCTGCGCACGCTGCGAGTTGTGACACCGAGCTTGTCGGCGAGTTCGGAAGCAGTCGCCCACCCCTCGGCTTGGGCGAGGTGTTCGATTAATCGCGCATGGTTATTGAGCATAAGGTAACCATTCTCTCGCACGATTGTTTCCGCGGGTGCGGAATATTCTCTATTGGAAGTGGCAGGCACGCTCACGCCACGATAGAGATTAGAAAAAGTTCGAGTGATGTTCGCGAGGAGGCGACAGCATGTCATCGGTGCTGGTTGTGTGCGGTGCAGGTGCTTCAAGCACCTTTTTGGCGCACGCTCTTCGCGCTCAAGCGGCCGTCCGCGGTGTCCAGCACACTTTCATCCCGGCAAGCGTTGCGGCATTGAGTATTCCGCTGACATCAGTGGATGTCGTGTTGGTGAGCGCACATGTGGCTGACTTCTTTGAGCAGGCGAAAAACGCGGCCGAATTGATCGGGGCAACTGCTGTGCAGCTTCCCAAAGTGAGTTTCACTGCGGCCGGCGCTGACATTGCGCTCGACCTTCTTGCTTCTCTCCCTCACGTAACAATAGAAAGCGGCAATCATGGCTGAGCACACACTTCAAGTGGCGTCATCGCACGGGCTCCACGCTCGTCCGGCTTCGCTATTCACGCAAGCGGCCGCAGCATCCGGGCTCGACGTCACTATTTCTAAAGGCGACAAGTCGGTCAACGCTGCCAGCATCCTGAGCGTCATTTCGCTCGGGGTGAACCACGGTGACGAAGTCACGATCTCAGCGGAGGGCGAAGGCGCCGACGCAGTTATCGCTGAGCTCACCGAAATTCTCAGTACCGATCACGACGAAAACTAGTCGTGTTCGGTCCCTTCCCTAGCAGTATCCCAACATCACAGATATCGGAGTAAAACCATGACAACGTCGTCTACAACCGCCAAGAGTGGCGGAGCGCGAGTAGGTGTGCAGAAATTCGGCACCTTCGTCAGCGGAATGGTGATGCCCAACATCGCGGCATTCATCGCGTGGGGTTTCATTACCGCACTGTTCATTCAAACCGGATGGCTGCCGTTGCTCGGCATCGACCCGATTTGGGTTCAGCAACTCGGTGGCTGGAGTGCAGATCCTGAAGTAACTAACACGGGTCTTGTTGGCCCGATGATCATCTACCTGCTCCCACTCTTGATCGCGAACACCGGTGGCCGCATGGTCTACGGACTCCGCGGTGGGGTTATCGGAACGATCGCGACGATGGGTGTCATCATCGGTGCGGGTATCCCCATGTTCTTGGGTGCCATGATCGTTGGACCCGGTGCTGCATGGGTAATGAAGAAGATTGATCGCCTCTGGGCTGGCAAGATTCGTGCCGGCTTCGAGATGCTCGTCGACAACTTCTCCGGTGGAATCGTGGGTATGTTGCTTGCGATCGCATCGTTCTTCTTGATCGCGCCGATCGTTACCGCGATCAGCAATGGTCTCGAAGCGGTCATCGCGTTCCTCGTAGAAAACGGACTGCTGCCGCTGGCAAGCCTGTTCGTTGAGCCCGGTAAGATCCTCTTCCTCAACAACGCGATCAACCACGGTGTCTTCACGCCGCTGGGAACTGCGGAGTCGCTGGAAAAGGGACAGTCGATCCTCTTCCTTATCGAAGCAAACCCTGGCCCTGGCCTCGGCATCCTGCTCGCCTTCTTGGTATTCGGTGTTGGCCTGCTGCGCGCAAGCGCTCCCGGCGCGATCCTGATCCACTTCGTCGGTGGTATTCACGAGATCTACTTCCCCTACGTATTGGCTAAGCCGCTTCTGGTTGTTGCCGCTATCGCTGGTGGAGCTACCGGTGTTCTCACGAACGTCATCTTCCAGTCTGGTCTGCGCGCCCCGGCATCACCTGGATCGATCATTGCGGTAATCGCACAGACTCCGCCAGGAAGCATCGTCGGCGTACTGCTGTCGGTCGTCTTCTCGGCTGCAGTGTCGTTCGCGGTTGCTGCTGTCATCATCCGCGCTGGTCGCAAGCGTGACCTCGAAGCAATGGCCAACGGTGAGGACGCTCTCGCGGCTGCTGTTGCTAAGAACGCGGCGAACAAGGGCCGCGATAGCTCGGTTGGCGATCTGCTCAACACGGGTGCCGCCGCTGGTGCAACGACCGCAACGAAAATCCAAAACGTTGTGTTCGCTTGCGACGCAGGTATGGGTTCGAGCGCAATGGGAGCTACGGTTCTGCGCAATAAGCTCGCGAAAGCTGGCGTCGAAGGCATCAACGTCACGAACAAGGCGATTGCCAACCTAGATGGTACGGAAGACCTCATCATCACTCAGGACCAGCTGACCGAGCGCGCTAAGCACAAGGTTCCCGGCGCAATCCATGTTGCAGTTGATAACTTCATGAACAGTCCGAAATACGATGAAGTCGTAGACATGGTTAGCAAGTAACAGGAGACATCATGAGCAAGGTACTCGAGCTAGACCAGATCACAGCGGCTGGCACTGCTCGCACGAAAGAGGAAGCAATCGCTGAGGCGGCGGAAATCCTCATTGCTGCTGGCGCTGTAGAGCCCGAGTACCTTGGCTTCATGAAGGCTCGTGAAGAGTTGACTTCAACCTTCATGGGTAACTTCCTGGCCATTCCGCACGGCACGAACGAGGGCAAGGACACGATCTTGTCGTCTGCGCTCTCGTTCGTGCGGTACGCGGATCCCATTGACTGGGACGGCAACGAGGTTCGCTTCGTTGTCGGAATCGCAGGCAAAGATGGTGGTCACATGGACACTCTTGCTGCGGTAGCCACAATCTTCAGCGACAACGATGAAGTTCAGAAGCTGATCGACGCGTCGAGCGAAGAAGAACTTCTCTCCTTGCTTGCCGAATTGAACAACGCATGAAAGCCGTACATTTCGGCGCTGGCAATATTGGCCGGGGCTTTGTCGGACTGATCCTGCACAAGGCTGGGTACGAGATTGTGTTCGCGGATGTCGCGGCAGAACTCATCGATAGCCTCGCCGCCGCTGACAGCTACCAGGTGCACGAAGTTGGGGCTGAGCCTCACACGTGGACCGTTGACAATTTCCGCGCGCTCAATAGCGCAAGCAATGAAGCTGGCGTGATCGAAGAGATCGCCACCGCCGACATGGTCACGACCGCTGTCGGCCCCAACATCCTCAAGTTTGTGGCGCCGTTGATTGCGAAGGCCATCAAGGGGCGCGCTGATGACCTGCCGCCGCTGCAGGTGTTGGCGTGCGAGAACGCGCTCTATGCGACAAACAATTTGCGAGCCGAGATCGCCGTAGCGGTTGACGCCGAGACCTTGGCGGCGAAGGCAATCTTTGCCAACACGGCTGTCGACCGCATCGTGCCTGCGCAAGACCCCGCTGCGGGTCTCGACGTCACGGTTGAAGACTTCTTTGAGTGGGCCATCGAGAGTGGTCCGTTCGGTGATAACGTTCCCGAGATTGCGGATGTGTACTTCGTCGCCGACCTCGAGCCCTACATTGAGCGCAAGCTCTTCACGGTGAACACCGGTCACGCGACACTCGCATACCACGGCCACCTTCAGGGGGCGAAGACTCTGTCTGACGCGATGGCAATCACGGAGGTCGCGGCCGAAGTTGATGCTGTTCTCGCAGAGACCAGCGCGATGCTTATTTCTAAGCACGGCTTCGATGCCGTTGATCACGCGTCGTACGTCAGCACGTGCATCCGTCGCTTCAGTAACCCCCACCTGCCGGACACTCCTGAGCGCGTGGGCCGCAGCCCGTTGCGCAAGCTATCGCGCAACGAACGCTTCATTAGCCCAGCGGTAGAGCTGGCGTCATCGGGCGCGCGGCCCAGTGCGCTGTTGCGCGCGGTGGGCGCTGCGCTTCAGTTCGATGTGGCCGAAGACCCCGAGAGCGTACGGATGCTCGAACTGCGATCCTCGCTATCAGCCGAAGATTTCGTGACCCAGGTAATGGGCCTGCGGGTTGGCGACGCCCTGTATGCAGATGCTGTCGAAACAGTGAAGGCGCAATCTTAGCCCCAGCTTGGCGAAACGCCCGGGATTAGCGTAGGCTTGATCCTTGGTGTTTCTGGCCGATTTTTTCGTGCCTTGGTTTTCTCGAAAGCCACTCACCACAATCCACGCAGACCAGCGAACTCCACTTATAGCGACGAAGAGGCTATGGCCAAAAAAGACGGTGTCATTGAGATTGAAGGAGCAGTAGTTGAAGCTCTGCCCAACGCGATGTTTCGTGTTGAGTTGAGTAACGGCCACGTAGTGCTCGCTCATATCTCCGGCAAAATGCGACAGAACTACATTCGAATCCTTCCGGAAGATCGTGTGGTTGTGGAGCTGAGCCCGTATGACCTGACTCGCGGCCGGATCACCTACCGCTACAAGTAGAACGCGCTGGAAAGTAACGTCCACTCTTCCTTTGCGGGACTAGTGGAACGAAGACAGCGATTCACAAGGAAAAACAATGAAGGTTAATCCCAGCGTTAAGCCCATGTGCGACCACTGCCGCGTTATTCGCCGCAACGGACGCGTCATGGTTATCTGCAAGTCGAACCCGCGCCACAAGCAACGCCAGGGCTAAGGTTTCGCGAGCAGATCGCACAGCTGCATGGGGTGGGGCGAGCAATCGCCACACACCACAGCACACATAACTGAATACACAGAACTAGCAACACCAGATCCACACCTTGCGCAAGCGAGGGGTGGGGACACCACCGGTTGGAGGCCGGTGCACAGGTGTTGTTACAGACCTCCACTCACTAACAGGAGAAGCCACTATGGCACGTCTAGCCGGCGTCGACATCCCACGCGACAAGCGTGTAGAGGTTGCACTGACTTACATTTACGGTGTTGGCCGCACGAGGGCACTCAAAACCCTCGCCGACACACAAATCAGCGGAGAAATTCGCGTTCACGATCTCACCGATGACCAGCTCATCGTACTTCGTGACTACATCGAAGGAAACTTCCAAGTAGAAGGTGACCTCCGCCGTGAGGTTGCAGCAGACATTCGCCGCAAGGTTGAAATCGGCAGCTACCAGGGTATCCGTCACCGCAAGGGACTGCCCGTTCACGGACAGCGCACGAAGACCAACGCTCGTACCCGCAAGGGCCCGAAGCGCACCGTAGCCGGCAAGAAGAAGGCCCGATAGACCCTGGGTTCACTCCCAGCGTCGTCGCCATCAAAGTTTTAGGAGAAAACAATGGCAGCACCAAAATCGGCCGCTCGTAAGCCGCGTCGTAAAGAAAAGAAGAATGTTGCAGTGGGCCAAGCCCACATAAAGTCAACGTTCAACAACACCATCGTCACCATCACCGACCCCACCGGCGCAGTACTTGCCTGGTCGTCGTCGGGCGTTGTCGGCTTCAAGGGTTCGCGCAAGTCGACCCCTTACGCCGCACAGATGTCTGCTGAGTCGGCTGCACGTCAGGCTCAGGAGCACGGTGTCAAGAAGGTAGACGTTTTCGTCAAGGGACCGGGTTCGGGTCGCGAAACTGCGATTCGTTCACTGCAGGCCGCTGGCCTCGAAGTGGGATCGATCAACGACGTAACACCGCAGACGCACAACGGTTGCCGTCCGCCGAAGCGTCGCCGCGTTTAGTTTTACGCCGTACTAACAGCAACTTGTTAGTGCTGGCGTCGTAGCGAGGGCCGATTGCGGCCCTCGCTCACAGTTCCAGCGCACAACTCAATACAACGTCGGGCCAGCCACCCGTCACCCACAAGTGTCATATAGCGGACACTTCGCCGAAAGGAATCACCAGTGCTCATTGCACAGCGTCCCACCCTTGCTGAGGAGAACATCTCCGAATTCCGTTCACGGTTCGTCATCGAGCCGCTTGAGCCCGGTTTCGGTTACACCCTCGGAAACTCAATCCGTCGTACCCTTCTTTCGTCGATCCCCGGAGCAGCTGTTACCAGCATCCGTATCGACGGCGTTCTCCACGAGTTCAGCACCGTCGCCGGTGTAAAAGAAGATGTCACCGAGGTCATCCTCAACATCAAGAACCTCGTTGTTTCGAGCGAGCACGACGAGCCAATCACTGCTTACCTGCGCAAGCAGGGTGCTGGTGAGGTCACCGCCGCTGACATCTCCGCACCTGCCGGTGTAGAGATTCACAACCCTGAGCTCGTCATCGCAACGCTCAACGACAAGGCCAAGTTTGAACTTGAGCTGACGATCGAGCGTGGCCGCGGTTACGTCACCGCAACCCAGAACCGTAGCGAATTCAGTGAAGCCGGCCAAATTCCGGTTGACTCGATTTACTCGCCCGTGCTCAAGGTCACCTACCGTGTCGAGGCAACTCGTGCCGGTGAGCGTACCGACTTTGACCGCCTGGTTGTGGATGTTGAAACCAAGTCTGCAATCACGCCTCGTGATGCCATCGCCTCAGCCGGTCGCACGCTGACCGAACTGTTCGGACTCGCTCGCGAGCTCAACACGGCAGCTGAGGGTATTGAGATTGGTCCTGCACCGGTTGACGCCGTGCTCTCGACCGAACTCAGCATGCCGATCGAAGACCTTGATCTTTCGGTGCGCAGCTACAACTGCCTCAAGCGCGAAGGCATCAACACCGTCAGTGAACTGGTGGCTCTGTCGGAGACCCAGCTCATGAACATCCGCAACTTCGGTCAGAAGTCGGTTGATGAAGTACGCGACAAGCTCGTCGAAATGGGGCTTTCGTTGAAAGACAGCGTTCCTGGATTCGACAGCGCGCACTTCTATGGCGGATACGCCGACGACGAGACCAACGCTTGAGCCACTGGCTCGAACCTTTGACACTGGAGAACTAGAAAATGCCTACACCTACTAAGGGCCCGCGTCTCGGCGGTGGACCGGCGCACGAGCGCCACATGCTCGCCAACTTGGCCGCAGCCCTGTTTACTCACAAGAGCATCAAGACGACGGAAATGCGGGCCAAGCGCCTTCGTCCCGTCGCTGAGCGCCTGATCACGTTTGCCAAGAAGGGTGACTTGCACAACCGTCGCCGCGCACTCGGGATCATCGGCGACAAGACGGTCATCCACGAGTTGTTCACGGTTATTGCACCGCAGGTCGAGAACCGTGATGGCGGCTACACCCGCATCACGAAGCTTGGCTTCCGCAAGGGTGACAACGCGTCGATGGTTCAGATGGAGCTCGTTCTTGAGCCCGTTACCCCTAAGAAGAAGTCGCCGAAGGCTGCCGCTAAGGCAGAGCCGAAGGCTGCTGCAGAAGAGCCCGCAGCCCAGGAAGCTCCCGCCGCAGAGGAAACTGCTGCGAGCGAAGTTGCAACCGAAGACGTAGCCGCTGAGGCTCCTGCTGAGGACGCTGCTGCTGAGACTGCAGAAGAGAAGTAATTTTCTTCGTGTGAGATCACCCCGGTTCCGCTTCGTGCGGGCCGGGGTTTTCTTGGTGAAATAGGATTGAATTATGGATCAGACGGCACCCGCCAACCCGGCGAATCAGCCGGGTGTTGAGCCCGATGGTGGCGAGACCCCTGATCCTCATATGACCCGTCTGCGACTCGATATTTCCTATGACGGCACCGAGTTCTTCGGGTGGGGAAAGCAGCCGGTGCTCCGCACCGTTCAGGGCACGATTGAAGACGCGCTTAGCGTGATCTTCCGTCGCTTCGGCGTCATCCCAACACTCGTTGTTGCCGGCCGAACGGATGCCGGTGTACACGCTAGCGGCCAGGTGGCCCACTTAGATCTCACTGAGGCCCAGTTGCACAGCCTCGACCGCCCCCGCCGGGGGAACCTTCGTGGCAAGCGGTATGACGGTCCTGCGTCTCTGGCTCGACGGATCAATGGCCTCGTGGGGCTCGAGGCCGACATCCACGTGTCGAAGTCCGAGATTGCAGCTGACGGTTTTGATGCCCGCTTTTCGCCGCTCTGGCGCCGGTATGAGTACCGGATTGCCGACAACGAGTCTCCTCGCGATCCTCGGTATCGAAAACACACGGTCTGGTATCCCGCAACGCTCGATATTGATGCGATGAACGTAGCGGCAAAAGAGCTTCTCGGACTCCACGACTGGGCCGCATACTGCAAGCCGCGTGAGGGTGCATCGACGGTGAGATGGCTCGAACGTTTTAGCTGGAGACGCAATGAAGAGGGCATCATCGTTGCGGAAGTTCGTGCGGATGCTTTCTGTCACAGCATGGTGCGGTCGCTCGTGGGCGCTGGCGTATTCGTGGGCCAGGGCAAGCTGGAGATCTCCCGCCCTGGCGAAATTCGGGATGAGCGCTCGAAGGGGAGTGAGTACAAAGTCATGCCGGCCAAGGGCCTCACACTCGTCGAGGTGGGCTACCCGGCAGATGATGGGCTCGCGGCACGGGCAGAACTCACGCGCTCCCATCGCGCTCCGATGGACTAGCGAGCGCGGAACGTTTGCTGCGTGGCCGAAGTTCGGCTATTGTTGATCCTTGGTGTCTGCACTATAGGGTGCGGCATCCGATCATGAGCCCTCCAACCGGAATTGTTTCTTCAGAAACAACCATCGGAGCGGGATTCACGAACACCTCACTCGATCAATGAAAGCAGCACTATTGTGACGCGCACATATTCGCCCAAGCCCGACGACGTCAAGCGGGAATGGGTCATCATCGACGCAGCCGACATCGTTCTCGGCCGTCTCGCCAGCCACGCAGCAATTCTGCTCCGTGGAAAGCACAAGGCCACCTTTGCTCCTCACATGGACATGGGTGACTTCGTCATCATCATCAACGCTGAGAAGGTCGCCCTCACCGGCTCCAAGCTCGCGCAGAAGAAGGCCTACCGCCACTCCGGTTACCCGGGCGGGCTCACGGCCACCACGTACTCCGAGATGCTGGAGAAGCACCCCACGCGCGCCGTTGAAAAGGCAGTCCGTGGAATGCTCCCCAAGAACTCACTCGGTCGCGCTCAACTCTCCAAGCTGAAGGTATACGCAGGCACTGAGCACCCTCACGCTGCTCAGCAGCCAACTCCGTACACCCTCACCCAGGTCGCTCAGTAGCGCCCGCGCTTTACGTAGCCAAGACTTAAGGACTTATTACTGTGGCCAAGATCGAAGATTCAATCACCGAGGGTGCTCCCGAGTCGTACACGACTGAATCGGTAGCAACCGAGACGCCCGAAGCGCCTCGCCCCGTACTCACCGTTCCCGGCGCAGCCGTTGGACGACGCAAGCAGGCAATCGCCCGCGTTCGCCTCGTTCCCGGTACGGGCACCATCACGGTCAACGGCCGTGAGCTCGCCGAGTACTTCCCCAACAAGCTTCACCAGCAGCTCATCAACGACCCGTTCAAGGTTCTTGACCTGCTCGGTGGCTACGACGTAGTCGCGCGCATCACCGGCGGTGGCCCTTCGGGTCAGGCTGGCGCGCTGCGTTTGGGCATCTCTCGCTCGCTCAACTTGATCGACGAAGAGAACAACCGCGCGATCCTCAAGAAGCATGGCTTCCTTTCCCGTGACGCTCGCGTCAAGGAGCGTAAGAAGGCTGGACTCAAGAAGGCGCGTAAGGCTCCGCAGTTCTCGAAGCGCTAACCCGCTTCACGCGCTAGCGGCAACGTATGGCACGTCTTTTTGGTACAGATGGCGTTCGCGGACTCGCGAACAGTGATCTTACTGTCGAGCTTGCACTCGGCCTGGCTCAGTCGGCAGCAGTCGTACTGGGCCAGGGTCGAGTGGCTGATGGTCGGCGCGCTTCAGGCCGTCGACCCATTGCCGTAGTCGCACGCGACCCGCGGGTATCCGGTGAGTTCATCTCAGCCGCGGTATCCGCGGGGCTCGCGAGCTCTGGTGTCGATGTTTTCGACGCTGGAGTGATCCCTACTCCCGCAGCGGCCTTCTTGGTCGCCGATTTCAAAGCTGACCTCGGAGTCATGATCTCCGCGTCGCACAACCCCGCCCCCGACAACGGAATCAAGTTTTTCGGTCAGGGCGGCACCAAACTTCCCGATGAGGTCGAAGACCGCATCGAGGCAGCACTCGCGGCCCCTAGCCTCGCTCCTACGGGCGTTGAGGTGGGCCGCATCCATCGGTTCGCCGACGCTGAAGACCGCTACGTCGTGCACCTCTTGTCGACGTTGCCGAACCAACTTGGCGGCATCCATGTGGTGCTTGACTGCGCTCACGGCGCCGCATCCGGAGTTTCGCCACAGGTATTTACGGATGCCGGCGCCAAAGTCACCGTGATCGGTGCTGACCCCGATGGCATCAACATCAACGACGGCGTTGGATCAACCCATCTCGACAATCTCGCTGCCGCTGTGCTCTCGCACGGCGCCGACATCGGTATTGCTCACGACGGTGATGCCGATCGTTGTCTCGCGGTCGACAAAGACGGCAAGGTCGTTGATGGCGATCAGATCATGGCGATTCTGGCCGTATCGATGGCCGAGCGTGGAGTGCTTCACAACCGCACGCTGGTTGCGACCATCATGAGTAACCTCGGACTTCGCCGAGCAATGGCCGAGCACAACATCGAGATGCTTGAAACTAAGGTCGGCGACCGCTACGTGCTTGAAGCACTCGGCGAACACGGGCTTTCGCTTGGTGGCGAACAGTCTGGTCACGTGATCATGACCAAGTTTGCGACCACCGGTGACGGCATCCTCACGGGGTTGCATCTTGTTGCCGAGATGGAGCGAACGGGCAAGACTCTTGCCGAGTTGGCTTCGGTGATGACGGTGTATCCGCAAGTGCTCGAAAACGTGCGTGGTGTTGACCACCACTCGCTCGGCTCCGACACCGTGATCGCCGATGCGGTTGCTGCTGTCGAGGCAGAACTGGGTGACACCGGTCGAGTCTTGCTTCGCGCATCAGGCACTGAGCCGATGGTTCGCGTGATGGTTGAAGCAGAGCACCAAGAAGTTGCACAGCAGATGGCAGAACGTCTGGCTGTAGTCGTGCGTGCCCAACTCGGCAACTAGTCGATTCTGAGCTGCGCGAGACAATCGCGTACTCGTCGAGGCCGCGCCGTGGCCTCACGTGCTCTAGGTTTTGCGCAGCAATACTTTCGACACCGCGTGATTGGCGTCTTTGCGCAAAATCAGTGATGCTCGAGGCCGTGTCGGCAACACGTTCTGGATGAGGTTCGGCTCATTGGTGAGCTTCCACACCTGTTGGGCGCGTGCCCGGGCTGCACTCTCGCTGAGGTCAGCGAAGCGGTGAAAGTATGAGCGCGGATTGCTGAACGCCCCGCGTTGGAGGCGAAGGAAGCGCTCCTCGTACCAGTGCGCGATGTCGCTTGTGCGGGCATCCACATAGATGGTGAAGTCGAAGAGATCGCTGACCGCGAGCTTTTTGCCAGGGGTCGGCGGCTGTAAGACGTTGAGTCCTTCGACGATGAGTACGTCGGGTTTGCGCACGGTTATACCGGCATCGGGAATGATGTCGTACGCCAAGTGTGAGTAGAACGGGGCGCGTACTTCTGGAGCGCCAGACTTGATTTTGCTGACGAAGCGCAGCAATGCGCGACGGTCGTAACTTTCGGGAAAGCCTTTTCGTTCGAGGATGCCACGGCGCTCTAGTTCGGCGTTGGGGTGCAAGAACCCGTCGGTGGTGACGAGTTCGACGCGCGGGGTGCCTTCCCAGCGGGAAAGAAGTTCGCGAAGCAGTCGGGCGATTGTGGACTTTCCGACGGCGACAGATCCGGCAACACCGATCACGAACGGCGTTCGTGTGGTGGATGCTCCCAAGAACTGGGTGGTCGCGGCATGAAGCCTCTGAGCGTTCTCAGCATAGAGATTGAGTAGTCGGCTCAGCGGAAGGTAGACCTCTGAGACCTCGGTGATGTCGAGTTCGTCGCCGAGCCCGCGCAACTCAATGAGTTCCGTTTGAGTGAGCGGAACCTCCATTTTTGGCGCGAGTTCGCTCCAATCGCTCCGATCGATTTCAAGAAAGGGAGAGATTTGACCGTGTGCGGAGCCGTTTTCATGCATCGGGTTCATCCTATCGGCGCACAGTTACCCAGCTTAGGGAACTAAACTCGGTTCTATGTGTGGAATTGTGGGTTACGTCGGTAACAACAAAAGCCTTGAGGTTCTCCTCGGCGGTCTTAAGCGTCTCGAATACCGGGGTTACGACTCCGCTGGTGTCGCCATTATTGACGAAGCCGGAAAGCTGGGAACGCGCAAGCGTGCCGGCAAGCTTCAGATGCTTCTGGATGACCTTGCCGAAGCACCTCTCGGTAACGGTGCCACGGGCATCGGTCACACCCGTTGGGCGACGCACGGTGGCCCAACCGATGTGAACGCGCACCCGCACTTGAGCCGCGACTCCAAGCTTGCTCTCATTCACAACGGCATCATTGAGAACTTCTCTGAGTTGAAGAATGAGCTGCTCGCTGAGGGCGAAACGTTCGCCAGTGAGACTGACACCGAGGTGGCAGCGCTCCTGGTCGGTCGCGAGTACGAAAAAACTGGCGACCTCACTCAGGCGCTGCGTGGCGTTGTTGCTCGCCTCGAAGGGGCATTCACTCTTCTTGCTGTGCACGAAGACCAGCCGGGCGTTGTTGTCGGCGCTCGCCGTAACTCACCTCTGGTGATCGGCTTGGGCGATGGCGAAAACTTCCTGGGTTCAGACGTCGCCGCATTCGTTGAATTTACGCGTCGTGCTGTTGCTATTGGCCAGGATCAGATCGTTACGATCCGTCCTGACTCTGTAGTTGTCACCGACTTCGATGGCAATGCCGTTGAAGTCGAGGAGTTTGACATCGCCTGGGACGCATCTGCGTCTGACAAGGGCGGTTGGTCAAGCTTCATGGCTAAGGAAATCAGCGAAGAGCCGGATGCCGTAGCTAACACTATTTTGGGCCGCGTTCAGGATGGCCTCGTCAAGCTCTCAGAGTTCGAGCCGCTCGGCGATGACGTTATTGCGAACGTCGACCGCATCGTTGTTATCGCGTGTGGAACTGCGGCGTACGCGGGAATGCTCGGCAAGTACGCCATCGAGGCGTGGGCTCGCGTTCCTGTTGACGTTGAGTTGGCGCACGAGTTCCGCTACCGCAACCCGATTCTCACTGAGCGCACGCTCGTGATCTCGATCAGCCAGTCCGGCGAGACCATGGACACACTCATGGCCGTCAAGTTCGCTAGCGAGTCCGGTGCGAAGGTTGTTTCGGTGTGCAACACGCACGGCGCAACGATTCCCCGCGAGTCAGACGCTGTTGTCTACACACACGCGGGGCCCGAGGTTGCTGTGGCATCCACGAAGGCTTTTGTTGCTCAGGTGACGGCACTCTACTTGATTGGTCTTCACATTGCAGGCGTGCGTGGCACGCTCAGCGATGAGGCGATTCGCGAGAACGTTGCCGAGTTGCAGGCCGTTCCTGACAAGATCTCTGAGGTTCTTGTGACCTCGCAGTCGATCAAGCAGCTGGCGCACTGGATGACAGATACCCAGTCGGTGCTCTTCCTCGGCCGCCACGTCGGTTATCCCATCGCTCTTGAGGGCGCACTCAAGCTCAAGGAGCTCGCTTACATCCACGCTGAGGGCTTCGCCGCTGGCGAGTTGAAGCACGGCCCCATCGCGCTCATCGAGCCCGGCCAGGTTGTTTTCGTTGTTGTTCCGAGCCCGCGCGACCCCAATTCGTTGCACAAGAAGGTTGTCTCCAATATTCAGGAGATTCGTGCCCGTGGCGCTCGCGTTATTGCGATCGCTGAGAAGGGTGACGCCGCTGTGCTGCCGTTTGCGGATGAGGTTATCCCGATTCCGTTGGCTGGTTCGTTCTTCGAGCCGCTTCTTGCGGTCATCCCGCTGCACATTTTCGGTATGGAACTTTCGGCAGCGAAGGGACTCGACGTCGACCAGCCTCGCAACCTCGCGAAGTCTGTCACCGTCGAATAGGTCTCACCGTGATTGTGGGGATCGGTGTGGATGTCGTCGACATCGCCCGCTTCGAACGTGCGTTGCAGCGCACGCCGACCCTCACATCGCGCCTGTTCTCTGAGAGCGAACAGCTGAAGGATGGCGTGGCCAGGCCGCTGCGCTCACTCGCTGGACGGTTCGCCGCTAAAGAGGCGCTGATTAAGGCTTTGGGAGACTCAAACGGTGTCACCTGGCACGACATGCGGGTCGTTTCTGACGCGATCGGCAACCCCTCGTTTGAACTGCTCAATTCCACGAAAACCATTGCTGAACGCCGGGGGATTACCTCGGTGCACCTCTCGATGAGCCATGATGCAGGCATCGCGATTGCCTATGTTGTTGCGGAGGCCCACCATGACTGAGCTTCGCCTCGCAACGATCAGCACGGGTGCAATCAGCCACAACGTTGACACCCTGCGAGCCGTTGTCGCGCCCGCACAGGTGATGGCGGTCGTGAAAGCGAACGGCTACGGACACGGCGCCGTCGAAAGCGCGCGGGCAGCGCTTGCTGGTGGCGCGGACTGGCTCGGAGTCGCCGACCTCACCGAAGCATTTGCGCTGCGAAACGCAGGCATCGACGCTCCACTCTTGGCGTGGCTGCACCAGCCAGGGGCAGCATTCAGCGAAGCGGTGCGTGCGAAAGTAGACCTCGGCATCAGCAGCATCGCGCAGCTCACGGAAGTTGCCGCGGCATCCGGAACCGCGTGTGTGCACCTCAAAGTCGACACAGGGTTGCACCGCAACGGGGCGGCGCTCGGAGACTGGCAACAGTTCTTCGAAACTGCAGTTGCGCACGAACTTGCCGGCCGTATCCGGGTGCGAGGCATCTGGAGCCACCTCGCTAATGCTGGCGATGATAACGATGCCAAGCAGGTCGAACAGTTCGCAACCGCTATTGCCATGGCAGAGTCGGTTGGGCTGCGGCCAGAATTCCGCCACTTGGCCGCCTCAGAGGGAGCGATCAAGCACCCTGACGCCCGATTCAACCTGGTGCGACTCGGAATCAGTACTTATGGCCTGGCTCCTGCCGACGATGTGGATGCTGCGGCTCTCGGGCTGGTGCCGGCAATGACCTTGAGCGCCCCCGTCGTGTCAGTCAAGCGTGCTTCCGCCGGTGAGGGCGTTTCGTACGGGTTCGACTTCCACTGCGAGACCGATACAACCTTGGCTCTCGTGCCTTTGGGGTACGGCGATGGCGTTCCGCGTCAGGCCTCTAACCGCGGCCCTGTCTCGATCAACGGGGTGACCGGTCGCGTTGCTGGTCGGGTTGCGATGGATCAGATTGTGGTCGACATGGGCGACGTGCCCGTGGCAATCGGAGACCGCGCAGTGTTGTTCGGCGCCTCGTCCACCCCGTCGAACGCCTCAGCCGCGCCGACCTCGGTGCCGAGTGCCGACGACTGGGCCACAGCGGCAGGCACCATTAACTACGAAATTGTGACGCGCATCGGACAGCGCGTAGTGCGCAGGTACGAACCGTGACCACGCTGGTGATCGGTTCCCTCGAGCGGATGGCTGAACTCGGGGCGGTGATCGCTAGGCAGCTCGGCGCCGGCGACCTCGTTCTGCTCAATGGCGAACTTGGTGCAGGAAAAACCACTCTCACTCGAGCAATTGGCGAGACTCTCGGCATCCGGGGCACCGTAACGAGCCCCACTTTTGTGCTCGCGCGCACGCATCCGAGGTTTGCGGAATCGACGCCGGAATCGACGCCGGCAGCGGCATCTGCGCCCCGCCTGGCGCCCCTCGTGCACGTTGATGCCTATCGCTTGGGCAGCGCTGTTGAGCTCGACGATCTCGACATCGACTTCGAGGCATCCATTGTTGTGGTCGAATGGGGCGCAGGTCTACTCGACGGAGTCAGCGAATCCTGGTTGAACGTCGACATTGTGCGCCCCACGGGTGCAGTGGGCGAGACCGGCACCGACGATGCGAACTCGGCTGCCGATGATTTCGCCGAAGAAACAGTGGAGCCGCGTACCGTCACGGTGACAGGCTGTGGCCCCAAGTGGGCAGACATGGGGTGGCTCGATGTTCTTAGCGATTGATACGTCGGCAGGAACAAGTGTCGCCATCGTTGACGCGCAGGGGGTTGTGCACGCCCAGTGCGACTCTGCAGACACGCGTAAGCACGCCGAAGTTGTTGGCGACTTCATCTACAGCTGTCTCGCCGAAGCAGGAATCGCTGTAACCGACCTGACTGGTGTTGTTGCCGGAATGGGCCCAGGGCCCTTCACGGGGCTGCGCGTCGGAATCGTTGCAGCGCGCACTTTCGCCTTCGGTGCTGGCCTGCCGCTGTATCCGGTCGTCACCCACGACGCCATTGCACTCGGCAAAACCGGGCCTACACTGATCGCCACTGATGCGCGACGCAAAGAGTTCTACTGGTCGGCCTACACGGGCTCGGATGATGCGGGGCTACCCATCCGCGACGCTGGCCCCGCACTGGCTCCCGCCGCTGAACTTGCCGCCCACGTGCCGAACTTCGACCACTACACACTGCGGGAAGCCGCAACAGTGCACGCCGCCAACTTGGCAACATTGGCGCGCCTCATGAAAGCCAACGGACGCGAATTCGCTGGCGAAGAAGCCCTCTATCTGCGCTCGCCAGACATCAGCCTCTCCGCAGGACCGAAACGAGTAACCGCATGAGCTGGCAACTGCGCCGCGCCACCCCAGACGACCTCGACGCCATTATGGTGATCGAGTCGAGCGAGTTCGCCAATGACGCCTGGTCGAGCGACATGATGGGTGCCGAGATCATCGACAACCACAGTTACTACTTGGTCGCCCACCCGGTGGGGGAACCCACGCAGGTGAAGGCCTATGCAGGATTGCGTGCGCCGTTACGTTCGGGGCAGGCTGACATCCAAACCATTGCTGTTGCACCGGATGCTCGACGCCACGGCATTGGGCGTGCGCTGATGCACGCGCTCATGGTTGAGGCTCGCGATCGCGGGGCCGGCGAACTCTTCTTGGAAGTGCGCGATGACAATCCGACCGCGCAACGCCTCTATGACTCGCTCGGTTTTGAGCGCATCGCAGTGCGGCCGAACTATTACCAGCCCGATGGTGTGGACGCGATTGTGATGCGCCTCACCATTCCTGAACCGAAACTCTCTCCGGCGGTGGGTGCATGAGCCAGCTCGCGGGCGTGACCCAGGCGGGCTCGGCGCATCAAGCAGGAGGGGCGCATCAGGCGGCACCGTCGAACCGGGAGGCACCGTCGAACCGCAGCCTGCCGAAGAACACGGTTGAGCCCCTCGTGTTGGGAATCGAAACCAGCTGTGACGAGACAGGGATCGGCATTGTTCGCGGCAACCGACTGCTCGCCAACGTCATCTCGTCGTCGATGGACGAGCACGCCCGCTATGGCGGAGTGGTTCCTGAGGTTGCGGCTCGCGCGCACCTTGAGGAGATGCAGCCGGCGCTCGAGCAGGCGCTCGCCGAAGCGGACGTAGAGCTCCACGAAATCGATGCGATTGCGGTCACGAGTGGCCCAGGACTTGCCGGTGCGCTCATGGTGGGCGTTGCTGCCGCGAAGGCGCTCGCCGTAGCGACCGACAAGCCGCTCTATGCCGTCAATCATCTCGTCGGGCACGTCGGCGCCGATGTGTTGCGCGACGACGGGACCGAGATCGATCTTCCGACAATCGCGCTGCTTGTGTCTGGGGGCCACACCTCGTTGCTGCACGTGCGCGATCTGGTTTCCGATGTCGAACTGCTCGGCGAAACGATTGATGATGCTGCGGGTGAAGCGTTCGACAAGGTCGCTCGGCTTCTCGGATTGCCCTACCCCGGTGGGCCGCAGATTGACCGTGTCGCTGCAGGGGGCGACCCCCAGGCCATCCGATTCCCTCGAGGGCTTAGCAAGGCCAAAGACATGGAACGACACCGCTACGACTTCTCGTTCTCTGGGCTCAAGACGGCCGTTGCGCGGTGGGTTGAACGCGAGCAAGACGCCGGAGCAGACTTTTCGATTGCGGATGTCGCGGCCAGCTTCCGTGAGGCAGTCGTCGACATCCTGCTGACCAAGGCTGTTGCGGCGTGTGTTGATCGAGGTGTGCCTCGCCTACTGCTCGGTGGTGGAGTCGTGGCAAATGCTCGCGTGCGAGAGCTCGCGCAGGAGCGGTGCGATGCTGCGGGCATCCAGTTGAGGATCCCACCGTTGTCGTTGTGCACTGATAACGGTGCGATGATCGCCGCACTGGGCGCCCAACTGGTGATGGCAGGTAAACAACCGTCGACGCTCAATTTCAGTGCCGACTCCACGCTTCCCGTCACCCAAATACAGGCATAAAAACGGGCTAGGCTCTAATCGTGACGCATTGACAGCGTTCTCTCAGGCTGAGAATATAGTCGCGCCGCTTTCGGTTTCATTTATTAAGGAGCATCCCGCCATGTCAGAACCCACGCCTTACGCCTCGACGCCGACAGGCGCGCCGGTTGCCAAGTGGAACGTACTCTCGATCGTCTCCCTCGTGACATCGATCCTGTGGCTTAGCCTCGTCGGTATCATCACCGGCCACATTGCACTGAGCCAGATCAAGAAGACCGGCGAACAGGGCAACGTGCTCGCCATCATCGGTCTTGTGCTCGGTTACCTCGGTTTGCTGGGGGCCATCATCGTCGGTGCCATCGTCATTGGTTCCTTGGCACTTGGTGGAGCTGTCACCTCGTACTAAAGTCTTCGCTCTCAGGAGGGGCCCGCACAGCTGTACGGGCCTACTGGCGTTAAGGGGCAACTCTTGAGTTGCGCTTGCTAAAGTATGCGAATGGCTACCAACAACTCAGACGGCTCAACCCCGTCGATCCCCACTCCCGCTACACCTTCGGTATCAAGCGCGCCCAAGGCAAAGCCAAAGGCGACGCCGTCAGCCAAGAAGCCTGCGGCTAAGAAGCCGACTGCCGCACAGTCCGCAGTTAAGTCGACACCTGCCGTGAAGGCGACCGCTGCAAAAACCACCGCCGCGAAGACCACCCCAGCGAAAGCCACTCCCGCGAAGACCACCCCAGCGAACTCGGCAGTGCCAAAGGTCGCGCCAAAGAGCGCCGCAGAACACGCGAATACGGCAGAGACCGTTGCATTTACGAAGCCCTTCGCCGCAGCCTCAACCGCAGCTTCAACAAGCGCAGCAGACGCAAGCAAGTCAAGCGCGAGTAAGTCGAGCGCGAGAACAGCACCCGCCGTTACTGGCGCCACCAGCGCACCGTCGGCTCCGGCAGCGGCACCAGTTCCTCCCGTTGCGCCCACGGCAACTCCGGCGGCATCGAACGATCCATACTCTGTACCCAGCGGCACCCCGATTCCGGGATATGAGGGTGCGTCGACGCCAGGTCAGGCACCGTTCACTCCGGTTCCTGCCGGTCCATTGCAGGGGCTGTCCATCGCATCGATGGTCACCGGAATTTCGGGCATCCTGTTGTCGTTCGTTGTGTTCGGTTTCTTGCCCGGTGTGGCAGCGGTCGTTATGGGACACATGGCGCAGAAGAAGCAGCCGCAGGCGCGCCCCTTCTGGCTCACGGGCCTCATCACCGGCTACATCAGCGTCGCGATTGGCCTCGTCACCGGACTCTTCGTCGTTGGTGCGGTTCTGCTCTTTATGGCAGGCTTTAACGAGGTAGGCCCCGGCTTCCGCGGTGGGTTCTAACTAGTCCCTACGCGCTACGGGGTGTGTGTCACGCGTTGCGCAAGCAGCGCCCGGCGTTTACCCGCAACGCGCGTGAGAATCAATGTTGCACTGTTCTCGCCTTTGAGCGAGAGCGATCTTCGAAAAATCGCGGGGTCAATATCGACCCCGCGCTTTTTGATTTCTAGGGTTCCGATCTTGCGCGCAGCGAGCTCTTTCTTCAGCGAGCGCTTGTCGAGGGGAAAGTCGGCCACTATTTCGAAGCACGTAGCGAAGGGCGAGGCAGCAGGGGCATCCGCGCTGAAGTAGGCGATCGACGTGTCGAGCATCCGGCCAGTTAACTGGCGGGCAAGGTCTCCAATGAGGCGCGCCCGGATGACGGCGCCGTCAGGCTCGAACAGGTACTGTCCAAGTTCCCCGGCCGCTTCGTCCGCGCTGTCGGCGGCTGCCGTCATTTCGGCGGTGCCGTGTTCGCCGATTACGAGGGCTGCGCGCCGGATGCCGGGGCGGGCAACAGCGCCAAACCAGAGTCCGAGTTCGACGACTTCGCGCCCGACCGAGATCCACTGGGCTTCCGCGTTGTCGGGGATCAGATCGCGGTCGATGCCGGGGCCGAGCTTGATCCCGGTGGGGTAGCGTTGGGCCAGTCCGAAGGCGAAGTCGAGTGATGGCGTCCAGTCGGCAGGGTTAGTGAGGCGAACGCGGGCGTCGCGCCGTGCTGGGTCGAGGTAGATGCCATCGATGCCGGTGAGGTCTGCGGATTCTGCGTCCCCGTGTACGACTTGCGCGTTGCTCCACGGCGCTAGGTTGTAGCTCGCGATTGCTGCGGTGGTCTCGTCTCGCTCTACCGCGGTGACGTTGAGGTCGAGGCCCGCGATGGCGAGCGCATCAGCACCGATTCCACAGCCGAGATCGGCAACCCATCTCACCCCAGCGGCGCTAAAGCGTCCAGCGTGCAGAGAAGCAACCGAGAGCCGGGTTGCTTGTTCGAGGCCGGCCTCGGTGAAGAGCATCCGTTCCGCAAACGGGCCAAACTTGCTTGCGGCTTTTGCACGCAATTTTGACTGGCTGAGCACTGCTGCGACGAGTCCAGCGCTGTGGCCGGCCTTGCGGAGCGCAGCGACGGTTCGCACGATTTCGTCGCTCGATTGCCAGACCGGAAGTGAGTCAAGCAGGCGAAGGCCCTCGGACGAAAGCAGCTCCCGCAATTCGCTCTGATTCATTCTCTAACCGTATCCGCATCCGTATTGGCACTCACGTTGATCGAGTGCCAACCAAGCCGTATAGTTGATCTGGCACTCCTACAGGGAGTGTGCCAACCCAAGAACTTGAGAAAGAGGTCCCACGTGTCGGTGTCCATTAAGCCGCTCGAAGATCGCATTGTTATCAAGCAGGTAGATGCAGAACAGACCACCGCGTCTGGGCTCGTCATTCCTGACACTGCGAAAGAGAAGCCCCAAGAGGGCGAAGTAGTCGCCGTAGGTCCCGGTCGCATCGATGACAACGGAAACCGCGTGCCGCTCGACATCGCTGTAGGCGACAAGGTCATCTACTCCAAGTACGGCGGAACCGAAGTGAAGTACGGCGGAGACGACCTGCTCGTACTGTCGGCTCGCGACGTTCTCGCTGTGGTCGTTCGCTAAGGCGATTAGCTAGATCCTCGCCGAACTTCACTGTTCGGCAATACACAAGCCCAGGGCTCCGGCCTTGGGCTTGTGTATTGTCTGGATGTCATAGGAGCCCCCAGCGCAGCCCTAAGCTTTAGAGGTGACCACGACTTCTCACGCGACTGATCGCGTATCGCCGAGCGGCCTCGGTTTCGCAGTATCCGCCTACGTCTTGTGGGGCGCGATGCCTATCGTGTTCTTCTCTCTCAAGGAGTCAGGCGCGATTGAAATTGTGGCCTGGCGCATTGTGTTGTCGCTCGTTTTTTGTGCGGCTCTTCTGCTGGTCACCCGCGGCTACGTACGAGTGTTGGTCATCATTCGTGACCGCAAAACTTTCTGGAGCCTCGGTCTTGCCGGAGTGCTCGTTGTCATCAACTGGCTGATCTACGTGTACGCCAGCCTCAACGGACACATTGTGGAAGCGTCATTGGGTTACTTCACCAACCCGATCGTCACGGTGTTGCTCGGCGTGATAATTCTGCGCGAACGGTTGCGTCCGCTGCAGTGGGTTGCCCTCGGGATAAGTGCTCTTGCTGTGCTCGTTATTGCCATTGGTTATGGCAGTTTTCCGTGGATCGCACTGGGGCTGGCCTTCAGCTTCGGTCTTTACGGTCTCGTTAAGAAGAGCGTCGGGCCGAAAGCGGATGCGCTGGGCGGCTTGGCCGTAGAGACAGCATTTTTGACGCCCATTGCGATTATTGTTCTGCTCGTGTTGAGCGCAAATGACTCCCTCACGGTGGGCACGGTGGGCACCGGCCACACGGTGTTGACGTTGTTCTTAGGTGCGATCACGGCGATTCCGCTGATCCTGTTTGCCGCAGCAGCCCGCCGTCTGCCGCTCACCTACATGGGACTTGCGCAGTACTTGGCGCCCATCTTGCAGTTGGTCGTTGGTGTCTTCATCTTTCATGAGGCGATGCCGCCAGAGCGCTGGTTGGGTTTTGCAATTGTGTGGGTGGCGCTGGCAATCCTCACCTTTGATCTGTTCCGTCACTCTTCTCGCACTCGGCTAGGTTCGCCGTCCGAAGCTCCGGGTGCACCGTAGTATTCCTGTGAAGGTGCGTGATCGCCCGAAGATCGCGGCTCCGAGAGAGGCAAGTCAATGACGAGGTTTCGCGCGACTCGATGCCTGATCGTTGTGGCATCAGTTTCTGTAGCTCTTGCGGCGTGCAGTTCGCCTGCCCCGACGGCGGCACCGCGTTTCGCTCCCGCAGCGTCGCCGACTCCGACTCCGGTCGTGACTCCCTCTGGTGACGGTGTGCTGCGAGTGGGCACTATCTTTCCGACGAGCGGAGCGTTCTCGTTTCTTGCTGCAGCCCAAGCTGCCGGTGTGGCGGCAGCGGTTAAGGAGATCAATGCAGCCGGTGGCGTTAACGGCGAACCGGTCGCAGTGGTGAGTGTTGACTCCGGCGAAGCAAAGACCACCAAGCTGGAGACGTCGTTTAAGGTGTTGGTGTCGAAGAAGGTGGATGTGGTGATTGGGCCGTCGTCGTCGGCTCTCGCTCAGCGCGCTATCCCATTGGCAATTGATGCCAAGATTCCAATCATCTCTCCTGCGGCAACGTTCTCGACACTCACTGATGTCTTCGATGACGGATACTTCTTCCGCACGATTCCGGCCTACGACCAGCAAGGGCACGCCCTAGCGGAGGCACTTGCGGGTGGGGACACCACACAGCGCCTTGCTTACGTTTATGTTGCTGACGATGAGGGCACCGCCCTTCACGATACTTTTGTCACGGCGCTCGCAGAGCACGACAGCGAACTTGTCGCAGACGAGGTTTTTTCCAGCGTGACCACCAACTTTGATTCAATCATTGCCAGCCTTAAGAAGGCGCGACCCGATGTTGTGGTAATTGGATCGACCTATGACTCGGTCAAGGCGACAAAGGCTGCGATTGGCAAGATCGCTGCCGCAGGCTACAAGGGTTCCAAGTTGTGGCTCACCTCACTCAACACTGGCGACTATTCGCAGTCGTTTAAGAACGGCACCCTGAAGGGCGTGCGGGGAGTGATTGACGGCGCGCAGCCTTCGAAGGCTTTCATCGCGACTCTCAAGGCGAGCAATCCGAAACTGACCAGCTATCGCTATGCGATGGAGGCGTATGACGCCACGATGCTGGCGGCTCTCGCCGCGATCGTCGCTCAAGACGATGAGGGGGAGGCGATTGCGGGTTCGCTCTACGACGTCTCCAAAGGTGGCGTGAAATGCCTGAGCTTCGCTGAGTGCCGTGAAGTGCTGAAAACCGGCAACGACATCGACTACGACGGCATCTCCGGAACGGTGAACTTCACGCCAGGCGGAGATATCGAGCCCGGATACTGGGGTTACTACACCTACGACGGCGAAAACAAGTTCGTGTTTAAGAGCGGATCTGTCGTCGGCTAAAACGAGTGCCGCCCGGATTGGGGGCACGATATCGGCGACAATTTGGGTTCCCTGAGTTCGTCTTTTGTGGTTTGCCCACTACCGTAACAATGCCGCTTTTTGTTTTCGGCGGCAGATAGGAGCGACTGTGATGACATCCATACCCGTTGGATCACGCGTGTCGCTGCGGACCCGTCGTGGGTTCACAGCAGTTGCTGGCGTTCTTGCCGCTGTACTTGTGCTGAGCGGATGCACAGCCGAAGAGGTTCCGAAAGAGGCCATCGCGCCCAAAGATTTGACCCTCACCATTGGCGCTCTCGTGCCGGAGTCAGGTTCACTCGAAAAGTTTGGCCCAGCCGTTTCCGCAGCCATTGCCTTGGCGGCACAAGACGTCAACGATGCAAACGCGAAGCTCACGGTAAACGTCGAAACCCGGGATTCCGGAGACTCCACGGGTACGACGGCAGAGGATGCCGTGACCGAGCTGCTCGCTGCCCGAGCCACCGTGATTATTGGCGGGCTTTCGAACGGTGTCTCGAAGAAAGTAGTCGACAAGATCACCGGTGCCGGTGTTGTTGAGATTTCGCCGGCAAACGATTCGCCCGACTTCTCTAACTATGACGACAGCATGCTCTACTGGCGCACCTCGCCTTCCTGCGCACTCGAAGGTTCTGCTCTTGGGGCCGAGATGGCCGACCGCGTTGACGGTTCAATCGCGATCCTGTCAGAGGACGTACTCTGTGGACCGCTCCTGCCGCGAGCGGTCGGGGAAACCTTCCAGCGTGGTGGTGGCGAAGTCATCGTCGAAGAGACTATTGACGAAAAGGCCACCGGCCTTGACGATCAAATCGCTGAGGCGATTGCCGCGAAGCCGGATGCCGTAGCAATTCTCGGTACGACGCAGGCAGAGAAGATCGCCAAGGCCTTCATTGCCGCTGGCTACTCGGGCGATCAGCTCTTCTTTAGCGGTCTGTCACTGGGCGACCGTGGTTCAGGATTTGCTACGGGGAGCCTGACCGATTCGATCGTGACGCATCCGGGGCTAGAAATGTCTACGATTTCTGAGTTCACCGATCGGCTCGTGGAGATCAATCCGAGTTTGAAGGACTTCAGCTACGCAGCAGAGAGCTATGACGCCGTGATCTTGGCGAGCCTTGCAGCGTTGGCATCGCAGAAGACCACGGGCGAAGGGATCTCGAGCAAGATGCAAGAAGTCTCTGGTGGTTCTGGCGAAGGTAAAGTCGTGACGACTTTTGCGGATGCCGCGAAGATCATCCTTGATGGTGGCATCGTAGATTACGACGGTGTTTCGGGCCCGATAACCCTCAGTGACAATGGCGATCCTCAGGACGCCAGTATTGGGATCTACCAGTACGGTAGCGACAACGTGTACACCCGGATTAACTGAGTAACATCTGCGTTTCTGAAGAGTCTACGAATGGTAACGATTCTGAAGAGTGTTACAAGGCTGTAGTACAGACGTATTGTGCGGACGTCCCGAGTGGGCATAGCTTGACAGTGTGGTGACAACGCAGTGCCACTTTTGATTCCTGAACACATTCGAAACGCAAGGAGCAACATGAGCGTATTCGCGAAGGCTACGGCCTCCCCATCACGGTCCAAGCGGACCCTGATGAACAGTCTCGCAATTGTCGGTGCAAGTGCACTGGTATTGGCTGGCTGTGCAACAGGCGGAGAGGAAACACCTTCCGGCGGCGGCGGCGGCGATCTTTCGCTGAAGCTGGGAACGGCACTCCCCGTAACCGGTAACCTCGCGTTCCTCGGCCCGCCCGAGATCGCAGGAACCGAGTACGCAGCTGCTCAGGTTAACGAAGCCAATGCAGGCATCGAGATCGAACTGATCCAGGGTGACTCCGGCGACACCGACAACAAGGCATACGAGACTGAAATCCCCCGTCTGCTCAATGAAGATGTTTCCGCCATTCTTGGTGCAGCATCCTCAGGTGTTTCGCTTCAGTTCATTGACCAGGTTGTTGGCGCTGGAGTAATCCAGTTCTCGCCGGCAAACACTTCGGCCGCATTCACGGACTACGACGACAAGGGCCTGTACTTCCGTACCGCTCCTTCCGACGTGCTCCAGGGTGAGGTTCTCGGTAACCTGATCGCTGCTGATGGTAATGAGACTCTCGGCATGATCGTTCTCAACGACTCCTATGGAACCGGCCTCGCCAAGTTCACGCAGGAAGCATTCGAAGCAGCCGGTGGTGAAGTTGTTTCACAGCCCACGTACAACACCGGTGACACCACGTTCGACGCACAGATTTCAGAAGTTCTTGCTTCTGACCCTGACGCGATCGCACTGATCACCTTCGAAGAGGTTTCGACCATGCTCCCGAGCATTGTCAGCGGTTTCCCCGCCGATAAGCTCTACTTCGTAGATGGTAACCTCGCCAACTTCAGTGACGAGCTGGCTCCTGGAACCCTCACGGGCGCAAAGGGAACCCTGCCCGGCCTGAGCGTTGACACGATTGCTGACTTCACGTCGGCAGTCAACGACTACTGGGTTGAATCAGGGCAGCCTGAGCTCACCGAATTCAGCTACGCAGCTGAGTCGTTCGACTCGGTCATCTTGCTTGCTCTCGCATCGCTCGCAGCCGGTTCAACCGACTCCGCAGCAATCGCAGAGAAGCTGCAGGAAGTATCGGGTGGTTCGGGCAACGGCGAGAAGTGCAACACCTTCGCCGACTGTGCAGACATCATCAACGGTGGTGGCGTAGCTGACTACGACGGCATCTCTGGTCCGATTTCTTTCGACGAACTCGGTGACCCCACCGAGGCGCAGATCGGTGTCTACCAGTACGGTGACGACAACACCTACAGCGCGTACAACGGCTAATAACCGCTAAGACTCGCTAAGAGAAAGGCCCCAACCCACTAGGGTTGGGGCCTTTTTCGTGCACTCAGGGGGCTGTGGTGGATGCTGAAGCGGTTTCACGGAGCAATCGCTGTTGGTAATAAACCTGAAACCGCGTCAGGTGCCCGCGTAAGCGCCTGACTTCTGCGCGGATGATCGTCTCGACGTCTCGTACCGTAAACGGCGCTCAGGGCGGCTTGCAGCGCCTTGAGGGTGCGGATGTTCGGCCGAGGCAGCGTCTGACCTGCCCGTTAACGCACAATTGCTCCGCCCGGACGAATCCGGGCGGAGCAATTGTGGCGGTGCTGAGTGCTACTGGTTTAGGTGCCGAGCGTACCGAGATACAGCCCGATGACCTTGGGATCGTTCAGGAGTTCGCGCCCTGTTCCCTCGTAGGCATCCTTGCCCTGATCGAGAACGTAGCCGCGGTCACAGATTTGCAGGCAGCGTCGTGCGTTCTGCTCAACCATGATCGTCGTGACACCGGCCTTGTTGATCTCCGAAACGCGAATGAACGCTTCGTCTTGCTTCACAGGAGACAAGCCAGCGGATGGTTCGTCGAGCAGCAGAACCTTGGGGTCCATCATGAGCGCCCGCGACATAGCCACCATTTGGCGTTCACCGCCCGATAGCGAACCGGCACGCTGCTTGAGCCGCGATTTGAGTTCGCCGAAGATGCCAACAACAAATTCGAGCCGTTCGTCATAGATCTTGGGGTTCTGGTACAGCCCCATCTGAAGGTTCTCAGCGATCGTCAGACTCGGAAACACGTTGTTGTTTTGTGGCACAAAGCCAACACCGCGTGCCACGAGCTTGTTGGCTTTCAGCCCCGTGATCTCATCGCCATTCAACGTGATCGAGCCGCCGCGCACCTGCACTTGACCAAAGATGGCCTTGAGTAGTGTCGATTTGCCTGCACCGTTAGGGCCGATGATGCCGATGAGTTCGCCCGGATTCGCGACCAGGTTGCAGTCGTTCAGGATGTCCACCCCGGGAAGGTACCCCGCGGTGAGGCCCTTGACGTGGACTACTGCATTCTCGGTTGGGATTGCGTTCACTTGCGGGGCCCCTTGCGCTTAGCGATCTTGGAGTCGAGTTCTTTTACCTCTGCTGCCATATCGATCGCGGCTGTGTTGAGCTCGCCCTCGATACGACCCGTGACGATACCCAGGTCCACGTCTTGATGCGAACCGAGATACGCGTCGATCACTGCTTGATTCTTCATGACCTGGTCTGGCGGGCCTTCGGCCACTACCGCACCCTCGGCCATCACAATCACCCAGTCGGCGATGTGGCGAACCATGTGCATGTCGTGCTCGACGAAGAGCACCGTCATTCCCTCTTCCTTCAGGTCGAGGATGTGGTCGAGCAGCGACTCTGTGAGCGCCGGGTTGACGCCTGCCATCGGCTCGTCGAGCATGACGAGCGTTGGTTCGCTCATGAGTGCTCGGGCCATTTCGAGCAACTTGCGCTGTCCGCCGGAAAGGCTGGCAGCGAAGTCTGACGACTTGGTGTCGAGCTTGAACTTCTTGAGTAAAATCTCGGCGCGTGCCTCAATTTCGGCTTCTTGCTTGCGCCAGAGGCTCGGGATCATGCCGCGGAAGATGTTCTCCCCGATCTGATTCTGCGCACCGAGTTTCATATTCTCAAGAACGGTCAACAGCCCGAGAGCCTTTGTCAGTTGGAACGTGCGCACCTGGCCGAGTCTGGCCACTTTGTGTGCGCCCATCCCGGCGAGGGCGTGTCCGTTGAACGTCCACTTGCCTTCGTCCGGTTTGTCGAATCCGGTCATCAGGTTAAACAGCGTCGTCTTTCCGGCACCGTTCGGACCAATCAGCGCGGTGATCGCGTTGCGAGGGATCTCAATGTGGTCAACGTTGACCGCGGTGAGACCACCGAACGAGCGACGAATTCCGTCAGCAATGATGATCGGATCGACCTTGGCAACTCCGGGAACGATATCGCCCTTGTGGAGCCCCGTCGTCTTTTCTCGTTGCACCGGTGCAGCCGGTGTGTCTTTATTTGACAAAGGTCAGCTCCTTCTTATTGCCGAGGATGCCCTGCGGTCGATAGATCACAAGCAACATCAGCGCCACACCTACAAGGATGAAACGCACCGTTTGCGACTGTGTCGTGGTCATGAACGGCAAGAGGCCGATGTTGACCATGGCGGGAAGCAGGTTGCTCAGCAGGACTTGAACGCCCCAGAAGATCACCGAACCGATAATCGGTCCGAAGATCGTCGCTGCTCCACCGAGCAGCAGTGCGGTATACACGAAGAACGTCAGCGACGTCACATACACACCGGGGTTCACGGATGCGGGGAGGGCGTACACGATGCCACCGAGGGCTCCGAACACACCACCGAGCATTAGCGACTGCAGCTTGTAGGAGAACACGTTCTTGCCGAGGGCGCGCACGGCATCCTCGTCTTCACGGATTCCCTTGATGACACGGCCCCACGGGCTGCGCATGACTGACCACAGGATGAGTGCCGCGATTGTGAGAATCACGATGCCGAAGATGCGAACCCACCAACCGTTCTGGTTGTACTCCCATGGGCCGAAGCCGTAGGTGCCATCGGGGATCGGGTTGAACGCACGGAAGCTGTCGTGGTAGCCGCTCAGTCCATCGGCAGACCCGGTGTACTTGTCGAACGTTGTCGTCAGGAATAACAGGCGCACAACCTCGGCGGCCGCGATCGTCACGATTGCCAAGTAGTCACCGCGCAGTCGCAGAGTAGGAATGCCAAGGATGAGCGCGAACACGAGCGAGCCACCGACACCGACGAGCATGCCGCCCCACCACGGGAAACCGAAGGTGAGGATTGAGATCGCGTAGCCATAGGCACCGATCGCCATGAACGCGGCGATACCCATGTTGAGCAAACCGGTGAAACCGAAGTGCAGCGCAAGACCGAGCGCCGCGAGGGCATATCCGATCGTTGCGGGTGCGATCAGCGATGACGCGGTATTGGAGAGAATTTGAAGAATATCCATGAGCGGCCCCTAACCTATTCTCTCAGAGCGACCGAGGATGCCCTGCGGTCTGAACAACAAGACGATGATGAGCACGCCGAGCGCACCTACATACTTCAGGTCAGAGGGAATGAAGAGACTAGACGTCTCAACGAGGACTCCGACGATGATTGAACCAACGAGAGCGCCGAATGCGGTTCCCAGACCACCCAGGGTGACTGCGGCGAACACGAGTAGCAGGATCTGCATACCCATGTCCCAGCGAATGCCCGGTCGGAAGTAGGCCCACAGCACGCCGGCGAGGCCGGCCATTGCTGCGGCGAGAATCCAGACAACCCGAACTACTTGGTCGACATCGATTCCCGATGCGGCGGCGAGCGACGGGTTGTCAGAGACGGCACGAGTCGCCTTACCAATCTTCGTTCGCACGAGCCACCACGCGAAGATCAGGATCACGACGGTGCTGATGATCATGCTGATCATGTTGGTCTGACTGAGCGACACCGAACCAAAGAGTGGGATATCGGGGGAGTCAGAGCCGGGCAGTTGTTCCGTTCCGCCACCGCGGAAGTACTGGAATGTGTATCGAAGTGCCAGCGAAAGACCGATCGAGACAATCATGAGCTGGACGATGCCCACGCCCTTCTTGCGCAAGGGTTTCCACAGGCCGGCGTCGAGCGCCCAACCAAAGCCCGCGCTCAGTAGCACCGCTATCGGTATCGCAAACCAAACCGGTTGGCCAAGATCGACCGAGACAATTAGTGCCATCACCGCGCCAAAGGTCACCATTTCAGCGTGAGCGAAGTTGGACAGCCCGGTGGTTCCGTAGACGAGCGAGATGCCGATAGCGGCAAGTCCGAGCATGAGCCCAAAGTTGAGGCCGTTGACGAGGCGTTCGACGAGTTGGTCAACGAAGCTGACGACATTGCGCTCACCACGACCGATAAAGAAGTTCATCACTGTCGAGCCGCTGGGCCCAATCAGTGCTTCTTTGACGTTGGGGGTGTCGTCATCGCCGACTTCGTCGATTACTGCGATGCCCTCAGGCAGCGTATCTTCGTCGAGTGTGACGCTGAATTCGTCACCGTCGGGCACACCGACTTTCCATTGGCCGTCGGCATCCGTGACAACTTCAACGTCGTAGCCGCCACCAGAGACGGTGAGAAGTACACCTTCCAACGGCACGCTTTCGAGCTTGACGTTACCGATGATGCTGTTGTCGTATTCGTCGACGTTAACCTCGTCAGCCATGGCGGGCATGGACATGAGAGAGAAAGCGGCGGAGAGAGCAACGATGAGCGCTACAAGCACTCCACGTCTATTTCTCCGTCGCGTGCGGCGATATTCCGCTGTGTTCACAGGACCTCCAGAAAGGGACCCAGCAGGAATCAAGAATCCCGCGGGTTCTGATGTGTCGACGGCATTGACGACACTGGCCGATTGCGTCCGACATACAAGTGCTTGTCGGGTACAAAGCGGTGAAGCCATTATGCGGGGGAATGTTCAGGCAGGAAACCCGTTAATATTGATTGGCCGCAGATTTAACACAAGATCGCCGGTTTCACGCTCCTGGTGCGAGGAAGATTTAACATGGAACAGCCTGACCCTTTCGGTTTCGTCGGACTTACTTATGACGACGTGATGCTTTTGCCCGGTCATACTGATGTGATTCCGAGCGATGCTGACACGAGTTCACGTCTAACCCGCAGAATCCGGCTCTCTTCGCCCCTCATTTCGTCGGCGATGGACACGGTCACAGAGGCGAGAATGGCTATCGCAATGGCTCGAAATGGTGGTCTCGGCATACTGCACCGCAACCTCTCGATCGACGATCAGGCCGCTTTCGTCGACAAGGTAAAGCGCAGTGAGTCGGGCATGATTACCAATCCGGTAACAACTACGCAACAAGCGACTTTGGCCGAGGTCGATGCGCTGTGTGGCCAGTTCCGGATTTCCGGTGTTCCTGTCATCGAAGAAGACGGAACGCTCGTCGGAATCGTCACTAACCGTGACATGAGGTTCATTGAGCCAGAAGACATGGAGTCGACGCTGGTGCGCGACGTCATGACCGCTATGCCCCTCATCACTGCCTCCGTCGGCATCGAGCGCGAGGGTGCAATTGCTCTGCTCAACCAACACAAGATCGAGAAGCTGCCTCTCGTGGACGACAACGGCAAGCTCATCGGTCTCATCACCGTTAAAGACTTTGAGAAAACCGACCAGTACCCGAATGCCACTAAAGATGACGAAGGGCGACTGCGTGTAGGCGCGGCCATCGGATTCTTCGGTGATGCGTGGGAGCGCGCAGAGCGACTGCGCGACGCAGGTGTCGACGTGATCGTGGTTGACACAGCCAACGGCGAGTCCGCTGGAGTGATCGACATCGTTCTACGGCTCAAGGCAGACTCCTCGTTTGACGCGATCGACATCATCGGCGGCAACGTCGCTACCCGCACAGGTGCACAAGCGCTCATCGACGCTGGTGTGGATGCCGTCAAGGTCGGAGTTGGACCAGGATCGATCTGCACGACCCGCGTTGTTGCTGGTGTCGGAGTTCCCCAGGTGACTGCCGTGTACGAGGCGTCGCTTGCCGCCCGCGCAGCGGGGATTCCGGTCATCGCCGACGGTGGCCTTCAGTATTCTGGTGACATTGCCAAGGCGCTCGTCGCCGGTGCAGAGACCGTCATGCTTGGCTCGCTGCTTGCGGGAACAGACGAAAGCCCCGGCGACCTCATCTTCCTCAACGGCAAGCAGTTCAAGAGCTACCGCGGAATGGGTTCTCTCGGCGCTATGCAAACCCGAGGCAAGAAGACCTCATACTCCCGCGACCGCTACTTCCAGGCGGATGTTCCTTCGGACGAGCAACTGATCCCCGAAGGGATCGAAGGCCAGGTTCCCTATCGCGGCCCGGTCTCCACGGTGATGTACCAGCTGCTCGGCGGTCTACGGCAGTCGATGTTCTACACGGGTGCTCGCACTATCGAGGAGCTGCACCAGAAGGGCAAGTTCGTGCGGATCACCGCCGCCGGGCTGAAAGAATCGCACCCTCACGACATCCAGATGGTCGTTGAGGCACCCAACTACCGCCGCTAAGCGGAGATGTCTCTGCGGTTGAAGACGATTCCGCCGATGACAAGCACTAGTGCGGAGATACCGTAGACGAGGCCGAGTGCACCCCAGTCGGCTCCGTCACGCAGCGGCGAGTTTCCGAAAGCCCATTCGTAGGGCGAAAGCACGTGGAGCCATTCAACGTCGGCGCTCTGGTTGCCAAGCGAGTTGAACACGTAGCCCAGTACCGAGACACCGGCGGCGGCGATTGTTGCGAACGAACGTCGACCCGTGATGGCGCCCACTGCCAGGCCAAGGCTTGCCGAGAGGATCCCGAGCCCTAGCAGCGCCAGAACCCCAGCGACAATGTTCGATGGCTCGATGTCGATACCGGAGGAGTCGTTGAGCGCGAGAATCAGCAGCGCCGCGATGGCGGCAAGCCACAGCAGTCGCAACACTACGGAGAGGCTGCGTTCAACCATCACTTGTACTCGCGACACCCCGTGGGCAAGTGTCAGCTCAAGCGAACCGGCCTCTTCGTGTCCGGCAATTGCAGCCGAGCTCCAGACTGTGGCCGCAATCGTCATGAGAACAAACCCGATAAGACCAAGAACGGTGGCTTGAACGTAGCCGGCGCCACTCGAGAGGTCCTCGAAGCCGAGTGTGTTGGAGAACCCTTCAGGGAGTGAGTCGATCATCGATTGGAAGCCAGCATCCTCCCCGGCGAAGGACGAATACAGCGGGACATACATGAAGATCGCGCCGGCAAAGCCTGCAGTCCAACCAAGGAGTCCACGCCAGGACTCGGCAAGGCTGCGGCGGGTTAGGGGCAGAAAACTAGTTGTCATTGTGCGCCCCCGAAGAGTAGAGGTTGATTACCGACGACTCAAGATCCTGTTCCTCAACCCGGAGGTCGACGACGTGGAACGGTGCGATCGCCTTGACGAGTGAGTCGATGTGTCCCTTGATGGTGCCGGTGATGTGAACGATGTCTCCGTCCGTAACCGTGAGATCGTCCAGTTGCGGCAGCGTTTCGAGAGTGGTGCGGATGTTGTCGGCCGAGACATCCGTGAAGTCAACGATGACGCGGCGCACAGCACTCGCTCGCAGGGTCGCGACGTCGCCAACTTTCACGATCTTTCCGTTGCGTAGGACTGCGACTTGATCCGCTGCGGTCTGAATTTCACTGAGCACGTGCGAACTGAGGAACACGGTTTGCCCTTTGTGCTGGGCCTCGCGAACCATTGTCAGAAACTCTTGTTGCACGAGCGGGTCGAGTCCGCTTGTTGGCTCGTCGAGTACGAGCAGTGGCGGTTCATGCATGAACGATTGCACAAGGCCCAGCTTTTGCTTGTTGCCCTTGGAGAGTTTGCGCACGTGCCGCGTGAGGTCGAGCCCGAGGCGTTCGGCTAGTTCATCGATACGGCCCTCGGGCACGGGGCCACTGATGTCTGCGTAGTGCCGGAGTAGCGCGCGACTGGTTACTCGCCCCTCAAGCAGGAGTTCGCCGGGAAGGAAGCCGATTCGACGACGGAGTGATGCGCCGCCGGCTCGGGGAGATTCTCCCAGCACGGTGGCGGTGCCGGAGGTGGGCCGGATGATGTCGAGCAGCAGTCGCATGGCTGTTGTTTTGCCGGCACCATTGGGGCCGATCATGCCGAACACGCTGCCAGTCTCGACGGCGAGATCCATGCCGTCGAGCGCAGTGTGGCGGCCATAGCGTTTCGTGAGCGCTCTAGTTTCTATTGCGTAGGTCATGACGTGGGGCCGGAGCCCCGTCCCTTCTTGGAGTGATCCTTGCGTGCGTTGTGGGAGGATTCACGACTGGCGTCGAGCATGCTGCTGTCGAGGTAGAGGCCCTCGGTATAGATCTCAAGCGCGGCGTTGCCCATACGGCTCAAGCTTTCGAGGCTGAATCGACCGCTGCCGAGGGTGCGGGCGATGTGGCCTTGCAGAATGAGGGTGCCGAGACTGTGGGTGACGAGCAGTAGCGCTCGCGCGTGCGCGTCGGTGCTCGGCCGTATCTGCTGGCTAGTGACTCCAGCCTCGAGAATTCCAGTCGTCATGGTGACCATGCGATCGAAGAGTTCGGCGCCGGCGTTAGGATCGTCGGTGAACAGTCGGCTCAGGTAGTTGAGCCACGGTTGGTAGGCATCGATGTCTGAGTACCACTCGTTGAGGGTCGCAGCGATGTCGCTCTCGCCCATCCCCGCTTTGAGACGGGTGACTTCGGTGATGATGAAGTCGTCGCACGCAGTCTTGAGCTCGCGCATGCTCCCGAAATGGTGGATGACGAGGCCGGCGCTTACTGCGGCTTCAGCGGCCACGGCACGTGCGCTCGTCGCGGCGAATCCTTTCTGCCCGATGAGCAGGATCGCGGCGTCGCGGATTCGGGCCTTTGTGGTGGAATCATCCGATATTGAACGCATGTTTAATAAATTAAACGTTTGTTTAATCACTGTCAATGACGTGGGCCTATGGCCGACGGCGCGAAAGTCGGTCGGTTGCGCACTGCACGGGCATAGCCAATCGCCAGCCGGGTAGGCTGGAGCAGTGAATGATTTCGAAATTGGCCGGGCCAAGCGCGCTCGCCGCGTCTATTCCTTTGATGACATTGCGATCGTGCCTTCGCGCCGCACGCGAGACCCGCGCGACGTGTCGGTGAGTTGGACGATTGACGCGTATACCTTCGACATCCCCGTCATCGCCGCTCCCATGGACTCCGTGGTTTCACCAGCGACCGCGATCGCGATGGGCAAGCTCGGCGGACTTGGCGTGCTCGACCTCGAAGGTCTCTGGACTCGCTACGAGAACCCCGAGCCCGTGCTCGAAGAAATTTGTCGGCTCCCCGCCGATCAGGCGACCGCGCGCATGCAGCAGTTGTACTCCGAGCCGATCAAACCCGAGCTTGTGACTCAACGGCTTGCCGAGATCCGCGAAGCCGGAGTGCCCGTCGCAGGCGCGCTCAGCCCGCAGCGCACGAAAGAACTCCACCAGACCGTGCTTGATGCTGGGGTCGACCTCTTCGTCATCCGTGGCACCACAGTCAGCGCTGAGCACGTTTCCAAGGCCAGCGAACCCCTCAACCTTAAAGAGTTCATCTACGAGCTCGACGTACCCGTAATCGTCGGAGGCGCCGCAACTTACACAGCAGCGCTGCACCTCATGCGCACCGGGGCCGCAGGCGTGCTCGTTGGCTTTGGCGGAGGAGCCTCAAGCACCACACGCAGCGCTCTCGGCATTCATGCCCCGATGGCAACCGCCGTTGCTGATGTTGCTGGCGCTCGCCGCGACTATATGGACGAATCTGGTGGACGCTACGTTCACGTGATCGCCGATGGCGGCCTCGGCACGAGTGGTGACATTGTGAAAGCAATCTCCGTTGGCGCAGATGCCGTAATGCTCGGTAGCGCTCTTGCTCGTGCAACCGAAGCTCCCGGCGGAGGCTGGCACTGGGGCCAAGAAGCGCACCACTCTGAGCTTCCCCGTGGCAACCGTGTCGAGGTTGGGCAACTTGCTCCGCTCGCCGAGATTCTCAACGGACCCTCGTCGCACGCGAACGGCCAGTCGAATCTCATCGGTGCGCTGCGTCGCTCGATGGCGACAACTGGTTACTCCGACCTGAAAGAGTTCCAACGGGTCGACGTAGTCGTCGCTCCCTACAACACGCTGTAACTGACTGGCAGAGCGGCTCTCAGGAAGAGCAGTTCGCAGGTAGAGATCAGCCGCACACTGGAGGATTTGTCCATGGCTAAGCCCCAATCGATACCCCAGACAGCAGCGCTGAGCGCCGAACAGCGTGCCGGCGCAATCGCGGCCCTGCGTGACACCGAACTCGACATCCTCGTAATCGGTGGCGGTATCGTCGGCACGGGCAGTGCGTTGGACGCTGCAACGCGCGGCCTCAACGTCGGAATGGTTGAGGCGCGTGACTGGGCCTCGGGCACGTCGAGCCGGTCATCCAAATTGGTGCACGGTGGCATTCGCTACTTGGAGCAACTCAATTTTCGCCTAGTGCGCGAAGCTCTCAAGGAACGTGGACTGCTCTTGCAGCGCATTGCCCCGCATCTGGTGCGGCCCGTTCAATTTCTATACCCAGTGACGAAACCGATTTTTGAACGGCTATATATCGGTGCGGGAATGTTGTTGTATGACCTTCTCAGCTATTCGGGTGGGCGACCCCCCGGGGTGCCGCATCACCGTCATTTGACCCGCGGACAGATGTTGCGCGCCGCACCGAGTTTGCGCGCTGACGCCTTCCGGGGTGGCCTCACCTATTACGATGCGCAGGTCGATGATGCGCGCTACGTATCGACTCTTGCGCGCACCGCGAGCTTCTATGGCGCCCACGTGGCGAACCGGGTTCGGGTCGAGGACTTCGTGAAGGTTGGAGAGCGCGTCGTCGGGGTGATGGCTCACGATCTCGAGACCGGTGAAAAATTTGAGATTCGGGCCAAGCAGGTCGTGAATGCGACTGGAGTATGGACCGACGATACTCAGGCCATGGTTGGCGAACGCGGACAATTCAGGGTGCGGGCGTCGAAGGGTGTTCACCTGGTTGTGCCTCGCGATCGCTTCCAGTCGAAGCTTGGGCTGCTGTTGCGCACCGAGAAGAGTGTGCTGTTCGTGATCCCGTGGGGCCGACACTGGCTTATTGGCACGACAGATACCGACTGGGAACTCGACAAGGCTCACCCCGCTGCCACCGCAGCAGACATCGACTATTTGCTCGAACGTGTCAACAAAGTACTCGCTGTGCCGCTCACGCGCGACGACGTTGAGGGCGTATTCGCGGGGCTACGTCCGTTGCTCGCGGGGGAGTCTGACCTCACCTCCAAGCTCAGTCGCGAACACATCGTCGCTCACAGCGTGCCCGGTTTGGTTGTCGTTGCCGGCGGCAAGTGGACGACCTACCGCATCATGGCGAAGGACGCGGTAGACGCCGCAGTGGACGCTCTCGACGGTAAGATCTCGCCGAGCATCACCGAAGATGTCGCACTGCTCGGTGCTGAGGGATACCGTGTCGCGTGGAACAAGCGCGCGACACTCGCGCGCACCTTTGGCTTGCACCGGTCCCGGGTCGAACACCTGCTGAATCGCTACGGTGTGCTCGCTTCTGAAGTGCTCGGACTCGTTCGCAGCAATCCACAACTCGCTGAGGCTCTGCCAGGCGCGGATGACTACATTGCGGCCGAAGTCGTCTATGCGGCTAGCCACGAGGGCGCCCTTCACTTGGATGATGTCTTGGCCCGCCGCACTCGTATATCGATTGAGGCATGGGATCGTGGCGTCTCAGCCGCGCCTGTCGCGGCAGAGCTAATGGCCGGGGTTTTGGGGTGGGATGAGGCACGCACTGCCACCGAAGTCGAGCGCTATCTTCAGCGGGTTGAAGCCGAGATCGCTAGCCAGAAGCAGCCCGATGATGAGTCGGCTGACAGGGTTCGCCTCGAAGCACCAGATATCGTTAACGAGTGAGTACGACGGTTTCTTCGCCAGCGGCGCCGGCAATACCGGCAACAATGTGGCAGATCGCACGACGACCACGCTGGATCGGCGCCCTCATCCTGGCACTCGCTATCGCGTCGAGCTTCGCTGCCCTCGGTCAGTGGCAATTGAGTCGCAGCCTTGAAGGCGGCGAGATCACCGAGCAACAGAGTGAAACAGTTGTCGCGCTCGACTCGGTTGCGACCGCACAGGAGCCTCTCGCCTCGGTAACCACCGGACAGTCGGTGAGCTTCAGCGCGGAACTCGTTCCCGGCGACTATGTCGTGCTCGCCGAACGCCGCAACACCGCTGGGATGGGCTACTGGGTTGTCGGCCATGGCCTGGAGCCCAGCGGGGCAAGCATCGCTATTGCACTCGGGTGGGCGTCGTCGGCAGATGTTGCGGCATCCGCCGTTGCTCAGCTTGAAGCCTCACCACCGACCTCGACCATCACCGGTCGCCTGCTGCCAACCGAGTCGGCGCAAGTGTCCGATTTCGAATCGGGAGTCCGCAGCGCCCTCGCGGTCTCGGAGCTCGTGAACCTGTGGCAAGAAGTTCCTGCAGGAACCTATGGGGGTTACGTCGTGAACTTCGACCCGCCAGCGGGCCTCGAAGCAATCGATTCGCCACCGCCAATTACGGAAGTTTCGCTCAATCTGCTCAACGTGTTTTACGCAGTGGAGTGGGTCGTCTTTGCTGGCTTCGCGGTCTTCCTCTGGTATCGCCTTGTGCGGGATGTGTGGGAAGAGGAGCGCGAAGGTGTGGAACCTTTGCGGCCGTAGACTAGAGCCATGGCTCTCGGTCCCCGGATTTCTGATTTCCCGCGCATTCGTCGCACTCTCTCGTTCTACAAGGTGTCATCGATCATCACCGGCAGCTTCCTGCTCGTGCTCGTGCTCATGATGTTTTTCCGTTATGGGCTCGGCGGCGACATTGAGCTGAACGGCCCGGCCGGTTTCCTCACGTTGACGCCGAAAGAGCTGGTGCAGGGCATCAACGTCTCGACTATCATCCTGATGGTGCACGGCTGGCTCTACGTCTTTTACGTCGCAGCCGACTTCGTGCTCTGGCGCTTGACGCGCTTCTCATTCTTGCGGTTCTTGTACATCGCTCTCGGTGGTGTCATCCCGTTGCTGTCGTTCTTCTTGGAGCGCCAGGTTCCTCGTTTCGTTGAAGCGAAACTTGCCCGTATTGAATCCGCTGCAGCCGTGAAAGCGGCGGGCGCCGACTCCGCAAAGGCTTCCGCATGACCGATTCCACGGCCACGGCCACGGCCACGGCCGCTTCCGCAGACACGAACGCTCGTCCCGTTCTCGTTGTCGACTTTGGCGCTCAGTATGCACAGCTCATCGCGCGTCGCGTGCGTGAGGCAAACGTGTACAGCGAGATTGTTCCTCACACCATTACCGCTGAGGAGATCGCCGCGAAGAATCCCGCGGGCATCGTTCTGAGTGGTGGCCCGTCGAGTGTCTACGAGCCCGGTTCGCCTGACCTCGACCCCGGCATCCTTCAGTTGGGCATCCCGGTTTTCGGCATTTGCTACGGCTTTCAGGTAATGGCCAGTCAGCTCGGGGGCACCGTCTCCAAGACGGGGCTGCGCGAGTATGGCGCGACCGACATGACCGTGCAGGGTGATGGTGGTTCGCTGTTGGGCAAGCAACCGATCAACCAGACGGTGTGGATGAGTCACGGCGATGCTGTTACCGAAGCCCCTGAGGGCTTTGTTGTTCTGGCGAGCAGTGAGGCCACTCCGGTCGCTGCGTTTGCCAGCACTGAACGTGGGCTTTACGGAGTGCAGTGGCACCCCGAGGTGAAGCACTCCGAGTTCGGTCAGAGTGTGCTCGAGAACTTCTTGCACGATGCTGCAGGAATTCCGGCCGACTGGAACAGCGGCAACGTTATTACTGAACAGGTTGCCCGCATCCGCGAGCAGGTTGGTTCGGCCCGCGTTATCTGTGGTCTTTCGGGTGGAGTCGACTCGGCCGTGGCTGCCGCAATTGTGCACGAGGCCGTTGGCGATCAGCTCGTCTGCATCTTCGTTGACCACGGTCTGCTTCGTCAGGATGAGCGCCGTCAGGTTGAAGAAGATTACGTGGCTTCGACAGGTGTTCGTCTTGTCACCGTCGATGCTGTTGACCAGTTCATGGATGCTCTCGCCGGAGTCACTGACCCCGAAACGAAGCGCAAGATCATCGGCCGCGAGTTCATTCGCAGCTTCGAGAACGCCGCTGAGGCGCTCGTGCTCGAGACTCAGGGCAGTGAAGACACGGTGAAGTTCCTCGTGCAGGGCACCCTGTACCCGGATGTTGTCGAAAGTGGCGGAGGAACCGGCACCGCCAACATCAAGAGTCACCACAACGTTGGCGGGCTCCCCGAAGACTTGCAGTTCGACCTCGTCGAGCCACTGCGCACCCTGTTCAAGGATGAAGTACGTGCGATTGGCCGCGAGCTGGGATTGCCCGAAGTTATTGTCGGCCGCCAGCCGTTCCCTGGGCCCGGCCTCGGCATCCGGATCATCGGTGAGGTCACGTTCGATCGTCTCGAACTGCTGCGCAAGGCGGATGCAATTGCTCGCGCCGAACTCACCGCAGCCGGTCTCGATGACACGATCTGGCAGTGCCCCGTAGTGCTCCTCGCCGACGTGCGTTCGGTGGGAGTGCAGGGCGATGGCCGCACCTACGGTCACCCGATCGTTTTGCGCCCTGTGTCATCCGAGGATGCGATGACCGCCGACTGGACGCGCCTGCCGTATGACGTGCTCGCGAAGATCTCGAACCGCATCACCAATGAGGTGGACGGCGTGAACCGCGTTGTGCTCGACGTCACGTCGAAGCCACCGGGAACTATTGAGTGGGAATAGCTCGTTAAAGCGAAAGCTCCCGCCACTCGGCTACTGCCGGAGTGGCGGGAGCTTTCTGCGTTTATAGGACTGGGCTAGTTAGTCGCGGATGATTGCGAACATGCGCAGCAGTTCGAGGTACAGCCAGATGACGGTGACCATGATACCGAAGGCACCCTTCCACCCAAATACGCGAGGTGCGCCGTTAGCGGCACCCTTCTGGATGAAGTCGAAGTCGAGCACGAGCGAGTACGCCGCCATGATGACGACGAGAACACCGAGAACAACTCCGAAGGGGATGCCGAGGAACGGAATCTCGGCGCTGCGGAGCCCGAAGGCGTCGTCGGTCGCGCCAGTGAGTATCATGACGAAGTTCACGAGCGAGAACACGACGTAGCCGACCATCGCGATCATGAAGACCTTGGTGGCTTTCTTGGAGGCGCGAATCTTGCCGCTTGCGAAGAGCGCGAGAGTGACCCCGACGACGACGATTGTCGCGATGACCGCCTGCGCAACGACGCCGCCATAGGCGTTCTCGAAGAAGCGCGAGATGCCACCAACAAAGACACCTTCAACGGCGGAGTACGCCAAAACGAGAGCACCAGAGGGCTGCTTCTTGAAGATGTTGACGAGGGCGAGCACGAAACCGATGATTCCGGCGCCGATCCACAGGAACGGCATTGACGGGGCGATCACCCAGCTAATTGCTGCGCCGATGAGCAGAAGCGCGAAAGCGCCGACGGTCTTGGCGATGGTGTCTTCAACCGTCATGACGTCGCCCGATGCGGGAGTCGACTCACGGCTGTACATGTCGTTGAGTTGCTGGTTCGAGACCTGGTTCGCTACGGCGATTCCGCCGCGCGAGCTAAACGCAGCATCGCGGGAGAAAGCGGGGTTATTGAGTGCCATGATTCCTCTGTTTGGTGTGGCGCCACACGTTAATGACGCACGTCAAAACTACCGGAGTTCGCTGAGAATTGCCGGATTTTAGCGTCGGGATGCTGCGCTGTGAGCGATCGCCCGTGCAAGCCAAGCGGCCGCCACCAGTACGACCGCTGAGATAGCGAGCGCTTCGGGCATCGAGGAGTATTCCTGAAAGAACCGCGGGAGGATGATTCCGTTGGTGATCGGCAACGCGAGCGCGAGATAAGAAATGGGCGGTCGGTGTCGCACGATAAGCCAGGCGAGCAGTGGAATGCTCAGCGTCCACATCGACATCGGGCCGGTGAGCATGATCCAGATCTGGCTAATGGTGGGCAGCACTACGATCATCCGTCGCCAACCTCGGGCGGGCATGATCGACCACCCAACAGCCGTCGATGTGGTGCCGATGAGCAAAATGATCAGCGTGTAGTTATTGGCGCCTTGAAGGTGCATCGCCCCGGCGATGATCAAGACAAGGCCAGCAAAGTAGCGGTCGTTGTAGTGACCCCACTTCAGCGGGAGATGTCGCGCCGGCTCCCAACGGCGGGCGAGCGCCGTTGTACTAGCGGCCATTGGTGAGGAGAGAATACAGCACAATGCTCCAGACCACGAGCCATACGTAGCCAAGAACTGTCGCGATTCGAGCCATGAGCAGCCCGCGTTCGCCGGTTTCTTTGATTTGTTGTATCGCCACGTGACCGAAGATCAGCGCGGGAGCCCCAGTGATCGCAGCCAACGCGAGGGCGATGATCGCCATCGGGTTCGTACGAGGGGCCGCCAGCGGGGCCGGGCGCGTCGCATCCGCCGAGGTGGGTTCACCGCAATAGACGCAGAATTTCCACTCCGGCTGCACTGGGGCCGCGCACGACGCGCATTCGGGCATACCCAAATATTAGTCGCAGCCGAACTTCGGCATATTCTTGACTCGATGAGCACCACCACCAGCCCGCTTGTGATCGGGCATCGCGGAGCCAGCGGCTACCGCCCAGAGCACACCAACGCTGCCTACGATCTCGCGTTCGCTCTCGGGGCGGATGCCGTAGAACCCGACATTGTCGCGACCCGTGACGGCGTGCTTGTGCTGCGCCACGAGAACGAAATCTCGGGCACGACCAACGTCGCCGATCATCCCGAATTTGCGGATCGTCGTACCTCCAAGACAATCGACGGCACCGTGATGACGGGGTGGTTCACCGAAGACTTCACGTGGGCTGAACTGGCCACGCTGCGCGCCCGCGAACGACTGCCAGAAGTGCGCAAAGACAACACCGCGTTCAACGACAGCGAACCGATTCTGCGGCTCAGCGATCTGCTCGAGATCGTGGACCAGCATCCCGAGGCACAGCGACGCACCCTCCAAGTCGTGGCTGAGATCAAGCATGCGAGCTACTTCGAGTCGATCGGCTTGCCGCTCGACGAGCTCTTCGCCAGAGAGGTGAGCGGCTGGGCGACAGCCGACAACCTCATCATCGAATCGTTTGAACAGAGTGTCTTGCACCGCATCCGGAATCGTGGCATCCCCGGCAAGTTGGTGTTCTTGCTCGAAAGTAACGGAGCACCCTCGGATCTGGTTGCGCGATTCGGCGCCCAGGCGCGCAACTATGCAGAGCATCTGAGCGAGGAAGGGCTTGCCCAGCTTGCGCACGAAGTCGACGGAATCAGTGTCGACAAGAAGATGCTCATGGTCAAAGACTTACCGGGCAATCTCACCGGCACCAACGATCTGGTGTCCAGAGCGCACGCTGCAGGGTTGTTGGTGTTCTGTTGGACGTTGCGGGCCGAGAATCGTTTCTTGCCTAAGAACCTGCGCTCGAGCAAACAGCCCGAGCAGTTCGGCGATTGGCTTGGCGAGTTTCGCACGCTCATGGATTCCGGTCTCGATGGAGTATTTGCCGACCAACCCGACCTCGCCGTCACCGCGCGCGGGTAGAGTCGAGAGGCCATGACGACAGTTTTTGACCCCTCTGACCCTGGCCGTTCTGCCGACGGCGATTCCGTTCGCGACCCCCTGCTCGACGGGCTCAACCCTCGTCAACGCGAGGCCGTGGAATACCGTGGCCCATCGCTGCTGATTGTGGCCGGTGCAGGATCGGGCAAGACGAGCGTTCTCACTCGTCGAATCGCGGGGCTGCTGCGCTCGAGGGAGGCCTGGCCGAGCCAGATTCTCGCCATCACGTTCACCAATAAGGCCGCAGCCGAAATGCGCGAACGGGTTGGCGCCATTGTGGGCAACACCGCCGAGGGAATGTGGATCTCCACGTTCCATTCCGCGTGCGTGCGCATTCTTCGTCGCGAAGCAGAAGCGTTCGGCTTCTCCAAAAACTTCACCATCTATGACTCCGCCGACAGCAAAGCGCTGCTCAAGCGAATTCTTAAAGAGCTCGACGCCGACATGTACGGGTTGACCGTCAGCAAGGCAGCAAACCGCATTTCACAGCTCAAGAACGAGCTAACCGACGTAGACGGTTTTGCTCGGGATGCCAATCTCAGCGACCCAGCGGAGAAGAAGTTCCTTGAAGTTTTCCGTCGCTACACGCGCGGACTCAGCGACGCCAACGCCTTCGACTTTGATGACCTCATCGGCCAAACGGTGTACCTGTTCCGCGCCTTCCCGCAGATCGCGGCCACCTACCAGCGCCGCTTCAAGCACATCCTTGTCGATGAGTACCAGGACACTAACCACGCTCAGTACTCGCTGATCCGTGAACTGACGAGGCCGCCGGCTCCCGAGCAGTTCGAATCGTCGCAGGGCATGCTCGTGCAGGGCAGCAGCACCGAAGCAGAGGCCGCGTCGCTGACCGTTGTTGGTGACAGCGACCAGTCCATTTATGCGTTCCGCGGAGCCGACATCCGCAACATCGTTGAATTCGAGCGAGACTTTCCCCGCTCGACAGTGATTCTTCTCGAACAGAATTACCGCTCGACGCAGACGATTTTGGATGCCGCCAACGCGGTGATTTCGAACAACTTTGATCGCAAAGACAAGAAGCTGTTCACGACGATCGGTGTTGGCGACAAGATCGTCGGCTTCACCGGGTACTCGGGGCACGACGAAGCGCAGTTTATTGCGGATGAGGTTCAGAAGCTTCATGACGAGGGCGTCGCGTATAAAGACGTTGCCGTCTTCTATCGCACCAACTCGCAGACCCGTGCCCTTGAAGAGATTTTCATTCGCGCGGCTCTCCCGTATCGGGTGCTTGGCGGAACAAAGTTCTACGAGCGCGCAGAGATCAAAGATGCCTTTGGCTACCTGATTGCGGTCGCCAACCCGGCGGATCCTCTGGCTTTGCGTCGCATCATGAACACCCCTAAGCGCGGCATCGGCCCGGCAACTGAGTCGGCGCTGCAGGCGTGGGCGGATGACCGTGGAGTGACCTTGCGCGACGCGATGCGCAACGCAGCCGAGCTTGGCCTCGGCCCCAAGGTCACCAAGGCGATCGTTGATCTTGCCCGCTTGCTTGATGAAGTGATGGCGAAGGTGGAGACCGCGAAGCCCGCTGACATTCTGAGCGAATTGTTGGAGCGCTCGGGTTACGTGCGCACGCTGCGGGCGTCACTCGATCCGCAAGATGAGGCTCGTGCCGAAAACGTTGATGAACTCGTTGCCGTCACGAAGGAGTTCGGCAAGAACAATCCAGACGGCACCCTGCTCGACTTCCTCACTGAGGTATCTCTCGTAGCTGCGGCCGATGATTTGGATGACTCGAGCGGCACCGTTTCACTCATGACGCTGCACACGGCTAAGGGCCTCGAATACGATTCGGTGTTCGTGACCGGTGTTGAAGAAGATCTGCTTCCGCACCGCATGTCGGCGAATGAGCCTGGTGGGCCGGCCGAAGAGCGTCGACTTTTCTATGTGGGAATCACGCGTGCTCGCAAACGACTGTTCCTTTCCCTGGCGATGACTCGTGCCCAGTTTGGCGAGGTCAATGTGGCAATGCCGAGCCGTTTTTTGCAAGAAATTCCGGCAGATCTTATTGAGTGGAAGCAGTCTCCGGGCATGTCCAACTCGCGTGGCGGCCCACAGTCTCGTTCGCTCAATGCACGCCGTGGCAGTGGTGGCGGTGGCTCGTGGGCCGGTTCGCTGCGCGAGGCAGCGTCGGGCGGTTTGCCTCCCGCTCCACCGCGCGCGAAGACCGAATGGGCCAATGCGATCACGGCAACGGTTCGCGACAATGGTGATCTCACGCTGGCGGCGGGCGACCGCATCCGTCACACTGACTTTGGTGATGGCACTGTGAATCAGGTGAGCGGTAACGGCCCCAAGAGCATCGCCGACGTTCAATTCGATACCGCCGGACGGAAGCGTCTGCTGATCAAGATTGCTCCCATTGAGAAACTTTGATTCTGAAAGCCATGACCAGTCGGGCATTATCGCGCACGGAGAAGTGCGGCTTGTAGTTCCGCGCGTTCGTCCGCTCGACACCGATGATGAGCTCGCCGCAGCGCTCGTGCAGGTGCGTGTAGACCTCAAGCTGCCCACCAAGTTCAGTGCTGAGGTTGAGGAAGCGGCTGACGCTGCAGTTGCTGCCTATGAGCCACCCGAGCTTGATCTCACCGACATCCCGTTCGCGACGATCGACCCTGAGGGGGCAACCGACCTCGACCAGGCTCTCTATCTGGAGCGCACCGGCGCGACGCTGCGCGTGATGTACGCAATTGCCGAAGTTCCCGCATTTGTGTGGCCCGGTTTAGCCGTCGATGCGGAGGCTCGCAAACGTGGGCAGACGCTGTATGCGCCCGGTGGTCGAGTTCCGCTGCACCCCACTGTGATCAGCGAAGATGCCGCATCATTGCTCGCCGGTGCCACCCGACCAGCCTTCGTGTGGACCTTTGACTTGGATGCCACGGGTGCGGTCACCGCGACGACTCTCGTGCGTGCCCAAGTGCGCAACCGTCGCCAGTATGACTACGTCGAAGTGCAGGATTTGCTCGATAACGAGCTGGCAGACGAGTCGCTGTCGTTGCTGCCCGAATTTGGCCGTTTGCGTGCCGAGTTGGAGCGCCAACGAGGGGGCGCAAGCCTCAATCGTCCCGACGAAGAAGTGGTGCTCGTCGACGGCACCTACGTGCTCGAGCGTCGCAGCCCACTGCCGGTTGAGCAGTACAACGCGCACGTGTCACTCATGACGGGCATGGAGGCCGCGCGCATCATGCTCGAAGGCAATGTGGGCATCCTGCGTACGATGCCGGCGCCCGATCCTGAGACGCTGGGTGACTTCCGGCGCCAGGTTGCGAGTCTTGGATGCCCGTGGCCCGAGAACCAGAACTATGGCGAGTATTTGCGTGCCCTCGACCACAGTGACCCTCGCGCTCTCGCCGCGATTCACGCCGCCACGTCACTGTTTAGGGGAGCCGCGTACACCGTGTTCGACGGCGAGCACCCTGAAGACACCATTCAGGCTGCCGTTGCTGCACCCTACGCTCACGCCACCGCTCCACTGCGCCGCCTCGTTGATCGTTTTGTGCTCGTAGCGTGCGAGGCGATCATCTCGGGGCGTGGTGTGCCGAAGTGGGTGCGCGAGGCCCTGCCAGAGCTGCCCAAGATTATGGCGCGCACGAGCTCCTTTGCCTCGCAACTGGATCGCTCCTCGGTCAATGCGATTGAGGCAGCACTCTTGAGCGCGCGAGTGGGCGACGAGTTTGACGCAACAGTGGTTTCTGAGCGCGCTGATGGTGGCGTCATCCAGATTGCTGAGCCCGTAATCACCGCCAGAATCACTGGCAAAGTTTCGGCGGGAGACACTGTGCGCGCCCGCCTTGTGGCGGCCGAAATCGCTACCGGAACGGTCGAGTTCGTTCTCGCCTAGTGGCCGTGGTGCCTGCGGAAAGACGCGAGATACCGGCGTTGCGCCGCAAACCGCACCCACCGTGGCAGCCGAGGGTAGATCGCGCGGGTGACCCGCATGATCCGGTCGAAACGTTTCTGGTTGTGGCGGAGCCCGTAGGCGGCGCGAAGTTCTTCGCTGAGCAATCCTGCAGTCAGCACACGTACGAGCGGCATTGCTGGCCGTAACCACCAGGGCCCGCCGGTCGGATGCAGCAGCTGCTGGGCAACTCGTTGGCTCGCGTTTGTGACGCTCAACCCGGCCACGCTTTCGTTCCAGTACTGGCCAAACGCCGCCCGATCTGCGGGCCATAGCGCGCGGGGAACGCCCAGCGCCGTCGCAATCACCGCGTAGTCGGCAAGCAGGGCTTCGGCGTCCACGTCTCGCAGTGGGCCGAAAACGAGCTCCCGCACGCGCATCGCAGTGTCATAGAGAGTCGCCGCGACCCATAACTGCAGTTGCGGGTCGCGTGCGTTGTAGCGATCTGAGCGCACCGGTTGATGTGCTGCGCCCACGCGCCGGGCGACCTCCGCAGCCTCGACCGGAGTGCCGTACACCGTGACGTACAGGTAGGTGAGGGTGCCGTGGAGGCGATCCAAGGGGCGTCGCGCAAAGTCACTGTGCTCAGACACGGCATGCCCAACAGCAGGGTGCGCGATCTGCAACAGAATGGCTGCGCCGCCGCCAGCCAACAGAGCAACGTCGGCAGAGACATCCGCGATTCTGAGAGGGCTGGTGTCAGTCACTTGGCCAGTTTAGGAGCCGCCAAGCACAAGATTCGCCGATCTTTCGCCCTCTGCAGCCCTCTATCGGAAAACACCCAACGTCAGGCACGGTAAGCTTTTCCATTGGCGTGCGTCTCTAGGGGCCGACCAATTTGGTACCGTTTCGCCGCCTTCCCCACTCACCATTACGCGCGGATTGGAATGAGCAGCGTGGATCTATTTGAGTACCAGGCCAGGGACGTATTTGAGTCCTATGGCGTTCCAGTACTTGCCGGCCTGATTGCCGACACACCAGAAGAAGCCAAAGCGGCAGCCGAGAAAATCGGTGGAACCGTTGTTGTAAAGGCTCAAGTCAAGTCCGGCGGTCGCGGCAAAGCAGGTGGTGTCAAGGTTGTTCACAACGCCGACGACGCCTACGCCGCTGCTGAGCAGATCCTCGGCCTCGACATCAACGGCCACACGGTCAAGCGAGTAATGATTGCTGCCGGTGCCCGCATCGCGCAAGAGTTCTACTTCTCCGTGCTGCTCGACCGAGCCAACCGCTCCTACCTTTCGCTGTGCAGCGTTGAGGGTGGAGTCGAGATCGAGGTGCTTGCTGTTGAGCGCCCCGAAGCTCTCGCCAAGATCGAGATCAACCCGATGACGGGTATCGACCTCGCCAAGGCAACCGAGATCGCCAAGGCTGCCAAGTTCCCGGTAGAGCTCGTCGACAAGGTTGCTCCCGTCTTCGTGAAGCTCTATGAGGTTTATAAGGGCGAAGACGCAACACTCGTTGAGGTCAACCCACTCGTACTCACCGAAGACGGCCAGATTCTGGCTCTCGATGGCAAGGTTTCACTCGACGAGAACGCTGACTTCCGGCACCCCAAGCACGCGTCCCTTGAAGACGCAGCCGCGGCTGATCCGCTTGAGGCGAAGGCGAAGGCAAACGGCCTCAACTATGTCAAGCTCGACGGAGAAGTTGGTGTCATCGGAAACGGTGCTGGCCTCGTCATGTCGACGCTGGATGTTGTTGCTTACGCTGGTGAAGATCACGGCAACGTGAAGCCAGCCAACTTCCTCGACATCGGTGGCGGAGCATCCGCAGAGGTTATGGCTGCCGGTCTCGATGTCATTCTCAATGACCCACAGGTCAAGAGCGTGTTCGTGAACGTCTTCGGTGGAATCACCGCGTGTGACGCTGTCGCTAAGGGAATTGTGGGTGCGCTCGCAGAACTCGGCAGTGCAGCCAACAAGCCACTCGTTGTTCGTCTCGACGGCAACAAGGTCGAGGAGGGTCGCGCGATTCTTGCTGAAGCGAACCACCCCCTCGTGACGCTAGCCGCATCTATGGACGAGGGCGCCGCCAAGGCCGCCGAACTCGCCAACGCCGCGAAGTAAGGAACCGAGCATGTCAATTTTCCTCAACAAGGATTCCAAAGTCATCGTTCAGGGCATCACCGGCGGTGAGGGCACCAAGCACACCGCCCTCATGCTCGCTGCTGGTACCCAGGTCGTTGGCGGCGTCAACGCACGCAAAGCCGGCACCACTGTTATGCATCGAGACAACAACGGCGGCGATGTTGAGTTGCCCGTGTTTGCTTCTGTTGCTGAAGCAATGGAGAAGACGGGGGCGGATGTTTCGATCGCTTTCGTTCCACCAGCGTTCACCAAGGATGCCGTTGTCGAAGCTATCGACGCTGAGATCCCGCTGCTCGTCATCATCACCGAGGGCGTACCTGTCGGCGACTCCGCCGAGTTCTGGGCTTATGCGCAGGACAAGGGCAACAAGACCCGCATCATTGGGCCGAACTGCCCCGGAATCATCACCCCCGGTGAAGCACTCGTTGGCATCACGCCCGCGAACATCACCGGCAAGGGCCCCATCGGTCTCGTCTCCAAGTCGGGAACGCTCACCTACCAGATGATGTACGAACTGCGTGACCTCGGATTCTCGACCGCAATCGGCATCGGTGGTGACCCCATCATCGGCACGACGCACATCGACGCACTTGAAGCGTTCGAGGCTGACCCTGAGACCAAGGCAATCGTTATGATCGGTGAAATTGGTGGAGATGCTGAAGAGCGTGCCGCTGACTACATCAAGGCTCACGTAACGAAGCCTGTTGTTGGCTACGTTGCTGGTTTCACGGCTCCCGAGGGTAAGACCATGGGTCACGCCGGTGCGATCGTTTCTGGCTCTGCCGGTACCGCTCAGGCCAAGAAGGAAGCCCTTGAAGCTGCCGGTGTGAAGGTCGGCAAGACGCCGTCTGAAGCCGCCAAGCTCATGCGCGAAATTCTCGAAACGCTATAACTAGCAAACACTGCTAGTTGGCGTAGTTCGCTAAACACAAGCGCCGCCCGTCTTAAAGACGGGCGGCGCTTGTGTCAGTTAAGGGCTGTCCCCCAAAAAGCGGACAATGTGTCACGTTTTGATAACGAGACGTTTGGAGCACCCCCTGTAGGGGGGTAGAACGCACATATAGTGGCACTTGGTGAGTGCCCGACCGCCAGCAAGCAGTACGCAAGCAAGCAAGTTCAGATCAGTAATCCCATTCAACGAAGAATAGGAACATTCGTGAGCATTCGAAGAGTTATCTCGGTTGTGGCGGCGACAACGCTCGTTGCAACCTCTCTGGTTACCGGCGCCGCACTCGGCGCCACAGCTGCACCAGCATCCATTGGTGGCGGCGGCCAAACTGAATTCACCCCTGGGCGTTACATCGTCACCATGGTGGATCAGGCTGCAGCAACTTACGACGGTGGAGTTCGCGGCTTTGACGCGACGACACCACCCGACGGCGAGCAACTCAACCCTCGCCGACAAGTAGTGCAGAACTACACCGAATATTTGGAAGAGAAGCAAGAGGATGCCGCGGCATCCGTCGGTGCTGACATCGAGTACTCCTACACACTCGCCACCAACGGTTTCGCCGCAGATCTCACTGCAGAGCAGGCAGTAAAGCTCTCGGCAAATAAGCTGGTTGCGTCGATCGTTCCCGACGAGTTGAAGAAGATCACGGCAGCCCAGCGCTCGACCGAGTTCCTCGGACTTGAAGGTGCAGACGGAGTGTGGGCAGCTATCGGCGGCGCAGAAACCGCGGGCGAAGGCATCGTTGTCGGCGTGCTCGACACCGGCTTCGCCCCCGAAAACCCCGCCTTCGCAGGCAACGCTCTCGGCACCTCGCCCGGTGGGGCTCCCTACCGCGATGGTGACTCGATTGTGTTCCAGAAGGCTGACGGACAAACCTTTACTGGAGCGTGCATCGAGGGCGAGCAGTTCGCCGCCGACGATTGCACCACCAAAGTCATTAGCGCCCGATACTTCGTTGCCGGCTTCGGCGCAGGCAACCTCGGCGACGCGAGTGTCGGCGAGTACGTCTCCCCGCGAGACGGCGACGGGCACGGTTCGCACACCGCGAGCACCGCAGCCGGAAACCTCGAAGTTGATGCAACTGTTGGCGGAAACCCACTCGGATACTTCTCCGGCGTAGCCCCCGCAGCCAAAATCGCCGCCTACAAGGTCTGCTGGAGCGGCCCCGACCCGGTCAGCTCGGGCGACGACGGTTGTGCATCCACTGACCTCCTGGCCGCGATCGACCAGGCTGTTGCTGATGGCGTTGACGTGATCAACTACTCGATCGGTGGTGGAGCTGCCAGCAGCACCGTCTCGCCGACCGACCAGGCATTCTTGGGTGCCGCCGCCGCTGGTATTTTCGTTGCTGCTTCGGCGGGTAACTCTGGCCCGGGCGCAAGCACCCTCGACAATGCAGCACCGTGGATTACCACCGTTGCCGCGAGCACCATTCCGAACTACGAAGCCACCGTCACTCTCGGCGACGGTCAAGCATTCGCAGGAGCATCCATCACGGTCGACCTTGACCCTGCTGCTGAACCGCTCACCGGTGCGCTCGTGAACGCTGCGGATGTCGCGCTCGCCGGTGCAGAAAGTGCCAACCTGTGCTTGGCAGACACTCTCGATCCGACTCTCGTTGAGGGCAAGATCGTGGTCTGTGAGCGTGGCGCGATCGCCCGCGTCGACAAGTCGGCTGAGGTCGCTCGTGCCGGAGGTATCGGCTCGATCTTGGTGAATGTAACGCCGAGCTCGACTGACCTCGACACTCACGTGATCCCCACCGTGCACTTGGATGCCCGCTACCACGACCAGGTGCTCGCGTATGCGGCAACTGCGGGTGCAACGGCAACCTTCACTCCGGGTAACGAGACGGACTACCAGCCGCCGACACCACAGGTTGCCGGCTTCTCGTCGCGCGGCCCGGTTGACGCTGATGGCAGTGACATCGTTAAGCCAGACATCTCAGCACCCGGCGTGGGTATCCTCGCCGCCAGTGCCAACGCTGACGGCGCAGAACCGACCTTCAAACTGCTGTCGGGCACCTCGATGTCATCACCTCACGTTGCCGGTCTCGCCGCGCTGTACCTCGGCGAACGCCCCAACGCGACACCGGCCGAAATCAAGTCGGCGTTCATGACCACCGCCTACGACACGGTTGATGGTGACGGAAACCCCGTGACCGATCCGTTCACTCAGGGTGCTGGCCACATTGATCCGACCAAGTTCTTTGAACCTGGCCTGCTCTACCTGAACGGCATCGGCGATTGGCTGTCCTACATTGAGGGTGCTGGCTACGACGTGCTCGACCCCTCAGTCGAAGCAATCGATCCCAGCAACCTCAACCTGGCATCCATTGGTATCGGTTCGTTGACGGCCCCAGAAACGATCACTCGCACGGTTACCTCCACCCAGGCGGGCACCTTCGAAGCATCGATCTCGATTCCCGGAATCAACGCGACAGTATCGCCATCAACGCTGACGTTTGGCGCTGCGGGCGAGACTCAGAGCTTTGAGGTGACCTTCAGCCGAACGGATGCTCCGCTCGACCAGTTCACCACCGGAACGCTCGTCTGGACCAGCAGCAACACCGTCGCACACAGCCCCATCGCGGTGCGACCTGTCACAATCGTCGCCCCGGATTCGGCGAGCGGCACCGGAACTTATGGTGCAGTTGACGTGACGGTAACTCCGGGTGGAACGGGTGACATCCCGCTCGCATCGACCGGGCTCAGCGCGGGAATCTTCCACGAAGATCCCACGGGAACTGAAACGGAGCACTCCGGTTCGGGCGTCAGCGGTGATGAGTTCACCTATGACGTGACCGTGCCGGAGGGCACAACGTATGCGCGATTCGATCTCGACTCGATTGATGACACTGCTGACCTGGACCTGATCGTGTACCTGCTCAACGACGCAGGAACGCCGATCGCGGGGTGGCAGTCAGCCTCGGGTGCTGCCGATGAGCGAGTGAACCTCGCTGATCCAACGCCCGGTGACTACTTCGTTATCGCCTCGGTGTACGCGGCTAACCCCGCAACAGCGTTCGACCTCCGCACTTACGCGGTCGTACCGGGTGGTGAGCCCATCGGGCTGAACCCCGCAGTGCTGCCGGGAGTGCAGGGTGAACCAGTGACCTACACCGCATCGTGGGAGGGTCTTGCACCCTTCACGAGTTACCTTGGCCTCATCAGCTATGGCAACACCGGTGCGTTCACAGCGCTTGAGGTAGTCACTCAAGAGGATGTTTTGCCGGGAACTCCGGTAAACACTGTGCTGCCGTCAATCTCCGGCACGCCCATCGTTGGCAAGAAGCTCACCGCCACCCCCGGTGAGTGGGATGTTAACGGACTCAAGTTCAGCTACCAGTGGCAGGCCGATGGCGCCGATATTCCGGGCGCCGACAAGAAGAAGTACACGGTCACGGAGGCTGATGAAGGCAAGGCGATCACGGTTGTGATCACCGCGAGCAAGCGCAACCTGCCTGACGGAACCGCCACTTCAGAAGCGGTGATGGTGAAGTACAGCTCGAGCGTGAGCTTGTCGGTCAGCAAGCACGTCGCATTCTCATGGAACACCGTCAGTGCGACGATCCGTGTCGCCACGAGTGCGGATGACGCTGCTACCGGAGCCGTAGAGGTGACGGTCGATGGCAAGAAGGTCGACACTGTCACTCTGGAAGAAGCAGACAACGGAAAGGTGACGGTGATGCTGCCGAAACTCGACCGCGGTATGCATCGGGTTGGCACGGAGTTCACTCCCGCCGGCGACAACGTGACTGGCTCAACCAGTCGCACCGATTGGGTGTTGATCGTCTTCTAGGCGGTAGGCACCGAAGCACTACAGCAACGGCTGGTCGTCCCCACAGGCGGCTGGCCGTTGCTGGTTCTTCCCGGAGGACCGGCGCGCTGCAGCGGATCGTCGCTGCTGCGCTTAGTTGTCGGTGGGTCGGCTCGGCGCCGGCATTCTCGGCCGGGTCGCATGGGAGCAGATTTGGGTTTACCTTGGTGCTGAGCTCCTCGCCGGTGTGCTTGCTGCACTCGCGTTCGGCTTCATCTCGAAGACCAGCACTGACACAACCACCCTCACCGAGGCACTCACGGAAGAGAAGGCTAAGTAATGAAGAAACTGATCAACACCCCAGAGTCGGTACTTGCCGACGCGCTCGCCGGAATCGACGCCGCGCACCCCGATCTCAAAGTCGACCACGTCAACCGCGTGATCTACCGCGCAGAACCCACCCGTGCCGGCAAAGTCGCTCTGATCTCCGGTGGTGGTTCGGGTCACGAACCGCTCCACGGCGGCTTCGTTGGCCTCGGGATGCTCGATGCCGCCTGTGCTGGCGAAGTGTTCACCTCGCCAACCCCCGACCAGATGCAGGAAGCCACCAAGGTTGCTGACTCTGGCGCAGGAGTTCTGCACATCGTCAAGAACTACACCGGCGACGTCATGAACTTCGAGATGGCCGCCGAAATGGCTGAGGCCGAAAGCGGCGTCAAGGTCGCCTCGGTCGTCGTCAACGATGACGTTGCCGTGCAGGACTCGCTATTCACGGCAGGACGTCGAGGGGTAGGGCTCACCGTATTACTCGAGAAGATCGTCGGCGCAGCAGCAGAAGAGGGGCACGGCCTCGCCGCGGTCACTGCACTGGCACACCGCATCAATGACTCTGGCCGCTCCATGGGGATGGCTCTGACGAGCTGCACCGTTCCCGCGGCAGGAAAGCCCACCTTTGATCTGCCGGACGACATGATGGAAATCGGCGTCGGCATCCACGGAGAACCCGGTCGTCACCGCGAGAAGCTTGCGGATGCCGCATCCATCGCCAAGCAACTGGTTGACCCGATCCTGTCCGACATGGACTTCACAGGATCACCAGCCATTGTGATGGTCAACGGTATGGGTGGCACACCGCAGATTGAGCTGTACATCATGTACAACGAGGTCGCGAAGCTGCTTGAAGCCGCCGGAGTGAAGGTTGTGCGCAACCTGGTTGGCAACTACATCACGAGCCTCGATATGGCCGGATGCTCGGTCACAATTCTCAAGGCTGATGAAGAAATGTTGAAACTATGGGATGCCCCGGTGAACACCGCCGGGCTCCGCTGGGGAGTCTAAGAATAATGTCTACAAGCACCATCTCTCTCGACCAACTGATCGCCTGGCTTTCGCGGTTCCGCGATCTCGTGACCGAGAAAAAAAGTTATTTGACTGAACTTGATTCGGCCATCGGTGACGCCGACCACGGTTCGAACATGACCCGAGGTATGGGTGCGGTTGTTGAGAAGATCGGTGCGGCACCCTCGGCTGCCGTCGACGAACTCTTGAAGTCAGTGGGCATGACCCTCGTGACGTCCGTCGGCGGCGCAAGCGGACCCCTCTACGGCACCCTCTTCTTGAGGATGGGGGTCAGTGCCGGCACCGTCACTGAACTCGACGGTGCCGCCTTTGGTGCTGCGCTGCGAGCCGGTCTCGATGGTGTTGTTGCTCGCGGCAAGGCTGAAGCCGGTGACAAAACAATGTTCGACGCGATTGCTCCTGCGCTGGATGCCTGGGACGCTGCCGTCGCTGGCGGCAGTGACATTGCTGCTGCGGCATCCGCGGCTCTCGCTGCTGCCGAGGAGGGCCGTCTTGCGACCGAGCCTCTCGTCGCTCGCAAGGGTCGCGCGAGCTATCTCGGTGAACGCAGCGCTGGGCATATCGATCCCGGCGCAACGTCGAGCACACTGTTGTTCCAGGCGCTCGCCGACACTGTTGCGAGCTGAGCATGATCGGGATTGTTGTGGTGAGCCATAGCCCCGCCTTGGCGCGAGCGGCAGTGGATCTCTCGCTGGAGATGGTGGGGGAGACCCCGCCGTCGATTGCGATTGCTGCCGGCGCTGGCGACGGTGTCATCGGAACTGACGCTGTGAAGGTTGCCGAAGCGATCGACGAGGTCGCTAGCGGAGACGGCGTACTTGTTTTCATGGATCTCGGCTCAGCGGTGCTGAGCGGAACAATGGCCACCGAGTTCATGACCACGAGTGAGGAGGTCAGGCTCACGGATGCTCCCTTTGTCGAGGGGCTGATCGCCGCGGTCGTGCTGGCTAATGCTGGCGCGTCGCTGGACGAGGTTGATCGCGAGGCTCGAGCGGCGATGGGCGCGAAGCAGAATCAGTTAGCTGGACACGGGGGAGCGCCTGCAGCCGAACCTGTCGCCGTGGTCCCTGGCGATAGCTCCGCCACTCGCAGGCCGACAAGCCCGAACGCCGAGACCGCAGCGACGTCCGAGATCAGTGCAGAGGCACCTCTCATCAATCCAGACGGTTTGCACTCGCGACCCGCAGCCGCAATCGTTCAGGCACTCGCCAAGGTTGATGCGAAGGTCACAATCACTGATCTCACTTCGGGCAAGGGGCCGGTGGTAGCGAACAGTCTGATCGGCATCATGTCGCTCGGCGCGCCCAAGGATCACCGTGTGAAGTACTCGGCGACCGGAGCCGCCGCTCAAGAGGCCATTGACCTGCTCGTCGCGATGACTGCGGAGGGCTTCGGCGAACTCGCGAGCTAGTTGCCTGCGGGCGCAGCAATTGTTCCCTGTCAGATCGCTCTTTTGCGGTAGGCCGCCGCCGTGGCGGCTGAGAGTGGGGGTACGCTCACGTTCGACATGAATCGCCAGCTCACCCTCCTCTTTGCCGCCTTCGAGGCTCTCTTGGTGGTCGCCATCGGTATTGCGATACCGCTGGTTCCGCTCACGCTCTTGTGGGGAGTCCACTACGGTCTTGCGATCGATTGGACAGTGTTCTGGCGTGCGGCTGTCGACATCTGGTTGGTCGGCCATGGCGTCGACATGACGGTGGTGCTGGATCCGACTGTCTCGAAGTCGCTGGGTCTGGCTGCGGCGAGCACGCCGGTGACGATCACGATGGCGCTGCTCGGTTTTTCACTGCTCACGGTTCTGTTGGGTGTTCGGGCCGGCCGCCGGGTCGCGGAGACGTCGCACGCGCTGCTCGGTACATTTGCTTCGCTCGTCACGTTTGGTCTTGCATCGCTGGTGGTCGCGCTTTCGGCGCAGCATCCGGTCGCGAATCCCTCGCTATGGCAGGGCACGCTGTTGCCGACGGTGGTGTTCGCGGTTGGGCTCCTTATCGGAAGCCAAGTCGTAAACACGAAGAGTCGCGCTGTTGGCCCGGTTCGCCGTTGGGTTCTCGGATGGCCGGCCCACGTGCGTACAATCCTTGCGACGTCGCTGCGGGGCGGTGCAATCGCGGCTGCCGGCTTGCTGATGATCGCGTCAATTGCCACGATGCTAGCGATCATCACTTCCTATGCCGAGATCATCAGTCTGTATGAAGCGCTGCACACCGAGGTGCTTGGCGGCGTTGCGGTAACCCTCGGGCAGCTCGCGCTGTTGCCCAACATTATTCTCTGGGCCACCTCATGGCTGGTGGGGCCGGGCTTTGCCATTGGCGCTGGTTCGACGGTGTCACCGCTGGCTACATCGTTGGGACCGATTCCCGCGATCCCGGTGCTCGGCGCTCTACCTACTGGCGACTTTGCGTTCGGTTATGTTGGGCTTCTTGCCCCGGTGGTTGTTGGATTCTTGGTGGCGGCGGTACTTGGCCCGCGCATTGCGGGCGAATTACGTCGTCGCGAGCTGGCGATCGTGGCTCTGGGTATCGGCGTGACAGCGGCAACCATCATCGGGTTGCTTGTGTGGGCTTCGGCAGGTTCTGCTGGGCCGGGTCGCCTCAGTGATGTTGGTCCCCAGCCGTGGATAGTCACGGCGTGGGCCTTCGTTGAGTTCTCTGTCGCCGCTGGTCTCGGCTTGTTGACTTCTGCACGCCCAGAGAGGGCAGATGACGGGTTCACGCAGCGCTAGGCTGGGTGTGTGCTCACACTCGTTGTCTTGATCTCAGGGGGCGGGTCTAACCTCGCTGCCCTGCTCGAAGCGGCCGAAAGCGCCGATTTTCCGGCGCGTGTCCTCGCGGTAGGGGCCGACCGTGCCGCCGACGGTTTCGATCATGCCGAGCATTACGGCATCCCGACCTTCTCGGTGCCCATGTCCAGCTTCGCTAGTCGCGAGGAGTGGGGCGACGAACTGCTTGAGCAGATCCAGCTCTGGAATGCCGACCTCGTGGTGCTGAGCGGTTTCATGAAATTGCTGCCGCCGCGGGTTGTTGACGCGCTCTCTCCCAACATCATCAACACGCATCCGGCGTACCTTCCTGAATTCCCGGGTGCACATGCGGTTCGGGATGCTCTTATCGCGGGGGCAACTGAAACGGGTGCCAGCGTTATCAAGGTCGACAACGGTGTCGATAGTGGTCCGATCATCGTGCAGGAGCGCGTCGCGATCGAGCCCGGAGATACCGAAGAACACTTGCACGCACGCATTAAGCCGGTCGAGCGCCGGCTGCTTGTGCAAACGATCGAAGACATCGCAACCAACCGCATCAACCTAAAGGAACTCTGAATCTCATGAGCGGCCCAAGCCATAACCCTGCAGACTTTCGCGAACGCGACATTGTTCCTATCCGCCGCGCCCTCATTTCGGTGAGTGACAAGTCGGGGCTTCTCGAACTTGCTGGCGCGCTCGCGGCAGCCGGTGTCGAGTTGGTATCGACCGGCTCGACCGCCAAGACCATTGCTGCTGCCGGACACGAGGTCACTGAGGTGTCGAGTGTCACAGGCTTTCCCGAGTCGCTCGACGGTCGCGTCAAGACCTTGCACCCTGCAGTGCATGCGGGAATCCTCGCCGACCTTCGTCTGGAATCGCACGAAGCTCAGCTCGACGAGCTCGGCATCAAGGCGTTCGACCTCGTCGTCGTGAACCTCTACCCCTTCGTGGAGACGGTTGCATCGGGCGCAGCACCTGCCGACATCGTTGAGCAGATCGACATCGGTGGCCCCGCCATGGTGCGCGCTTCAGCCAAGAACCACGCCAACGTTGCGATCGTTACGAGCCCTGACAGCTACGACGAAATCATTTCCGCGGCTGGCGGAGACGGAACGAGCTTTGCGCAGCGTTATGCGCTCGCCTCCCGAGCTTTTGCTCACACCGCCGCCTATGACACCGCGGTATCGCAGTGGTTCCTGACCGGCGCACTGCTGGGAGATTCGGATGCCGCGGCATCCGTCCCCGCATTCCCCACCCACATTGACATCGCAGCCGATCAGCTTGCGGTGCTTCGTTACGGCGAGAACTCGCACCAGCAAGCCGGGCTCTACGGAGTGGCCGGTTCGAGCGGGATCGCTCAGGCTACCCAGCTCGGTGGCAAAGAGATGTCGTACAACAACTATGTGGATGCCGACGCCGCCCTGCGTGCCGCCTACGACCATGAGACTCCCGCTGTTGCGGTCATCAAGCACGCTAACCCGTGCGGAATCGCCACTGCAGCCACCATCGCAGAAGCTCACGTTCTGGCACACGCCTGCGACCCGATCTCGGCGTATGGCGGAGTGATTGCGGCCAACGGAATCATCACCAAGGCTGCTGCTGAGTCGATTTCACCGATCTTCACTGAGGTTGTTGTTGCTCCCGGCTTTGAGCCAGAAGCGCTTGAAGTTCTGCAGGCCAAGAAGAACCTGCGTCTGCTGCAATTGCCCGAGGGCTACGCTCGCGAGGGCAGTGAACTTCGCCAGATCTCGGGCGGCATGCTCGTGCAGCAACTCGATGACCATTTCGCACCGGTTTCTACCTGGACGCTTGCGGCGGGAGATGCCGCAGATGCTGACACTCTCGCGGACCTTGAGTTTGCGTGGCGGGCAGTGCGCGCCGTCAAGTCGAACGCTATTTTGCTGGCCGATGGCGGAGCATCCGTCGGTGTCGGCATGGGGCAGGTCAACCGTGTTGACTCGTGCCAGTTGGCGATTTCGCGTGCCGGTGACCGCGCTCAGGGCTCGGTTGCGGCCAGCGACGCATTCTTTCCCTTCGCCGATGGTCTGCAGTTGCTGCTTGATGCGGGTGTTCGTGCGGTTGTTCAGCCGGGCGGCTCCATTCGCGATGAAGAAGTGATTGCTGCCGCTATCGAGGCGGGCGTCACGATGTACTTCACGGGCGAGCGCCACTTCTTCCACTAAACGCGACCGACGTAAGGCAAACGCATATATTTCGACCGATACGTTAGGAAACATGATTAGTGTGGGTCGGCGCATAGCCGCAGCGTTTATTTCTGGAATTGCCGTCGCAGGCACCGTATATCTAGCAACAGGATTGGCGTTCTTTACAGCGAACGGTGCAGCAGCCGAGAATCTGCCAGCGATCGCTGAGTACTTCTTGCCGATGGCGGCAGTGCTCTTCGTGCTCTATTCGCTTGTCTCTGCGTTAGAGATCCACCGTTACTGGTTCACGGCAGCCGTTGTTGGTCTTGTGCTTGGTATTGTCTCGGCAGTGGTCGGCACAGCGCTCGGAATCATTGCGACTGGCGCCGAGCTGAATGCTGAGGCGTTCACCTTCATCCTCGCCACACTCCTGGGCACCAACCTGATTTTTGTTGTCGTAACCGTCATTGCTGCGATCACTGTTGGTCGCCGCGTCTGGAACGCGCTCACTGAGGGTGCAGTTCAGCCGACTCGTCTGATTGCTCTGGTTCGTGCACCGTCGTCGCGTTTGGGCGAGGGCGAACTCACCCACCTCGACCGTGTTGCTGTGGATGCTGACCTCGCTGACGCTCAGTGGGATGGCTACGTCGAAGCGCTGCGCGCCAATGGCTTCGAGACCATCGAGGTTGCTGCAGCCGACGAGCTTGCTGATTCCGTCTTTATCGAAGACACCGTAGTGATTTTCGGTGACGTTGCCGTGCTCACGAGCCCCGGTGCTGAGAGCCGTCAGGCCGAGGTTGAGGCTGTGCGCGCAAGCGTTTCTGCGCTGACGCTCGAAGTGCACGAGATCACTCAGCCCGGCACTCTCGACGGCGGTGACGTGCTCAAGGTTGGTTCTACCGTGTACGTCGGTCGTGGTGGGCGCACGAACGCCGAAGGCATCCGCCAGCTTCGTGCCATCGTTTCTCCTCTGGGCTACTCAGTAATTGCCGTTCCGGTCGAGAAGGTGCTGCACCTTAAGAGTGGGGTTACCGCTCTGCCTGACGGCACGGTCATTGGCTATGCCGATCTCGTTGACAACGTTGACCTTTACGACCGCTTCTTGGCTGTTCCTGAGGCCGAGGGTGCTGCTGTTGTTGTGCTGTCGGATGATGCTGTGCTCATGTCATCGTCAGCGCCCAAGACTGTGGCACTCATCGAAGATCTCGGGTACCGCGTAGTCACGGTCGACGTGTCAGAGTTTGAGAAGATGGAAGGCTGTGTTACGTGCCTTTCGGTGCGCATCCGCTGAATTGAGTTAATTTCATAAAATCGTGCCTTAACGATTGTGTATACGCTGCGGCAGGCATATCCTAAAAAGCTGTCTGCTCAGCGTCGCCCCGACGATTGCAGCAGCTTACGGTCGCGACTGAAGTGACCCGCAGTAACTGCGATCACCCTTGGCGGTGATCCCTTCTCGTCAAGGAACCACGGTGCCACAACAGTCTGTCCAGCCTGAGCGCGCTAAAGCGGTCGGCACTTTTGCGGCGATCCGCCGACTTTACCCTTACGCAAAACCGGCGATGCCGCACATCTATTTGGGCATGGCTGCCGCGCTCGCCGCGGGCATTGTCGCGTTGCTCATTCCGCAGGTTCTGCGTTCGCTGGTCGACGGCCCGCTGCAATCGGGTGACTCCTCGCAGATCTGGCCTGCCTTCTTCATCGTTCTGGGGCTCGGCGTTATTGAAGCGATCATGATCGCGTTGCGTCGATTCTTCGTGCTCACGCCGGGAACGCATGTTGAGGCGCGAATGCGAAACACCCTTTACATGACGCTGCAACACCTGCCCGTGAGCTTCCATGACCGGTGGCCAAGCGGTCAACTGCTGTCGCGGGCCGTCAGCGACCTCAATCTGATTCGTCGCTGGCTGTCGTTCGGCCTAGTGCTGCTCGTCGTTAACGTGCTCACGATCGTCGTCGGCCTCGCCTTCCTCGTCAACATCTCTTGGGTGCTTGGCGTCATCTTTATCGTCACCTCGATTCCCCTGTGGATCTACGGTTATGTTTTTGAAAAGAAGTACTCGATCGTGGCTCGCCGCAGTCAGGACCAAACTGGCGACCTCGCAACCGCTGTTGAGGAGTCGGTGCACGGCATCCGTGTACTGAAAGCGTTTGGACGGGGAACCCACGCCCTGACCGGTTTCTCGGCCCAGGCAGAAAGCCTGCGCGGTACCGAGATCGAGAAAGCACGCGCCATCGCTGGCATCTGGCTATGGCTGCTTCTCGTACCCGACGTGATGTTTGCGCTTGGACTGCTTGGCGGCGTCTGGCTTGTCGTTCAGGGCAACATCTCTGCCGGTGATCTAGTTGCGTTCTTCGCCACAGCAACTGTCTTGCGCTTCCCGGTGGAGTCCATCGGCTTCTTGCTCTCGATGACCTTCGACGCCCGCACGGCTGCCGACCGATTTTTTGAAGTGATGGACTCTGACAACGCCATCACCGACCCCGAAGATCCAGAAACGATTACGGATAGCAAGGGTCACCTCGAGTTCACCAATGTGCACTTCCGCTACCCCGATTCACCCGCGAACGTTCCCGACCTCATCAACGGCGTCAACCTGAGCATTGAACCGGGGGAGACCATGGCGCTCGTTGGGTTGACCGGTTCGGGCAAGTCGACGATTACGGCGCTCACGACCCGCCTCTATGACGTCACCGAGGGCTCGATCACTATTGACGGTGTCGACGTTCGCAACCTCACGCTGCTCGAACTGCGGCGTCATCTGGCGATGGCATTCGAGGATGCCACCCTGTTCTCCTCGAGCGTGCGCGAAAACGTACTCATGGGGCGCCCGGACTCGACTGAAGAAGAACTGCGCGAAGCGCTCAGCATCGCCCAGGCCGACTTTGTATACGACCTACCGGCCGGGCTCGACACCCTCGTTGGGGAGGAAGGGCTCAGCCTCTCGGGTGGCCAGCGTCAGCGCCTCGCGCTCGCACGCGCGGTCGCTGCGAAACCCGCAGTGCTCGTGCTCGACGACCCGCTCTCTGCCCTCGACGTCGACACTGAAGCACTCGTCGAAGCCGCATTGCGCAGAGTTCTGAGCTCCACAACCGGCCTCATCGTGGCGCACCGCCCATCGACGGTGATGCTCGCTGATCGGGTAGCTCTGCTCGAAGACGGCAAGGTCACCGCGGTGGGAAGGCACTCCGACCTGCTGGCGACCAGCAGCCACTATCGCTACGTCATATCCAGTCTCGAAGAGGAAGAACAGGAGGTCAGCTCATGAGCGTAATGGGAACCTCCGGCGAAGAGCGCAACGACTACACGAAAGACGAAAGTCGCCAGATTCGGCAGCGCTCGCTGCACCTGCTCGGATCGCTGATCTCGCCGCTTCGCGCCCGCGTGATTCTCACGATGGCTGTCGTCGTCGTGAGCACTGCGGCGCAGGTCGCAGGCCCGGCGTTGATCGCCTACGGCATCGACCGAGCGCTTCCTGCGCTCATCAATGGCAACAGTCTGCCACTCGTGCTTACGGTCGCCGCCTACCTGATTACCGGCATCGCCGGGGCAACGATGATCGCCTGGTACACAGTGCTGAGCGCGCGAGTGAGCCAAGCTATTCTCTTCGACCTGCGTAAGCGAGTCTTCTTGCACACGCAGCGCTTGAGTCTCGAGTTCCACGAGAGCTACACCTCTGGCCGCATCATCGCGCGTCAAACGAGCGACCTCGATGCGATCCGCGAACTGCTCGACTCTGGCATCAACCAGCTCGTGCAGGGCGCGCTATACATGGTGTTCATCGCCATTGCGATGTTCTCTCTCGACTGGGTGAGCGGCGTCGTGCTGTTCTTCGCACTCATCCCGCTGGCCTTCCTCACCCGCTGGTTCCAGTTGCGTTCGCAATTGCACTTCCGCGAAACTCGCACAACTTCAGCCAAGTTGATCGTGCACTTCGTTGAGACAATGACGGGCATCCGTGCGGTGAAGGCATTCCGCAAAGAGGAGCGCAACCGCGAACACTTTGGCGGGTTGGTCGAGAACTATCGGGATGCCAATGCCCGCGTCATCCGCCTGTTCGGAGTCTTTGACCCTGGTCTCGTCCTCATCGGAAACGTTGCATTGGCAATGATTCTGCTGATCGGTGGGTTGCGTGTTTCTACGGGTGATCTGGCAATTGGCGCCCTGCTCGGTGCGCTGCTGTATGCGCGCCAGTTCTTCGCCCCTGCGCAAGAGATGGCGATGTTCTACAACTCGTACCAATCGGCTGCTGCTGCACTGGAGAAGATTTCGGGTGTGCTTGAGGAGCAACCAAGCGTTGCCGACCCCACGACCCCGATTGACCTGCGTAAGGCCAGGGGAACTGTGAAGTTCGACGGCGTTGAGTTTGCTTACAACTCCGACAAGGTGATTCTGCCGAAGTTCGATCTCGAACTACCAGCCGGGCAAACCGTTGCCATGGTGGGCACGACGGGTGCCGGAAAGTCGACGCTCGCCAAGCTCATTTCACGGTTCTACGACCCGAGCCAGGGCACTGTTTCTCTCGACGGGGTGGATCTGCGCAAACTGCACCCCAAGGATCTGCGCCGAGCGATCGTCATGGTTACTCAGGAGGCGTACCTCTTCTCGGGAAACGTCGCAGACAACATCGCACTGGGCAAGCCGGATGCGACCCGCGAGGAGATCATCAAGGCCGCGAAAGCTGTTGGAGCACACGAGTTCATCGAGGCTCTGCCGAACGGCTACGAGACCGACGTGAACAAGCGTGGTGGGCGGGTGAGCGCCGGGCAGCGACAACTGTTGTCGTTCGCGCGTGCGTTCATTGCTGATCCGGTGGTGCTGATTCTGGATGAGGCGACCGCGTCGCTCGACATTCCGAGCGAGCGACTCGTGCAGGCTGGCCTTCAAACGCTGCTCTCCGATCGCACCGCCATCATCATCGCGCACCGACTCTCGACTGTCGCGATTGCTGACCGTGTGCTCGTCATGGAGCACGGTCAGATCGTCGAAGACGGAACGCCGCAAGATCTCATCTCCGGCACAGGCCGCTTCGCGAAGTTGCACGCGGCCTGGCGCGATTCGCTGGTGTAAGTAACTTCCTTGTGCGCCGCAATACGCAGTGACGGTGGCGTAATCACGAGGTCGCTAGCACAAGCAAGAGCCCGGCTGGCCGCGTATTCGCGCATCCAGCCGGGCTCTTATTCGCTAAAGTAGGCTATTCGACGTCTTCGTCTACCCAGTCGAAGGTCTTGGTTACAGCCTTCTTCCAGCTGCGCAGTAAACGCTCACGCTCTTCTTCGCCCATCTTGGGCTCCCAACGGCTGTCTTCCTGCCAGTTCTTGCGCAGATCCTCAAGTCCGTCCCAGAACCCTACGGCCAGGCCCGCTGCGTAAGCGGCACCGAGTGCAGTTGTTTCGGCAACGACCGGGCGCACGACGGGTACGCCGAGAATGTCTGCCTGGAACTGCATGAGCAGGTTGTTGGCGATCATTCCGCCATCGACCTTGAGCTCGGTGAGGGGAACACCAGAGTCCGCGTTGACCGCGTCGATTACCTCGCGCGTTTGGAACGCAGTGGCCTCAAGCGCGGCGCGTGCGATGTGGCCTTTGTTGACAAAACGAGTAAGTCCAACCAGCGCACCACGAGCATCAGAGCGCCAGTATGGGGCGAACAGTCCTGAGAATGCAGGAACGAAGTAGGCACCACCATTGTCGTCAACTGTCTTTGCGAGAGTCTCGACTTCGGCCGCTTCCTTGATGATCCCAAGGTTGTCGCGCAACCACTGAATCAATGAGCCAGTTACAGCGATCGAGCCTTCCAGCGCGTAGTGTGCAGGCGCGTCGCCGAGCTTGTATCCGAGGGTCGTGAGCAGCCCGTTCTTGGAGTGCACAATCTCGGTGTCGGTGTTGAAGATCAAGAAGTTGCCGGTGCCGTAGGTGTTCTTGGCTTCGCCAGAATCGAAGGCAGCCTGGCCGAAGGTCGCCGCCTGCTGGTCGCCGAGAATTCCCGAGATAGGAACCTCGCGAAGCAGGCTATTCGACTCGGCGGTTCCATACACTTCAGATGAGCTCTTGATCGCGGGGAGCATCGATGCGGGAACACCGAAAACGTCGAGGATGTCCTGACGCCATTCGAGAGTCTCAAGATCCATGAACATGGTGCGACTGGCGTTCGTGACGTCAGTTGCGTGCACTCCGCCGTTGGTTCCTCCGGTGAGGTTCCACAGCACCCATGTGTCGGTGGTGCCGAACATCAGGTCTCCGGCGTCTGCCTTCTCGCGAGCACCCTCAACGTTCTCAAGGATCCAAGCTATTTTTGTGCCGGAAAAGTAGGTTGCTAATGGCAAGCCAACAACACTCTTGAACCGTTCGACTCCGCCGTCTTTGGCGATTCTGTCGACAATCGATTGAGTGCGCGTGTCTTGCCACACGATCGCGTTGTAGATCGGTTTGCCGGTGTTGCGGTCCCAGACGACGGCGGTTTCGCGCTGGTTAGTGATTCCGATGGCCGCAATATCGTGGCGTGTGAGGTTGGCGGTGGAGAGCGCTTTTCCAATTACTTCGCGCGTGTTCGTCCAGATCTCTTGTGGGTCGTGCTCGACCCAACCCGCCTTGGGGAAGATCTGTTCGTGTTCAAGCTGCCCCATCGAGATGACAGAACCTGCTTTATCGAAAATGATCGCGCGGGAACTTGTCGTTCCCTGATCGATGGCCAAGATGTAATTACTCATGTGACTATCTCCTTGTTCAATTTGTCGGCGGCGCAGGCTCGGTTAGTCCAACCTACGGTCTGTTTCTGTTAGGTGAGTATGGGCATGAGGGGTATCGACAGCGCCCCGGCGAGCACACCACCGATGATCGGCCCCACTACGGGGACCCAGGAGTAACTCCAGTCGCTTGGCCCTTTGCCTTTGATGGGAAGAATCGCGTGGGCAATTCGGGGACCGAGGTCTCGAGCTGGGTTGATGGCGTAGCCGGTGGGGCCGCCGAGCGAAGCACCGATTGCGATAACGAGTAGAGCCACGGGCAGTGCGCCGAGGGCAGCGAGTCCGCCGCCTGGATCTTGGCGTCCGAATCCGATCACGACGAATACAAGAACGAATGTGCCGACAATTTCGGTAACGAGGTTCCATCCGTAGCTGCGAATTGCCGGTCCAGTCGAGAAAACGGCGAGTTTACTTGCGGCATTAGGCTCTTGATCGAAGTGCTGTTTATACGACAGCCACGTAACGACAGCACCGAGGAAGGCGCCAATCATCTGGGCGGAGATGTAGGTAAGCACCGATCCGATCGTGACAGCAACGCCGAGGCTAAACTCGGTTGCTCCGCTAGCGACGAGACCGAGCGTTACCGCAGGGTTGATGTGTGCGCCAGAGTTGTACGCGACGATTACACCGGCGAAGACCGCGAGGCCCCAACCGAAGTTCACCATGAGGAACCCGCCGTTGAAACCTTTGTTCTTAATCAGAGCGACGTTGGCAACGACACCGGTTCCCAGCAGAACGAGCATGGCGGTGCCCACTACTTCTGAGAGAAATACTGCTCCTAGATTGTCCACATTGACCTTCCTTTGTTCTGATCGAGCGCGTCTGCACGGAATTCTGCTTTTCGATCGTGCAGCCGACAGTTGACAAACTATCCTCAGCTGGGCCTTTTCAATAGGGGTTTTTGGTGCACGTTGGTGCACTCTTTGGCAAGTGTTCAGCCTCGGAACGTCGGGTTGTCACTTTCGTGGCCGAATCATTCGCGCGCGCTTGATCGAGTGGTGCAGGTCGCTCGACTGGGCACCAAACGGAGGCTGCAGCGAGAACGTTGAAAGTGAGACCGCGTCTGCATCATCAGCGCAGAGCACCCATCGTGCAAAAACGTGCAACTGGGTTGAGAAGCGACTCATTTGGAGCATTGTGGTCGCTCACGGTAGAGATTCAGCGATGCACAGTTCGGTACCGCGCGAGCTGGATATCCACTCGGTAAGTGCCGTCGGGCATCCATTTCAGCGGCGTTGATTCGAGCTCGTAGTGAGACAGCGCCCGATCTTCGTGAGCGATGGGTGGATGCCCGCCCGAGCGAATTACACGCCACCAGGTCACCTCAGAGCCGTACCGGGCCATGACGGTGCCGACGGCTCGTGCCGCGCGAGAACCGATGGTTGCCGCGACATCGCCGTAGGTCATCACGTGGCCGGGCGGAATCGCGTCGACCACAGCAAGCACTCGGCTGACGAAGTCGTCGTTAGGTGCGTTCACGACGGTGGTGCCTGCATTCACGAGTCGTTGCGGGCAGATCGTCGGAATCGCGACGAAGGGACGGCACGCCTAGAGGGTGTACTCGCCGAGCTTCTCGCCGTACTGGGTTTCGCCGACAACGATGAAGCCGACTTTGAGGAAGAACTGCTCGGGGCCGAGATCGCCCTCTTCCCAAATAGCGGTGATTCGGTTGAAGCCGCGACTGCGGGCCTCTTCGCAGAGTGCCTTGACGGCGAAGCGGCCAACGCCTTCACCCTGGGCATCACCGGAGACGCTTACACGCCAGATGCAGCTGCGGAATTCTTCTTGCGAAGCATTGGCGTCGAAGTTGCCGCGAATAAAGCCGACGACCTTGTCGCCGTCGACAACGACGCGGGGCCACGAGGTGAGCGGGTCGATGAAGGCGTCAGCGATCGCGTAGGAGGGCGGCGTAACGAACTGTTCTTGACCGCGTCGCAGCGTGAGATTGTTGGCGGCAACAATGGTGTTTGCCGATAATTCTTCAAGTCGTAGCTCACCCATGGATACAGGCTAACCCGCGTTGGACAGATGCGCCAAGGTATCTCTATGTCGAGATAGTTAGGAAAAAGAGTAAGCTGGTAGAGGCCACTAACTAAGGAGCAAAGCTTGTCCAAGATCAAGGTAGAAGGCACCGTCGTCGAACTCGACGGCGACGAAATGACGCGCATTATCTGGCACCGGATCAAGGAAACCCTGATCCACCCCTACGTTGATGTCAACCTCGAGTACTACGACCTCGGCATCGAAAGCCGCGACGCAACCGACGACCAGATCACCATCGATGCAGCTCACGCCATCCAGAAGCACGGTGTTGGCGTCAAGTGCGCAACGATCACGCCCGACGAGGCACGCGTTGAAGAGTTCGGTCTCAAGAAGATGTGGCGCAGCCCGAACGGCACCATCCGCAACATCCTTGGTGGAGTTATCTTCCGCGAGCCCATCATCATCTCGAACATCCCCCGTCTGGTTCCCGGCTGGAACAAGCCCATCATCATCGGCCGTCACGCCTTCGGTGACCAGTACCGTGCCACCGACTTCCGGTTCAAGGGCAAGGGAAAACTGACCGTAGAGTTCGCTCCCGAAGATGGCTCAGAGCCGATGAAGTTTGAGGTGTACGACTCCCCAGGCGACGGTATCGCCCAGGTTCAGTACAACCTCGACGACTCGATCGTTGACTTCGCTCGGGCAAGCCTCAACTACGGCCTCACGCGCAACTACCCCGTCTACCTCTCGACGAAGAACACGATCCTCAAGGCCTACGACGGTCGCTTCAAAGACATCTTCGAAGAGATCTTCCAGACGGAGTTCAAGGACAAGTTCGATGCAGCTGGGCTCACCTACGAGCACCGCCTCATCGATGACATGGTCGCATCGGCCATGAAGTGGGAGGGCGGCTACGTCTGGGCCTGCAAGAACTACGACGGCGACGTTCAGTCCGACACCGTCGCTCAGGGCTTCGGCTCGCTCGGCCTCATGACCTCCGTGCTGGCCACGCCAGACGGAAAGGTTGTTGAAGCAGAGGCAGCTCACGGCACCGTGACTCGTCACTACCGCCAGCACCAGCAGGGCAAGCCAACTTCCACCAACCCGATCGCGTCGATCTACGCGTGGACCCGTGGGCTCGCGCACCGTGGTGTGCTTGACAGCAATCAGGAACTCATCGACTTCGCCTCGACCCTTGAAGACGTCGTCATCAAGAGTGTTGAAGATGGTCACATGACGAAGGACCTCGCTCTTCTCGTCGGACCCGACCAGAAGTGGGAGACCACCGAAGAGTTCCTCGACACGCTCGACAAGAACCTCGCACTGCGCTTGGCATAAGCGCAGCTAGTTCAGCTTTGGGCTCGGAAGCTTAGGCTTCCGGGCCCTTTCTGCTGCCCGCAGCGACTGCTGCATCCGGCACGGTGGACGCGGGCGTGCCGGAGGTCTCGGCCATCTGTGTGGCATGCTCGAGGAGCACCTGCTTGAGCTCGGTTACCTGCTCGGTGAGTTCAGTGACTTCGCGGCGGGTAGCGACGTGTGAGAGCTCATCCTGGGCGGCAACCCGGTCGACGATCCACGAGGCGAGCGTTGCGGTAACAACACCGAGCAGGGCGATTCCTGCCACCATGACACCCGCTGCGATAACTCGCCCGAGCGTCGTAGCGGGGTAGATGTCGCCATAGCCAACGGTCGTGATCGTGACGAAAGCCCACCAGATGGCATCGCCGAGATTCGAGATCTGGGTGCCTGCGGCGTTGCGTTCAGTGTCGAGAATGGCGAGCCCGGCCACGAAGACCAACAGCAGAGACGCACCGACGGCATAAATGAGCACGCTGCCACGGACCGCACTTCCCGCTCGCCGCTGGAGTGCGCCCAGCAGGGTAACCAAGCGCAGGAGGCGCAGCGGGCGCAGCATCGGCAGCACCACGACCAGGAGATCGAAGAGGTGCCGAGTGAACCAGTGCCAGCGTCGCTCAGCAAGAATCAGGTTCACCAAATAGTCGGCAACAAACACCACCCAGGTGACGGCAATGATGACTTCAGCGATGAGCATCGCTGTGCCGGTGAGGTTTGCGATCACCTCCCACGCGTACGCAACCAAAAACACGGCAGCTGCGACCGTTAGCGGAACGTCCATGATCTGTTGCTAGCGCCGTTGAGTCATGGTTTCGAGCCTACCGACCTTGCTAAGGGGAGGCTGCGCTAGCTGGCCGGATGCCGCGATCGCGAGTACAACGAGAGCATGACAATTCTTGCTGCAGCGGTGCGTCGATATCCGCTCGTAGCGCTAACGGTGGTTGTTGGAGTGGTTGGCCTCGCCCTGAACTGGACTCCGGCATCCGCTGTCGTGCCGTGGCTTCTGTCGTTGTACGCCCTTGCCATCGCGGTGCGCGAGTCGGTGTCTATGGTGCGGAGACTGTCTGCTCGCGAATTTGGTCTCGACGTTCTTGCCGTCACGGCGATCGTCGCGACCGTGCTCGTTGGCGAGTTTTGGGCAAGCATCGTGATCGTGCTGATGCTCACCGGCGGAGAAGCACTCGAAGACTTTGCTGCAGGTCGTGCCCAGCGCGAGTTGAAAGCGTTGTTGAGCCGGGTGCCCCAGATCGCGCACACTTTTGCTGACAACGGCGAGCTGTTCGACGTTGCTGTCACTGAGGTGGCGAGAGGCGATCGTCTCGTTGTGCGCCCGTCAGAGATTGTTCCCGTGGATGCGGTTCTCGTCTCTTCGTCGACGTCGGTGGATGAATCATCCCTCACCGGAGAAAGTATGCCGGTAGAGAAGGTGGCCGGAGACCTTCTGTTGAGTGGATCCGTCAACGGTCCAGAAGCAGTGACGGTGACTGCCGCCGCGCCCGCATCAGAAAGCCAGTACCAGCGGATCGTGCAACTGGTGAGCGAAGCAGCCGCGAGCAAGCCACCTCTCGTGCGGCTTGCCGATCGCTATGCGGCACCATTCACGCTCGTTTCTGTTGGCCTAGCGGCGATTGCGTGGTGGGTCTCTGGCGACCCGACGCGGTTCGCCGAAGTGCTCGTGGTCGCGACACCGTGCCCGCTCCTGATCGCGGCACCGGTGGCGTTTATGGCGGGAATGTCGAGCGCATCCAGTCACGGTGTTGTCGTGAAGAACGCAGGCACGCTCGAGGTGCTGGCCCGCGCCAAAACTGTTGTCTTTGACAAGACGGGAACCCTGACGAGCGGAACTCCCGAAGTGGTCGCCATCAAGCCAGAGGGCGGTCGAAGCGAAGAAGCCTTGCTCACACTGGTCGCGGCGGTGGAGCAGTACTCCTCACACGTACTCGCAGCCTCACTCGTTGCCGACGCGCAGCAACGAGGCTACGATCTGCCAGCGGTCACGGATGCTCGCGAAGTTGCTACGCACGGAGTTCAGGCACGCGTCGGCTCCGAACTCGTCACCGTGGGCAAGCCGGCATTCGTCGCCGAACAGGTGCCGGGGCTTACCCGGCTTGAACTGTCGAGCGGCGAAGCTGCCGTGTACGTAGCCGTCGATGACCAGTACGCCGGCGCAATCGTGCTGCGCGATGCAGCGCGGGCAGAAGCACCACGGATGCTGCACGACCTGCGGGAGCTGGGCATCCAGAAGACTCTGATGGTGACGGGTGATGTGCACCAGACCGCACAGAAGGTCGCCGATGAGCTGCAGCTCAATGAGGTGCACGCTGAGTGCCTTCCGCAAGACAAAGTGCGGATCGTGCAGTCGATCACCCCGGGGCCTGTCGTCATGGTCGGCGATGGGGTCAACGATGCGCCCGTGCTTGCCGCCGCAAACGTGGGAATCGCGATGGGGGCAAAGGGCTCAACGGCGGCCAGCGAGTCCGCCGACATCGTGATTCTGGTCGATGATCTCTATCGTGTCGTTGATGCCGTGTCAGTCAGCCAACGCACCGTCTTCATTGCTCTCCAGAGCATCTGGATCGGCATCGCTATCAGCGTCGCGCTCATGTTGGTCGCAATGACCGGCGTTCTCCCCGCCATCGTTGGCGCGGGTCTGCAAGAAGTCGTGGACCTCGTGACCATTCTCAACGCGCTTCGTGCACTGAACTTAGGCCGACGCGCTCGCTAGCGCCCTATGACCGGAGAAGGCCTTGGCCCGGAGAAGGCCTTGGCCCCGAGAAGGCCTAGTAGCCCGAAAAGTAGTCGGTATGGATGCGCCGGGCCCCGTTTGTGCGCAGCGCAGACTTGAGATCGTTGACGAGTGCGGGCGGGCCCGAAAGGTACACGCGTCGGTTGCCCAAATCGGTGACGAGTGTGGAGAGTGTGTCGCCGGTCATCCGGCCCTCGCCGCCGAGCTCCCAACCGGCAGGTAACGCCTCGGCAGGCTGCGGCCCGAACACGATCACGCGTGCGCCTGACTCGCTGAGCATGCCGCTGAACGGGAGCGGTTCACTGCTCGAGGTCGCGTAAACCACAACGATGTCGCGACCCTCAGCTTGGCGGTGGGCGTGCGCAACCTGACTGGCAAACGGGGTGACGCCGATCCCTCCGGCAACGAGAAGCAACGGTTCGGAGGTATTGCGCGGCAAGACGAAGTCGCCCCAGATTCCGGTCGCGTTGACCTGCGAGCCGCGGGGGAGATCCAGAAGGGCCGCCTTGAAGCTGCTCGCGTTCTCTGGCGCGGTGAGGGTCACGGTGAGGGTGGCCCCGGCATCCGGAGCCGATGAAATAGTGAAGTAGCGGCGCACCCCCCGGAAATCCGCGGAGGCGTGCGGCAGCGACAGCTCAATGTACTGACCCGCACGGAATGTGATGGGGCGGTGCGGGGCAAAAGTGATCTCCCACGTGCCTGGAGCAATCTCTTCGGTCTCGACCCGCGTCATCCGGATGGTGCGGCGTTGGGTGAAGAAGAAGGCGACGAGGTTGCCGATGAGCAGGGCGAGTAGCGGGTCGCTGTAGACGGGGCCGATCGAGAACGGGATCGCGAACAGCAGCCCGACGAGCACGGCCACGCTGAGCCGTTGCCACCGGCGTGGGGGCAGGGTGAGGGGTTCGCTCAGCATGAAGCCCACGAAGAAGATCAGTTGTGACGAGGCGAAGGTGAAGCTCAGCGCGTCGATGAGGGTTCCGCCGCCGGCGATGGTGAGTGCGATGCGGATGCTGGCAGCAACGACCACAAAGACGACACCCAAATCGAGGCGTTGTGTGCGGTACAAAATCAGAAAAGCGGCAATAATGATGAACGGCTGCAGGAGCGGTGTGCCGACCCACCACGTCGGAAAGCCGAGGGGCGCGAAGATGAAAACATACGCGCCGATGGCTGCGGGGTTGAAGATATGGCGCCCATGGAATGCGATCAAAAACTTGGATGCTGCGGCAATTGTTGAGGCGAGTGCGATGCCCAGCAACCCCATCAGTTCGAGGCTCGGCGCCATGATGAAGAAGACCAACAACCCGGTAATGAGCGATGACTCGAGATGCGCTCGCTGTCGGACCATGCGGGCGCCAAGCCAGCTCGCACCATAGCTGAACACGATCGCCACGGGCAGGCTTGCGAGGAGTGCAAACGGGTCAGGGGAGACGAGGTCGAAGAACGCGAGCGCAATGGCGATGATCGCGATCGCTAGGAGAGACAGCACCACAAGCTTGTACATCGCGAGTGCGCCGAGTGTGCGGTCTAGCCAGTTCTTCATGTGCCCGACTCTCATACAAACAACTCCCCGTTGAGGTCTGGTGAGAACTCTACTCGCCCAGTTGAAAACATCCGGACGTACTGAAACTCAAAATCCGTAGCAAGTTCTGGTGGTTCGGCGAAGAATAGGGCGGTGGCAAGCCCGTCTGCCTCGAGCGCGGTGGCGGCGATCGCCCAGGTCGCAAGGATGCGATCGGTGGGTACGCCAGTGCGAGCATCCACAATGTGGTGCACGTCCGCCCATGTTCGCCGGTTGGAAGCTGACGCGCAAATGGCTTGGTTCTGCACTGACACCACACCGATGGCTTTGCTGGTGTCGAGTGGATGTTCCAAAGCAACCCGCAGGTCCGTGTCACCCCGGTGCAGAATGTCGCCGCTCGCATCCACCGTTGAGGCGTCGACACCGTGTTCGCCCAGCACCGCGGCAACGAGATCCACGAGGTAGCCCTTGCCTGCAGCGCCGACATCGAGCAGGGCAGGGGTGTAGGTGGTGAGTTCGTTGCCGTTCCAGCTGAGGGCTTCGTGCCATTCCGGCACGCGGGTGCGGGTGACGCTAGGCCTCAAGGAGTAGGTGCGGTCGTAGCCGAGCTCTTCGAGGGCGCGGCCAACGAGGGGGCTCATGGCGCTGCGGGTTGCGGTGTAGAGGCGGCGGTAGAGCTCGAATAGTGGCGGAGCATCTGGAGGAAAGCGGTAGGTGCCCGGGGTGTGCGCGATGGTGCTGACTAGGGAGTCGTCACGGAATCGCGAGTAAGTGCGATCGAAGTCGTCGATGCGTGCGGCAAGGGCGGCGCCAGCCTCAACGCTCAGCGGTTGTGCCGTGTCAATCTGCCAGGGCGCACCTATGGCCTCGAACTGTTTACTCGGCGAGAGCGTCTGCCTTGATCGCAGCGACGGCCATGTTGAAGCCCCCGCTCGTGAGCGAGGAACCGGCTACTTTGTCGACGGAGAGTTCGTCGATGTTCTTGCCGACAACTTCGGCGGCGATTCCGCCAATAAATTCGCCCTGAAACTGCTGGGAGTTGGGGCTCTCACCGAAACCAACAACGGTGGCGTCGGTGACGACATTGCTTTCGAGTGTGAGGGTGACATCCACTTGTTCGGCACCGTTGGGAGACGTGTAGTTGCCGGTCTCGGTGTAGGTGCCGTCGGTGTAATCAGCGGTGGTAGTCGGCGTCGCTGCGTCGGCAACCGTGGCATTGGTTCCTGTCGCGGGGGAAGAGCAGGCTGAGAGCGCTCCCACGAGGGTGACACCGGCAAAGAGGGCTACGGCGGTCTTATTGTCGGTACGGCTGCGCATGAGGCTCCAAGAGGGGTGGTAGATATCCAGTATGACCGAGTGCGCTTTGGGGAAGCCTCTGTAGAGGATGACTTCCGGGGCGTTCTCAGCGCGATCATAGGTCTGTACCACTCTGCGCGCACGGCCGCAGGCGTGAGAAAGTACTTATATGGCAGAGGTTGTGATTGTTGAGTCAAAAGAGGCTGCAGGTGAAGTTGCTGCAGACCTTATCGAGGCGCTTGTGCGTCGGACCCCGGATGTCGTGCTGGGCTTAGCGACGGGGTCGACGCCCTTAACGACGTGGTCTGCGCTCGCGGCACGTGCCCTCGATCTGTCTGCTGTGCGGGGCTTTGCTCTCGATGAATATGTCGGATTGTCTGCTGGGCATCCCCAGAGCTACCGCTCGGTAATCACTCGGGAGGTTGTTGAGCCGCTCGGGTTGACGCCGTCGCTGGTGCAGGTGCCGGCCGAGAGCGGGCCAATCGAGACTGCGGGCGAAGACTATGAGCGCGCGATTGTCGCCGCGGGTGGGATCGACTTGCAGATTTTGGGCATCGGGTCGACGGGCCATATCGGTTTCAACGAGCCGGGGTCGTCCTTTGCATCGCTCACTCGCGTTAAGACTTTGACGCAGCAGACTCGGCTCGACAACGCTCGCTTCTTCGCTTCGCCCGAGCAAGTGCCCAGACACTGCATCACGCAGGGGCTCGGCACCATCCAGCGTGCAGGGCATCTCGTGCTGCTCGCGTTTGGTGAGGCGAAGGCCGCGGCGCTCGCGGGTGCCGTCGAGGGTCCGGTGACGGCGAGCTTGCCGGGATCGGCGATCCAGTTGCACTCAACGGTGACGGTGATTGTGGATGAGGCGGCGGCATCCGAGCTGAAGTTCGCCGACTACTACCGGTATTCGTGGGAGAACCGACTCGACTGGGAGCGCCTGCACTAGCGGAAGATGATGGTGCGTGCACCGTCGAGCAGCACACGGTCTTCCGCAAACCACTTCACTGCCTGGGTGAGGGTGCGGCTCTCTTCGTCTTGACCAATCGAGACGAGTTCGCTCGCGGTGCTTGCGTGGTCTACCCGTACGACGTTTTGTTCAATGATGGGGCCCTCGTCGAGGTCGCTCGTCACAAAGTGAGCGGTGGCTCCGATGAGTTTCACGCCGCGGGCGTGCGCTTGCTTGTAGGGGTTGGCGCCTTTGAAGCCTGGCAAGAACGAGTGGTGAATGTTGATGATTTTGCCGCTCAACTGCTCACACAGTTCCGGTGAGAGGATCTGCATGTAGCGGGCGAGTACGACAAGCTCGATGTCGTGCTGCTCGACGACCTCAAGAATGCGGTCTTCGAACGCCAACTTCTGACCGGCGGTGGTCACTGGGTGCGACTCGAAAGGCACCTCATAGAACTCGGCAAGAGAACCCAGGTCGGGGTGGTTGCTCATGATGAGAGGCATATCGATCGCTAGTTGACCGGCGCGCTGGCGGTAGAGGAGGTCGTTGACGCAGTGCCCTGACTTGGATGCCAACACAAGGGTGCGCAGCGGGCGCCCGACAACGTCAAGCTGCCATTCCATCGTGTAGCGCTCAGTCACGGGGGCGAGAGCCTGCTCGAAAACCTCGCGCGGAGCATCCGATTCCACTTGCAACCGCATGAAGAAGCGGCCGGTGTCTCCACTGGAGAACTGCTGCGACTCGGTGATGTTTCCGCCGGCCTCAACGATGGCGCCACTGATGGCGTGCACGATGCCGGGCTTGTCGTCACAAGTGAGGGTTACGATCCAGTGTGTTGAGGTGGTCACAGAATCAGCGTACCGGTGCCAGCGGTAGGCTAAGTCAAACATGAGCACGCCACGCACTCCACCAGGGTCTTCGTCATCTCAAGCGTTTCCGTGGGCGGGTCTTTTCACCCTCTCAGCGCTGATCTTCACCTCAGTCACGAGCGAGTGGTTGCCCACCGGATTGTTGCCCGAGATTGCTACCGAGTTGTCGGTATCTGAATCGCAGGTTGGCCTGCTCATCACGATTTTTGCGGCCACTGTCGTAATCTCTACTGCGCCGCTTGCCGCGCTCACCCGCAACCACTCGCGCAAGTCGCTCGTCATTGTGGTGCTGCTGGTCTTCGTAGTCGGCAACCTGTTGGCCGCTGCGGCACCCAACTATGCGGTGCTTGTCGTCGCCCGTGTGATCGGCGGACTCTCGCACGGTCTCTTTTGGGCTGTCGTCGGTGCGTACTCTGCGCACCTTGTCCCTCCGCATCAGGTCGGCCGTGCCGTTGCCGTTACTAGTGCCGGGGCCACTGCGGCGTTCGTGCTCGGCGTTCCTGTCGGCACCGCTCTCGGTCACGCTCTTGGATGGCGACTCGCCTTCGTCGTGATTGCAATAATCATCCTTGCGCTCACGATCATGGTGGTGCGCGTGCTTCCGCCGGTTGATCACCAGCCCCCGCTTTCCACCGCCGAGATCTCTATCCCGCTGCGCAAAGACCGTTCGGTTCCCGGCGTGATTTACGTGTGCATTCTGGTTGCGCTCGTGATGCTCGGCCACAACCTCTTTTACACCTACATCGTTCCGTACCTCATCGGCCCGGCCGGTATTGAGCCCGGGTCGGTCGCCGGGGTGCTGCTCGTTTTCGGTGCCGCTGGTGCGGTTGGGCTTGCGCTCGCGGGGCTTCTCGTCGATCGCTTCCCGCGCAGCATCATCATCGTCACTGTCGCTCTCGTAGCAATCTGTGCGGCACTGCTCGGCATGTTCCCCGCGGAGCCGTGGATCATGTTCCCCGTCATCACGATCTGGGGAATGGCGTTCGGTGGAGTGCCCGCGATGATTCAGACGCGCCTCCTTCAGCTCGCATCCCCTCGTATGCGCGATGTCGGCTCGGCCTACCTCACCACGTCATTCAACATCGGCATCGGCGGCGGCGCACTCTTCGGTGGCATCCTGCTCGACCAGTACGGCATCCTCTCGCTACCCGCAGTCGACGCCGTCATTCTCGGTGTCGCCGTGGTGTTCGCGATTGTTGGTGGCGAGCTGCTCAGGCGTCGGGATGGTCGGGCCGCGGCAATTCGCGACCAGCAGCCCACACCGCCTGCACCTTAAAGTCGGCATCGAGTAGCACGGCATCGGCGGCGAATCCGGCAGCAAGTGAGCCGAGCTCTGCAGCGCGTCCGATTGCGCGAGCCGGCACCGAGGTCGCCGCGGCAACAGCCTGCGGCACACTCACACCGACCTCGGTGCCGGCACGGCGCACCGCAGCATCCATCGTCAAGGTTGACCCGGCGATCGAACCGGCGTCGCTCAACCGCGCGACACCGTCGGTCACTGTCACATCGAGCGAGCCGAGCACATAGGGGCCGTCGCTCGCGCCGGCTGCGGCCATTGCGTCCGTAATCAGTGCGACGCGACCAGGAGCTGAGGCGAACAGCATCTTCACGACATCCGGATGCACATGCACGCCGTCATTGATGACCTCAAGTATCACTGACTCGCGACTGATCGCCGCAGCAACAGGGCCGGGAGCGCGGTGGTGGATGCCCTTCATGCCGTTGAAAGCATGAGTGAGTAGGCGCGCTCCCGCATCGAATGCGGCACAAGACTGCTCGTAGTCAGCCGACGTATGCCCAACCGATACCGCGACGCCCGCTTCGGTGAATTGGGCAATTGCAGCCATGGAACCGTTGAGTTCGGGAGCCAGCGTGATCTGCCGGAGGGTGCCTGCTGCGGCGGAAAGGAGCTCATCGATCTCGTCGGGCGTGGGACTCCGCAAGGCTTCTGGGTTGTGGGCGCCCCTGAACGACTGCTCGAGAAAGGGGCCTTCGAGGTGGCTGCCGAGCACGAGAGGATCGGTTGCGGCGAGTTCGGCGATCACGGCCAGGTTCTGCATGAGGCTTGCGTGATCTCCACTGACTAGGGAGATGACGGAGCGGGTGGTTCCGTGAGCGCGGTGCACCGAGAGCGCTGTGCGGATCGCGTCGGGACCGTTGTCGAAGGCTGCCGCATTGCCGCCATGGCAGTGGATGTCGATGAAGCCTGGCGTGAGGTAGCCGCCGGCTGCATCCGTGATCTGGGTCTCGTTGCTGGCGTGTGCTCGCCAGTCTTCGCCAACACCGACGGCGGTGATCGTGTCGCCGCTCCAGGCTACCCAGCCGTTGGCAACAACCTCGTCGCCAGTGACTAGCTGCGCTGAATGGATGATGTGGTCGCTCATGGCTACCAGCTTAGGTGCGGCCCAGATGTTCGATAACTCTCGCACCGATCACCGGCACCCGGTAGATTTGACGTATCCACCCCGTCGCAAGGAGCTCATCTGTGTCAACATTCCTTTCGCCTCTCTCTGAGGTAGACCCCGAGATCGCTGCCGTTCTTGGTCAAGAACTCGAACGCCAGCGAAATACCCTCGAGATGATCGCAAGCGAAAACTTCGTTCCGCGTGCCGTTCTCGAAGCACAGGGTTCGGTTCTTACCAACAAGTACGCAGAGGGTTACCCGGGTCGCCGTTACTACGGCGGTTGCGAATTTGTGGATATTGCAGAGAAGCTCGCCATCGAACGTGCCAAGAGCCTGTTCGGTTCCGCCTTCGCGAACGTTCAGCCCCACTCGGGTGCGTCGGCCAACGCCGCAGTGCTGTCGGCTATCGCAAAGCCCGGCGACCGCATCCTCGGTCTCTCGCTCGATCACGGCGGGCACCTCACCCACGGTATGCGCCTCAACTTCTCGGGCAAGCTCTACGAAGCTCACGCCTATGGAGTGAACGAAGAAACCGGCGTGCTCGACATGGCCGATGTTCGCGCCAAGGCCATCGAGGTTCAGCCGCAGGTCATCATCGCTGGCTGGTCGGCCTACACTCGCCAGCTCGACTTCGCTGCCTTCCGTGAGATTGCCGATGAGGTTGGCGCAGTCCTATGGGTCGACATGGCACACTTCGCGGGACTGGTTGCTGCTGGACTGCACCCGTCGCCGGTTCCTTTCGCGGATGTTGTGTCGTCGACCGTGCACAAGACCATCGGTGGTCCGCGCTCGGGCTTCATCCTCACCAACAATGTTGACATCGCAAAGAAGATCAACTCCAATGTGTTCCCCGGTCAGCAGGGTGGACCCCTCATGCACGTGATCGCCGCCAAGGCGACCGCATTCATGCTCGCGGCAACCCCTGAATTCAAGGACCGCCAGGAGCGCACGCTTCGCGGCGCCAAGCTTCTTGCCGAGCGTCTCGTTCAAGACGACATGAAAGAGCTCGGAATTGACGTGCTCACGGGAGGCACCGACGTGCACCTCGTGCTCGTTGACCTGCGCAAATCAGAACTCAACGGCCAAGAAGCCGAAGACCTACTGCACTCCGTCGACATCACGGTCAACCGCAACGCGGTTCCTGCCGACCCCCGCCCGCCCATGGTCACTTCCGGATTGCGCATCGGAACGCCAGCGCTGGCCACCCGCGGATTCGGTGACGCCGAATTCACTGAGGTTGCTGACATCATCGCCGAAACCCTCAAGCCCGGTGCAGACATCAGTACGCTGCAGGGTCGTGCCCGCGCGCTCGCCGATGCCTTCCCGCTGTATGAAGGACTCGAAAGCCCCGGTAGCTGGGCATAACCAGCCGCACTCTGGGCCTAAATGGCCACAACCTGGGCCTAAACAGGCATAGCTAGAGAGCCCGTCGCCGTGTGAACACAGCGGCGGGCTCTTTAGCGTTTAATGGACATGGCAGTTGTGTAGGTGGCCGAACAGTGCGTTGGCCCGATTCGAACGGAAAACGATGACCGCAGTGAAACTTGACGGTGTTGCTACGGCAACCGCAGTAAAGAACGAACTGCGTGTTCGCGTCGATGCCCTCAAGTCCCGCGGCATCACGCCCGGTCTGGGTACCCTGCTCGTCGGTGACGACCCAGGGTCGCGTTCCTACGTTGCTGGCAAGCACCGCGACTGTGCCGAAATTGGCATCGAGTCGTTCCGTGTCGATCTGCCGGCCACGGCATCCGCTGACGAAGTTCGGGATGCCATTATTGCGTTGAACGAAAACCCTGCCGTTACCGGATACATCATTCAGCTGCCGCTGCCTGCCGGTCTCGATGAGAACGCGATGCTCGAACTCATGGATCCGGCCAAAGATGCGGATGGCCTGCACCCCACCAACCTCGGCCGCCTCGTGCTGGGTGTTGGCAGTGTGCTCGATTCGCCGCTGCCCTGCACGCCCGCCGGAATCGTAGAAATGCTGGAGCGCTACGACGTACCGATCTCGGGCAAGCATGTGGTCGTGGTCGGTCGCGGGCTCACCGTCGGTCGCCCCATCGGATTGTTGCTCACCCGCAAGGGGCTGGATGCCACGGTCACCCTCACGCATTCCCGCACCACGCAGCTTGAGACCCACGTTCGCCAGGCGGACATCGTGGTTGCCGCCGTCGGATCGGCCGGGCTGATTCGCCCCGAGTGGATCAAGCCGGGCGCGGCAGTGCTCGATGTGGGCATCACCCGCGTTGTCGATCCCGAAACCGGCAAGGGCCATCTCGTTGGTGACGTTGACCCCGGTGTTGCTGAGATCGCCGGCTACCTGTCGCCGATGCCCGGTGGCGTTGGCCCCATGACCCGCGCGATGCTCGTCAAGAACGTCGTCGACGCGGCCGAACGGCTGTAACGGTGGCGATCAAGAGCCCGTCGGAGTCGCAGCCTCAAGCCAGGCCGCACCGAGCGACTACGCCTCGAGCGACGCCGCACCACCAGGCGGCAAAGCGCACGCCACGCAAGCGCCGCTTTCCCTGGGCACAGGTCTGGGTGTGGGCAGGCACGATCGTCGCGATCGCTTTCATGGTCGCGTTCGTACTGAAGGTGCTCTCTTAGCGCTTAGCGCTTAGCGCTTGGCGCGCAGCGTTTACCGCGTCGCGTTGGGCGAACTAGCGGTGCGTGAGCGAGCTGTTTGGCTGCTTAGCGATCGCGCAGGGCACCCTGCGACGGGGAGATTGCCTCCACGGTGGGTTGTCCCATCGCGTGCTCGGCGAACGCGCCATCGAGCGCTACTCGCACCCGGGATGCCGTATCGGTGTCGACGAGGGCGATCGCTACTCCGCTGAAGGGGCGGCCGAGCATCCGCGCACCCAATGCACCGGCGGTCATAGCGGTCTCAACCGCAAGGTCGACTTCGGTGGTGGAGATGCCGTATTCGTCGCGCAGGCTCGCGTGTGAGGCATCGAGCAGCGCGCCTAGCAAGCGCGGTGTTTCGTCACGGATCGCGAGCACCGCGTCACGAACCCGCTGATTTTCGGTGATGCTGTGCAGGGTGCGACGCACTTCGTCATCGGCGATCGCCGTCTCGAGGGCATCGGCGGTGGGCGCATCGGTGTCGATCACGAGCAGTTCGAGCCCGGCGGTCTGCCAGTCGAGGGGGAGCGGTTCTGGGCGGGTCTCGCCTTCCAGCCGCACGAGAGCGTGGTCGTCAAGCGCAAACACGCACGCGGCAACGTCTGGGTGGTGGGGCAAATGGGCAACCTGCTCGCCCAGATTCCACAGATCTGTCAGGGCCAGAGCAAGCGCCGCCTCCAGCGCTGATGACGAACCTAGCCCGGCACCCACCGGCACCGTCGTATCGATGAACACCTCGACACCACTGAGCTCCTGTTGGTTGGCGGATGCCGCCATCACCTCCTGCACAATGGCCAAAGCAATGCGGCTCCAGCCTGCTGCACCCTCGCTGGTGGCCAACTCATCGAGCTCCACCGAGACGAGTTCATCAACGAGCGCACTCGCGATTCGCACCGAACGATCGCTGCGAGTGGAGGCCGCGAGTACAGTGCGGCGGTTGATGGCAATCGCAAGTTCGGCATCCGTGTCGGGGTTATCGGCAGTGCCGAGCAGGGTGAGGCGACCGGGGGCCGACCACACGCCATCTGCGGGGTGCCCGAAGACGGCTTCGAAGTCGACAAGTACGTCATCGCGAATATCTGACATGGGTGCTTCCTGATTGTGAGTTCTACGCCGGTAGGCTGTTGCGGTGAGCGTACCTACCGGAACCCAGTACATCATTACTCGTGCCACCGAACAGGGTGAGGCGCGAGCAACGGTAACTGAACTTGCGGCGTCGCTTCGCGAGTTCAGCATCGGCGGAGTTGATCTCGTTGAGTCGTACGCCGAATCGACGATGCCTCCCTTTGCTGACGGCATTGTTTTGGTTCCGTGGCCGAACCGCATTGAAGATGGTCGTTGGAGGCTCGACGGCGCCGTTCAACAGCTCGATATCACTGAAGGCGACCGCAATAATGCCATCCATGGTCTGCTTCGTAACACGGGTTATTCGCTTATCGAGCGCACCCCGGAGTCAGTGACGCTGGGTGCCACGGTGTTCCCGCAGCACGGTTACCCCTTCCATGTTCACACAACGGTGCGTTATGAGCTGGTCGAGACTGGTTTGCGCGTCACTCACACCGCCACGAATTTGTCGGATGCCGCAGCCCCGTATGCGGTCGGTACCCACCCCTTCTTCAAGATCGGTGAAACTCCCATTGCGCAGCTCACGCTCACGATGACCGCCGCCACGCGCTTCGAATCGAATGAGCGCCTCATCCCCACTGGCGAAGTTGCGGTGGCGGGCACCGAGTTCGACCTCAGTGGTGGCCGCCTTGTTGGGGATCTCGACCTAGACACCGCATTCGCTCGGGTTGATGTTGTTGACGGTGTTGCCGCACGACTCACTGCGCCTGACGGCCGCGAGCTTCGGCTCACGGTTGACGAGAACTTCGACTTCGTTCAACTGTTCACGCCTCGCAACTTTCCGACGCTCGCCGGCGAGGGGCAGGTTGTCGCTATTGAGCCGATGACCGGTGCGCCCAACGCTTTCAACACGGGCCGCGGCCTGCTGTGGCTTGAGCCGGGCATCGAGTTCGAGGCTAGCTGGGGTGTTGAGTACTCAGCATGAGGTTCGACGCATGGAGGTACTCCGCATGAGGCACGAACCGAGCGCCCGCGACGCTCGACGGTGGCGACGTTATCTCGCCGCAGAACGCGCTGAAGCGGCGATCTATCGTGACCTCGCATCCCGGCGCAGCGGTGAAGAGCGCGAGATCTTGCTGGCGCTTGCCACCGCAGAGAAACGCCACGAAGACCACTGGCTGACCCTGTTGGGGGATCGTGCCGGGCGACCGCTGCCCACTGACCCCCGCACACGGATTTTGGGATTCCTGGCCCGCCGTTTTGGTTCCGTCTTTGTGCTCGCGCTCGCGCAACGAGCAGAATCACGATCGCCGTATGTGGATGACGCAGACGCCACCGACACGATGGCCGCCGATGAGGCCGTGCATGAGGAAGTCGTTCGGGCCCTCGCTACCCGCGGCCGCCAACGCCTCTCGGGCACGTTTCGCGCCGCAGTGTTTGGAGCCAACGATGGGCTCGTCTCCAACCTCGCCCTCGTGCTCGGCATGAGCGCCGCCGGTCTCCCCACGAACATTGTGTTGCTCACCGGAGTCGCCGGGCTGCTCGCCGGTGCGCTCTCGATGGCCGCCGGTGAATACGTGTCGGTGCGATCACAACTTGAGCTCGAAAATGCCGCAGCGCACGGCCCAATCTCAACCGACTCTGTCACTCACCTCGATGTTGACAAGAACGAGTTGGCGCTCGTCTACCGCGCTCGCGGAATGAGCGCGCACGAAGCAGACCTGCGTGCCGCAGAAGTCTTGGCAGGCACGCAAGCACAGCCAGAGACAGCAACTGTCGTGCATAATCCGATTGGTTCGGCGGTCGGAGCATCCGCGTCAAGTTTCGCGTTCTTTGCGTCTGGTGCGGTCATTCCGGTGCTGCCGTATCTGTTCGGGGCTGAGGGCCTCACCGCGGTGTTTATCGCCGCCGGGCTCGTGGGCGTGGCCCTTCTCGTCACTGGCGCCATCGTCGGTTTGCTCTCGGGCGCTTCACCACTGAAACGTGCCCTGCGGCAATTGGCGATTGGCTATGGTGCCGCTGCGGCCACGTACCTTCTAGGTCTACTATTCGGGGTAAGCGTCGGCTAGTTCGGTGGCGACGCCGACGGCGAGGAGGCCGCAATGACGACAGCACTGATAGTGGTGGATGTTCAACGAGGCTTCGACGATTCCGAGTATTGGGGCCCCCGCAACAACCCCGACTGCGACTCAAAGATTGGCATGCTGATTGGCCATTGGCGTCGCGAAGGCTGGCCGATCGTCTACGTTCGACACGATTCATTGGATGTCGCGTCGCCCCTGCATCCGAACGCCTCCGGCAACGAGTTCAAGGATGTGCTCTCTGGCACCCCTGAATTGTTGGTGTCGAAGTCAGTGAACTCGAGCTTTCATGGCAGCCCCGACTTGGACGCGTGGCTGAAAGCATCCGGAATTAAATCAATCGCGATCTGCGGGATCACGACCAACCACTGCTGTGAGACGACGGCGCGGGTTGGTGGCAATCTCGGCTATGACGTGACGTTTGTGTTGGATGCCACCCACACCTTCGACCGCATCGGGCCGTATGGCGAAGAGGTGACCGCTGACGAACTCTCGCGCATCACCGGAGTGAACCTGCATGACGAGTTTGCTCAGATCGTGTCGACGCGCGACCTGCTGGGTGCAGCGCCCGACGGGTTCATCGTTTAGAGCAGCGCACAACCAAACGCGTGCTCAGTGTGCGCGTCAGCTTAGAGCAGTGCGCTGTTGCGCCCCACGGCAAACCAGATGAGTGATCCAATGAATGGTGCGATCAGAATCACGATCAGCCAGAGCAGTTTGGTGTTGGTCGGCATCGTGGAGTTGAAGACTTGCATGAGCGCGACGACGATCAGGGCGAGATAGGCAACGACCGCGAGGATCGGGATGATCCCCCAGAGAATGGAGAAGTCAGACATGCAAGCCTCCTTTGTGGCTGAGCCAAGTCTACCGAGTATGACTCAATAAGCAGAGCTTTGATCGGCGTAGGGTTGCATCGGAGCTGGCCACCATGGTGGTGTGCGACGACGATCCGCCGTCGTGAGGCGGAAAGTGCAGCCCGTGACGAAGTTTCTATTCCTCTACAAGGGTTTCAAACAACCCACCCCCGAAATCGGTGCCGCATGGATGAGCTGGTTCGGCGACGTGGGGGAGGCAATGGTCGATCCCGGCAATCCTCTCAGCCCCGGCATTGAGGTCACCCGCGATGGTGCGACCCCGCTCGATTTCGGTCTCGATGCCCTCACCGGTTATTCAGTTATCGAGGCAGCCGACAAGGATGCCGCAGTAGCGCTCGCCAAGACGAACCCGATGATCACGAGTGTGGTGGTGTACGAACTTGGCAGCATGTAGCTGAGCGCTGCCGGGCGCAATCCGGCCGATTCTCAGTGGCTCAGGCTATCCTCGGAGAAGCTAACGGCATGCCGATTTTCGGTCGCTGGGCAGCTCACTCACGCTTTAACGACGGGGCCTCCTTGATTGACCATGTTTCTTCTCCTGCGGTTGTGAACCGCGATGATGTTGTCTTGCACGATGGACTGCTTGCGCTCAGCAATGACACTCTGACCCCGCGGGAGGCTGTGCGCGACGATCTGTTATTTCTTCGTGGTGTGCTCGATGATGCGGGCATCCAGTTTCTGTTGGTGCGCGGTGATGGTGAAACTCCGGTGTTGGCGGTCGATTGGAAAGATCGCAAGGCGCTCGGCTTTGCTTTGGTCGCTGCCTGCCAGAACGAGCCCTTCTATGTGAAGCCGGCTCGCATCAAGGAGAACGGCAAACCGGTTGCGTCGGATGCACGCGACAGCCCCGTGCTCGTCGCTGATGGTGTTCTGGTTTCGGCGATCAAAGCGAAAGCAATGATGCTGTTTCGCCCGCGCGTTGAGCCTGCTGGTCGTCTCCGTTTTGATGCGCCGTTCGGTGTGCGCCTGGAGCTGTGGGAATACGTGCGCGATGAGGTTGTTGCGCCAAACCCGAACGCCCTAATGCGTCGGTGGGTGCCACGCACTGAAGCGATCGCTGACACCGTCGAATTTTATGGTCAGTCGTGGCCGACGTTGCGAGGAATGTTTGACCCGCTGGCCAGCGACATCAATTTCGACATCGACATCGTGTTTTCATGGGTTGACGGTGCTGAGCTTGAGTGGCAGAAGGCCCGCGCTGCCCGCATGGCGAATTTTGTCGTTGGTGAAGGTGATGACTCTGAGGCGCGCTTTAGGCAGTTGGATGAGCTGAAGTACGCTCTGCGTTCGGTCCACTTGTTTGCGCCCTGGATTCGCAATATCTACATTGCGACTGACTCGCCGCGCCCGGCATGGTTGGCCGAGCATCCGCGGGTCACGTTGATGCGCAGCGAAGACTTCTTTGCGAACCACGACGACTTGCCAACCCACAACTCGCACGCGGTCGAAAGCCAGTTGCACAACATCCCGGGTCTCAGCGAGCACTTCTTGTATTCCAACGACGACATGTTCTTTGGTCGTTCGGTGAGCCCAACTGCGTTCTTTACCCCTGGCGGCGTTTCGAAGTTCATTGAAGCCCGCACCCGCATCGGTTTGGGGGAGAGCAGCATTGAGCGCTCTGGCTTTGAGAATGCGGCCCGGGTGAACCGCCGACTGTTGCAGCAAAAGTTTGGTGCGACGATCACTCGTCACTTGGAGCACGCGGCAACCCCGCTGCGTATTTCGGTGATGAAAGAGCTCGAGCAAGAGTTTCCCGAAGACTTTAAGCGCACCAGCGCGAGTACTTTCCGCCAGGCCACCGATATTTCGGTGACCAACTCGCTGTACCACTACTACGCACTGCTGAGTGGCAAGGCCATGATTCAGGCGGATGCCAAGGTCAAGTACGTCGATACGACGTCGCTGGGCGGTTTGCGCAAGATGCGCTCGCTGCTGCGCAAGCGCTCAAGTGATTTCTTCTGCCTCAATGACGGCAGCTTTCCGGAGGTTTCGGCAGAAGATCGGGCGGCAGCAGTGCGCACGTTCCTCGACGAGTACTTTCCCGTTGCGGCACCGTGGGAGCTGCCAGAAGCGGAGTAGCGGGGCCAGAGTAGCGGCGGGGCTTATGCCGGGATGCTGCTGAGGACGACGTGCGGGTTGGTGGCGGGGGCGATCGTGATGCTGTGCTTAGCCAGTATTGCCGCAGTCTCTTCCGTCGTCACGTAGGCCAGACTGTCGTACTCGCCGAGGGGCACTACCGAATGTAGGACGGTCTCGTCGTACACATGGATCAGGTTGAACGATTGTGCGCCATCCCTGCTGCGACTGCCGCCCACCGCAACGTTGAGATCTTGCGTGTAGCAGGTCGCTGAGGCGACGGAGACGGGGATTCCGGCGAAGGTTGCGGTGGTCGAGTAGTGCAGGTGTCCGGCAATGATGCTGCGGATGTCGCTGCCGCGAATCACTGCAGCCAGCTCTTGTTGCGCACGCAGTTCGACGGTCACGGCAAGATCGAGCATGCTGGGCACGGGCGGGTGGTGCATGGCGAGGAGGGTGCCGTGGGGCGCCGGGGTGGCGAGCACATTCTGCAGCCACAGCAGCTGGGCATCCGTAATGTGTCCGTAGTGGTGGCCGGGCACGGTGGAGTCGAGGGTGATGATGCGCAACCCGTTGATGTCGATGACACGATCGATGGGTTCTTCGGACGCTGCCTCGTCGAGCATCGTTGTCGCGAAGGTGCTGCGGTCGTCGTGGTTGCCCATGACCCACACAACTTGTGCACCGAGACGTTCCGCTGCGGGTTCTACAATCGCGCGCAAGGACCGGTAAGCGTCGGCTTCGCCTTTGTCGGCGAGGTCACCGGTGAAGATGATTGCTTCGGGTCGGGAGCCGGATGCTTCGAGTTCGGAAAACAGTGTGCGCAGCTTCGCCTCGCTATCGAGGGTGTTGTATAGCTTTCCTTCACCTGCCAAAAAGTGCGTGTCACTCAGATGCAACACGAAATGGTCGGGCCGTGGATATTGTGACGCGTAGCCGGTCATAGGACTAGTTGAGCACTTCGGCATGAATGCGAGGTGAACATCCTGCGGCGCGTTGCGGCGTGTGCCCCGGTTTTGAGCGGTATCTCGGGGATGCCGTGACCCGATTTGGGGGCGTGCGCGCCGCTGGCGGGCATGAATTGGTCTCGCTACGCCGTTGCAGAGACTGCGTCTGGACTGGAGCCGCTCATACGGAACTCTGGCGCATCGGCCGACTCTTTGAACTCAAGCACTTCAACATTGTGCTCCTTCAAAGCGTCGAGGACATTTGCTGGCGTCACGCGGAAAAATTCTCGTCGGAGATTAACTTTGTTGACCCGGTGCTCAGCAAACTGGCGGTGAAGCATGGCTTCGATGTCGATCGCATCGTTCGCAAAGAAAAGAGCGTGAACGTCGAATCTGAAGGGGACTGATGCATCGCCCAACTCGGTGACCCGGTCCATCGGGACAAGTCGCCGCGTCATTCCGATCTTCACCATGTGCTCGCCAAATGCCCCGACGTTGGAGATGACGTAGACATAGCCCGCACGAATGTTGGCAGCTCTGTAATCCACATCTTCGATCGCTCGATCGACATCCGCAATAAGCGCACGCATTCGCTCCGCGCCCTCCGCATCGCCTTTGGACACAAGCGCGGCGAGGGTACTTTCATAGTGGGACTTTTGTTTGTCGAGCCGCTCTTGCTCGCGTTTGAGCTCTGCCTCAGCCTTGCGTTGTTCTGCGAGCTCAGCTCGGCGCTCCCGGTCTGCCTCCTTCTCCGCTTGGAGCGCCTGCAAGTGTCGGGAGGCTAGTTCGAGTTCCTTGAGCCGTAGCGAATGGAAATTCTCGGAGACGCGAAGGTCGACCATTGTTCCTTGCCGCGCGATTTGGTCCTTCACTTTCGAAAGGCGTTCTTGAGCGACACCTAGGTTTCCGGCACGCACGGTCTTAATAGCGTTCTCAGACTCCGCGTTATAGGCGCGAAGCATGATGTTGGAGATATCTTTGACAAATTTCTTGCCCTTGCTCGCAGAGTTGTTGAAAGTAAAGTTCGTCGTCGCGGTGACGGCAGTTCGCTGTTGCACCATGCTCTTGATTGCGCTGCGGACGGCGGCAAGCTCAGTACCTAGTGAAACGGAGTTTTCGGCTGGATGCTCGAAATCAAAGAGCCCGACTTCTTGAAGTTCATGGGCCGCGCGGACATCGAGAATCATGCTCTTGGCTACAGCTAGTTCGTTCTCTCTCGCGGTGATCTCGACGGACAGATTATGAAGTGACGTCTCAGTCATTTGGGTTTGCACTTTGAGAGCGACGCGCAGAGCGTCAATTTCGGCGACTTCGAGCAGACCGTGATCGTCGATCAGTTTCGACAGTCGTTGATTCTCCTTTTTCAGCTTCTTCGCCATCTTCATCGAGTTGAAGACTGTGATCTTCGTGTCTTTGGGGCGCTGGGCTTCTTCTGGCACAATCGCGGCTGCAGTTTGCTTCTCTTGCTTCTTGAACCTCGCGAGATCGGCACCTTGTGGCTCGGCGAATTCTTCACGCCATGCGCCACCGTCCCACCACTGCATCCGCGTAGAACCGTCTGAAGCTGGATACCAACCGGCGTTAACTGTCATGTCCTCATGTTCGCACAGGTTGCGGGTAGCCTGCGGGCTGATCGCATGCTGAGTCGCAGGTGGCGCTCAGAGGCTGAGTGCGTAGCCCTGTTGGGGGCCGCACCGTTCTCCACAAACGAGTTAGCCTCGAATTGGGTGCGCTCAGGGGAGCGTTTTGGAGGTCGCATGACTGATGACGCTTTTGCTAGGCAAGCTGCTGCTATGCGAACTCCGTCGGGACAAGACCTGGCTGAACAAACAACGGTCGAGGCGATTCGCGCTGAGTCGACCACGCCACCGCCAACGCTGGCTACACGCCCAGCCGCCTACTCGGTCATCGCCGAGGTCTTCCGGGTGCAGGCTGACGTGGCGCCGCGAAGTGCCCTCAGACGGGTCCTGGGCGTGAGCCCTCTGCATTCTGATGCCGAAAGCTGGTTCTCTGGAGCGCACGGCGAACTGAAGGTAGGGGAGTTGCTCTCGCGCCTCACCCCTGAATGGTTAGTGCTGCATGCAGTTCCGGTCGGCCCCGGCGATAGCGACGTCGACCATGTGCTTGTCGGGCCTGCGGGTGGCTTCACGATCAACACGAAACGTCACCGCGGCCAGAAAATTTGGGTTGGCGAACGCATGCTGATGGTTGCGGGGCAAAAGACTGACCACTTGCGCAACTCTCGCTATGAGGCCAAACGCGCGGCCAAGCTACTCACTGCCGCGACGGGAATTCCTGTCGAAGCGCACCCCATTCTGGCGATTGTCGATCCCGCATCTTTCACTTTCAAGCAGCGCCCCAAAGACGTCAGCATCATGGATGCTCGTGCCTTGCCTCGGTGGCTCAAACGCCGTAAGGCCGTGCTCGACCCCGAAACCGTGCAACCTATCTCAGCAGCCGCCGTTGAATCGCGCACCTGGCACCGCAATGCGGACCTCACCATCGACCCCGCCTACCTCGACCGCTTTCGCACACTCGACAACGAGGTCACGCAAGCGTGGCGTATGCGGATGCTCTGGGTTCTTGCTGTAGCGATCGGTGCGGGTATCGCGGTGATCGCCTTTCTGCTCCCGCTGGCGAATGAGTTACTCGGGACTGTTGGCGGGTTGGGCTAACGCTGCGCCTCAGCGCCAGTTAGTCTCGCCAGCTGTGCTTCGGAACCCACCCCAACAACCGCTCGGCCTTTGCGATCGACGTCAGCGACGTGTTGATACCGAGCTCGCCACGAACCTCAACCTCGGGGAACACCTCGGCGAGCAACTCCGCATTGGGCCGCGACATGACGGTGTCGGCGGCGAAGATGTTGAAGACGTCATAGCCGGGGCGGGAGGTTTCCAGAGCCAAACGAATGGCGTTGGCGCCGTCGCGGGCATCGATGTAGCCCCACAGGTTCCAGGACCGCTGCCGAGCATCCGCATCGAAGCTCGGGAACTCGGCGTAATCGGCCGGGTCCATCACATTCGAGAAGCGCAGCGCGGTGACGCTCAGTTCGGGATCCCAGCGCACAAACTTCTGCGCCATCTCCTCCTCAAGGTGCTTCACCATCGAATACGTCGACTCGGGACGGGTCTCATACTCCTCATCGAGGGGGATGTAGGGCGGGGGAGTCTCGAACGGCAAACCCAACACCGTCTCACTCGACGCATACGCAATAGTGCGGATACCTAACCGCTTGCACGCCTGAAACACATTGAACGTGGCATTCATGTTGTTGTGGAAAGTGGCCACATCTGACCACAGGCCAGGAGCAGGAATAGCGCCAAGGTGGGCAACGGCATCCAAACCCTCGTGACGGTCATTGACGCCGGCGAGAGCATCCACCACCTGGCCATAATCGGTGAGATCAACATAGGTGAACTGGGTGCGATCAGGACCAGCCATATCGAGCACCGTGACCGTGTGGCCGGCAGCACGCAAACCCGTGACTGTGGCTCGGCCTAGCTTGCCGTTGCCGCCGGTGACGGCGATACGTAGGGGAGTGGATGTCATGGTGGGCTCCTTTGCTTGGTGCGGTTGCAGAAAGTTGGTGCTACCAACTTCTCGCGTCGAAGTATCGCATCTGTATTACATTTAGCCAAATGTACTATTTGCGTTACATTGCATTCGTTGTACGATATATATGACATTACGGATGATGGCTAAACGATAGGGAGGCGATGTGAGAATTAGAACAGAAGACGATTTTGGTGCTGTAGCTCGTCAGCGCCGTCACGACCTTGGCCTTTCCCAAGCCGACCTCGCGCAACGCGCTGGTGTAACGCGACAGTGGCTCGTGCGCTTCGAACGCGGCAACACCGAAGTGACACTGTCGAAAGCGTTCGCTGTGCTCCGTGAACTAGACCTGCTTCTGAGTGCAGATCCTGCCGAACTGCGCAGTCTCACAATCAAAGTTCCGCAGGTCAGCACGAGCTTCACGCTTCCGAAAGTGCGGATACCTTCGCTCAATTTCGAAGATACGCGGCGTAGCTTGAACAACTTAGGTTCCGCAGCCACGCCCGCGATGCTCTCCGAAGTTCGCGAGTCGATCCGGCGGCTAAACGCAGACTACGGCGATAGTCGGGAATCATCGCATGAGTAATACCCTCGATGTATCTCTCTATGGCCATCAGATCGGAACGTTGCGTCGACTGGGAGCTGAAGCGTACGTGCTCGAGTATGACGTGGCGTGGGCCAGCGCCAATGAGGCAATACCACTCTCGCTCTCCCTTCCGCTTTCGTCACGAACGCATACCGGTCCTCAGGTTGCGAACTTTATCGACAACCTCTTGCCAGACAATCCAGAAGTGCGTCAACGCTGGGCAACCGATGCCGGGCTGGATACCGTCGAACCCTTTTTCTTGCTTGAGGTCTACGGTGAAGACGTAGCTGGCGCAGCCTCGTTCAGGAAGGCGGGTGCAACGGAAACGCGTGGCAAGAAGCCATCGACAGACGCTGATATTGCGGAACGCATTCGTCTACTGCAAGAAGACGAGACTGCGTGGCACGACGGCGCCGAGCCGCCTCTGGGGCAATTCTCTCTTGGGGGAGTGCAGACCAAATTCTCGCTGGCGCGACATGACGATAAGTGGTTTGAATCAACGGGAGCAGACGCATCCACCCACTTGTTCAAACCTCAAGTCACAGGGGTGCGAGACGGCGAGCTCATCGAGTATCTGATCATGCGCACTGCGTACTTCCTAGGAATACCGAGCGCGAAGGTCGATCTGTTCGACCACGGAGGGCAGCACTCGCTAGTAGTCGAACGGTTCGATAGGCAACTCGATAATGATGGAGTAGTCCGCTTGCACCAAGAAGACGTACTCCAAGCCTTAGGTGAACCGCGACTTCGCAAATACCAGACAAACAACGGCCCAGGAATTGACCACATCGCTGAGCTTCTGAAGAAATTTGCAGATCAGGCCTCGCGCGAGCGGTACGCGGCCATGCTGCTTTTCTCCTGGCTAGTGCTGTCGACAGATGGGCACGCCAAGAACTACTCGATCTTCATAGAGCCGGATGGCGCGAAACTGACGCCCCTCTACGACGTGTCCTCAAATATTCCGTATCTAGGTAAAGATCGAGGCCTCGACGTGGAGTCGCTGCTGATCCGTGCCGGTAACCAAAACCTGGCCGTGAAGTACGGGGCTAGCTATCGGGTTGGCGACACCGGGCGCTTCGAGTTGGAAGTGATCGCGAGGCAAAGCGGAATGCCAGCCGATGAGCTGCAAGCAATCGTCGCGCTCATGCTCATCGAAATTTCGGACGTAGTGTCAGACGTGGCGTCAGAAATGCCCGCCCACCTCCAGACGGATACCGTAGCGCGAGCGGTCGAATGGATGCCGCGCCGGGTCAAACAGGCCGCAGAGTCGTTGGGCCTGGGGGCCCTTCTCTAGGTTATTGCGTCAAAAAATGTGGGCCCGGCGGGGCTCGAACCCGCGACCCGCGGATTAAAAGTCCGATGCTCTACCAGCTGAGCTACAGGCCCTACATGTTAAGCGTACCGTGATCTTATGGCCGAAAATTTCCATAAGCCCACGCAGTACTCGACAGATAAGTTTGACACATTCGAGGGCGGTCAAGATCCCGCTCAAATAATGCGCGCAGCCCACGATACAGCCCACGCGCTCGTCGACGGTGCACGCGACACAGATGACCCTGCCGTGCTCGACCGCATCGTCGCCTACACCGACCAACACGGCATCGATGCGCTCGCAGAACTCTGGTCGCGATCAAGCGCTGGCAGCCTCCCCGGCGCACTCTGGCGCATCTATTTATTGCGGGCCGTCATCCAACAGGATGCCGTGGGCACGAGCCTTCTCTTTCAGCGTGGCATCGACACCCTCACCACCATTGATGCTGCCGTCACTGGTGCCGTGAACCCCACCGGTCCGCACGAGATCAAGGACCTTGCCGATCAGATTTTGCGCGGCTTGTTCAGGGGCGATTTTGGTGTCGCGCTCGACAGGGCCGCATCGTTCAGCCGCATTCTGGCATCGGGGGCAGGAAGCGTCGCCGATGATCAAGAGCTGCTGAACCCGGAGCGCGCAAGCGAACTCACGACGCGGGCTGCTCGCTACTCGCTCACCGCAGAAGAGTTCACGACCTGCGCCAAACTATTTCGGGCCGGATCGCTCGACTAACTTGCTCAGATAACAACCGCTCGGCTAACAACCAACATCGCACCGACGATCAGCCGGCTGATGAGCCCACTGGCGGGCATCCGCTGCACGCGAAAATTGCCCAGAACTATGCGCTCGACAAGCCACAGCCTGTCGCACCTTGAACTAGAACCAGGGTTGAAATCGTTTGTATTCCGCCGTATTTTGCGCCTCTAACTACGGATTCGCTTGCTGGCGGGCAGTCAGGCTGACAGAATCGATAAATGAATGCACAGAGGCGCTCACTGCCGCGGCCGGCGCCAATCGATGAGGTGTCGAAGAAGATCATCGAGCAGTTGCAAGCCGACGGCCGACGGTCCTATGCCGAGATCGCCAAGGCTGTAGGCCGGAGTGAGGCAGTGGTGCGTCAGCGGGTGCAAAAACTGACGGATGCCGGCGTCATGCAGGTCGTCGCGGTCACCGACCCGATGCAGTTGGGGTTCCATCGTCAGGCGATGATTGGCATCCGTGCGTCGACCGATACTCGCGTGTTGGCCGAGCGTTTATCCGCAATCAGCGCTGTGGACTATGTCGTCCTCACGGCCGGCAGTTTTGACATCCTGGCCGAGATCGTCTGTGAAGACGATGACGAGTTGCTCGAACTACTCAATTCACACATCCGCAATCTCGAGGGAGTCATCTCCGCCGAGACGTTCGTGTATCTCAAACTCCATAAACAGTTCTATAACTGGGGAACACGGTAAAGAAAGACGCTGACAGCGCCCACGGAAGCGCGACGATGAAGAAGATGTTCTAGCTGGTCACCTCGACCAAGGTGCGCTACTCGACCTAGTTCATCTTGGCGAGACGCTTGGCGCGGGCAGCGCCAGACACCTGCACGCTCACCACAACCACCAGCGCCAAAATGAACACTGCTGAAGCAATCACGTTCGCCTCGGCGGGAATGCCTCGAGCCGCCGAAATCCAGATGTACTTAGGGAACGTCGCCACAGAGCCGGAGTTGAAGTTCGTGATGATGAAGTCATCGAACGACAACGCGAACGACAGCAACGCCGCAGCGAGAATTCCGGGAAGCAGCAGTGGGAACGTGATGCGCAGAAATACTTGAAGCGCCGACCCGTAGAGGTCTCGACCGGCCTCCTCGAGAGCCGGATCCAAGGTTGCGACGCGGGCCTTCACCGCAACCACCACAAAGCTGATGCTGAACATCGTGTGCGCCAGAATGATCGTCAGCATGTCCTTTGGTACGCCGATCGACAGGAACTGCGCGGCGAGTCCGGCACCGAGTACGACCTCCGGAGTCGCCATCGGAAGGAAGAGGAACAGACTCAGTTGCGAGCGGAACTTGAAACGGTAGCGCACCATCGCGATAGCGATCATGGTGCCGAGCGTGGTCGCCGCCACCGTCGCCACCACCGCGATGAAGATGCTGTTGCCGAAGGCCTCGCAAACAGCACCATTCTGCACATTGCAGACATTGAGCCACTTGTCGAAAGTGAAACCGCGCCACGTGATGTTCGATTTGAGCGAGTCGTTAAAGCTGTAGACGAAGGTGTAGCCGATCGGAATCATCAGGATCAGCAGCGCAAGCGCGGTGTAAACGGGCAGTACCCATTTGCCAATGGAGAGTTTCACAGAAGCTCCTCCGTTCCGGATTTCTTCACATACAAGCTAACGATCACGAGAATTGCTGACATCAGAATGATCGAGAGAGCTGCGCCTGCGGGATAGTTCTGCAGCACAAGAAAGTTCGCCTCAATCACATTGCCTATCATCTGGGTGCCGGTGCCACCGAGAAACTCTCGGCTCGCGTTAATGTAGTCACCCGCTGCAGGAATGAAGGTCAGCAAGGTTCCCGCCACGATGCCTGGCATGGACAGGGGGATAGTGACCTTGCGGAATACGTGGAACGGGCTGGCATAAAGGTCATTTCCCGCTTCGAGGTAGCGCACATCGAGCCGCTCCAGAGTCGTATACAGCGGCAATGTCATGAACGGAATGAAGTTGTAGGTGAGGCCGAAGATCACCGAGAATGCGGTTCCAGTGACGTGCGCGTCTGGAGCGAGCACAGACATGGCTTTGAGTGATGTCACTAGGAATGATTCGTCGGAGAAGAGCTGCTTCCACGCCAGAGTACGGAGCAGAAAGCTGATGAAAAACGGCGCGATAACCAGCACCAGCGCGAGGCTCTGCAGCAACGGCCAGCGCCTGGCCTTGACTCCAATAAAGTACGCCAGCGGGTAACTGATTATCAGAGCAAAGAACGTGGCAGTAATCGCGTAGCCGAACGAACGAATAATGTGCGGCCAGTAAGCAGTGACGACGTCAACATAGTTCTCCCAGCGGAACGCGTAGCTGAACTCACCGAAGTCACCGAACTCTGTCGGTGCTTTGAACGAGGTCAGCAGAAGCGACACTAGTGGCGTGAGAAAGAAGAGAACCAAATAGAGGATTCCGGGGAGCAGGAGAAGGAGCGCTACCGGACTCGTCTTTCGGGCAGTATCAGCTGGAGCGGGCGCAGTCGACGAGGAGAATGCGGCAAAGGCCATCGCTATGCATCCTCTAGTCGATGCTGCGCGGCGATCGTGCGAGTGTCGAGATCAGGGGAGAACCGCGGTGCATCCGCCGGGTCGTCATCAAGACCAAAGCCGTGGTCTATGGTCCAGCTGAGCCACACTTCGTCGCCTTCCCGAACGTCTGAGCCAAACGTCATGTTTTGCGCGAAAACGACGAGCTTGCCGGCGCCAGGAACGTCGACCATATATTGCGTGCTCACACCGCTGAACGAGACGTCAATCACCCGGCCAGGGCCCATCACGTTGACATCGAGATCGTGAGTGGGTGCCGTAGAGTGCAGAGTCAACTTCTCTGGGCGGACGCCGATCGTGATCTCGCCGCTGGTGCGATGCGCTCGGTCGATGGGTACGGTGATCTTCTGCCCAGCCACGTCGACCGAGATCCCTGTGCTCGTCGTGCCTACGACAGGGCCGGTGAACAAGTTCGACTGGCCGAGAAAATTCGCGACAAACGAGGTTCTCGGCAGTTCATAGAGCTCCTGCGGGGCACCCATCTGCTCAATGCGGCCTTTGTTCATAACCGCGATCGTGTCGGCCATAGTCATAGCCTCTTCCTGATCGTGAGTCACGTGCAGGAAAGTGAGGCCGACTTCCTCTTGTATTGATTTGAGTTCAAGCTGCATCTGGCGACGCAGCTTGAGGTCGAGCGCACCGAGCGGTTCATCAAGAAGGAGCAACGCCGGGCGGTTGACAATGGCGCGCGCTAGCGCAACCCGCTGCTGCTGCCCACCTGAGAGTTGCTGGGGCCTTCGGCTCGCTAGGTGGTCAAGCTCGACGAGGCGCAGTACCTCGTGTGCCTTTTCCAGCGGATCGGCCATCTTGCGGCGGCGCAGCCCGAAAGCGACGTTCTCCAGCACGGTCATGTGCGGAAATAGGGCGTAGCTCTGAAAAACAGTGTTGACGGGGCGTTGGAACGACTTCTGGTTGGTCACATCTTGACCGCCGAGCAGGATTCGCCCAGCCGTCGGAGCCTCAAGACCTGCCACGAGCCGCAATGTTGTCGTCTTGCCGCAACCAGACGGACCGAGCAGGGCAAAGAACGACCCTGCGGGGATGGTGAGGTTGAGGTCTTCGATCGCGGTGAATCCAGGGAAGCGTTTATGAATCCCCACCAGTTCCAAGTCGGCTCCACTTTCGGCGAAGGTGTCTATCGCCATCAGACTGCGCCGAGTAGGACGCTCTGGAAAGCGGTGTTGTACTTCTGCTCCTCTGAGTTGTCTAGTCCGCGGAACACGAAAGCTTTGGAGAGCGTGTCCTCGTCGGGGAAGATGAGCTTGTTGTTGGCGAGTGCAGGGTCAATGGCCGCGGCAGCTTCTTTGGCTCCGGAAACCGGGGTGATGTAGTTCACATAGGCGGCGACTTCGGCCGCGACGGCAGGATCGTAGTAGTAGTTGATCATTTCTTCGACGTTTGACTTCGCGCCGCTACCGATCGGCACCATGAAGTTGTCGTTCCAGAGGGTTCCACCAGCGTCAGGAACGATGAAGTCCCACTTGTCACCGTTCTCGGCATTAAGCTGAACGATGTCACCCGACCACACGATCGCAGCGAGAGTGTCCTCGTTGACGAGGTCCTCTTTGTACGAGTTGCCCTTGATGTTGCGAATCTGACCATCGGAAACCTGCTTGGAGAACTCGTCAATCGCGGCGTTGAACTCGTCATCGCCCCACTTTCCAGAGATATCAACACCCTGATCGAGCATGATCAGGCCCATCGTGTCGCGCATCTCGGAGAGCACGCCGACACGGCCCTTAAGCTCGGGTTTCCAGAGGTCCTGAACGGATTCGATCCCATTGGGCAGTTGCTCCTTGTTCCAAGCAATGCCGGCGAACCCACCCTGCCACGGGACGCTCATCTCGCGACCCGGATCGAAGTCGACGTTCTGCAGCGAAGGCAACAGGTTGTCCAAGTTGGGCATCTTGGCGTGGTCGAGCTTCTGGGTGTAGCCGAAGCGGATTAATCGAGCGACCATCCAGTCGGTGAGGCAGACAACATCTGCCCCAATGTCTTTGCCCAGTGAGAGTTGATCTTTCACTTTGGCGTAGTAGGTGTTGTTGTCGTCGACTGCTTCGGTGTACTCGACCTTGATGCCGGTCTGAGCTTCAAAGGCGTCGATAGTGGGATAGCCGCCCGCGTCATCGACGTCGACATACAGCGCCCAGTTGTCCCAGCGAATCTTCTTGTCCTCGGCACTCGTGTCAGGCGCTGCGGTCAATTCGTCAGGTCCTGTAGAGCAGGCGGCGAGCGCGAGCGCGGTCGCCCCGGCAGTGGCTCCGGTGAGCAATGTGCGTCGACCCATTTTGGCGTTCTGCGCCTGGCTGATCAGCTGGCGGATCATGGGATCGGTGGGTAGCGGCTTGGACTTCATTGGAGGTTCTCCTAAGCATTTTCGACACTCACGCGTTCAGCCCCGCAACGTTGCGGGTTGCTCGATAATGGCACATATGCGCCGTAAAATCACTACAAAGTGCTTAAAACGTTGCTATCGCAATCTGTTTGTCACGAAATCAGCACAAAACGGAAACAAATACCCACCAAAAGACCGGGCGCAACTACTAGGCTGATTGCCGGGCAGCGCTGCCCGGCAGAGAAACAAGGAGCGAAATGAAGATCGCAGTCCCGACCGAAGTAAAGAACAACGAATTTCGTGTTGCGATCACACCAGCGGGGGTTTACGACCTGGTTTCGAACGGTCATAGCGTTGCGCTGCAGTCTGGTGCGGGGATAGGGTCATCTATTCCTGATGACCACTATGTGGCCGCTGGGGCAACGATCATGCCCGATGCGGCGACGACCTGGGCCACGGCCGATCTGCTCCTCAAGGTGAAAGAGCCCATCGCAAGCGAATACGACTTTTTTAGACCGGATCTGGTGCTTTTCACGTACCTGCATCTGGCTGCAGAACCCCAGCTCACTGCAGCGCTGCTCGAGGCCGGTGTCACCTCAATTGCCTACGAAACGGTACAACTGCCCAACCGGGCGCTTCCGCTGCTGGCCCCGATGAGTGAGGTCGCCGGTCGTTTGGCCCCGATCGTCGGTGCGAACGCCATGCTCAAACCCCAGGGCGGGCCGGGCCTGTTGGTTCCCGGCGTTCCTGGTACCCATCCAGCACGGATCACCATACTCGGGGGTGGTGTGGCCGGCACCGCCGCAATGCAGCTGTCACTGGGTCTCGGTGCCGACGTCACGGTGCTTGACACGAACTTGTTTCGATTGCGAGAAATCGATGCCCTGCACTTCGGTCGGGTCAAGACCATCGCCTCGAATAGTTTCGAAATTGACAAGGCCGTCGTCGAAGCCGACATGGTGATTGGTTCTGTGTTGATCCCGGGCGCGAAGGCACCCAAATTGGTCAGTAACGAGCTCGTATCACGCATGCGGGCAGGCAGCGTGCTCGTCGACATCGCCGTCGATCAGGGCGGCTGTTTCGCCGATACCCACCCGACAACGCATGCCGATCCCACCTTCACGGTGCACCAGTCGCTGTTCTACTGCGTCGCAAATATGCCCGGAGCCGTGCCGAACACGTCGACCTACGCTCTGACCAATGCGACCCTCCCGTATGTGCGGGCCATCGCGAACCGCGGGTGGCGCAGCGCTGTGCAAGCGGATGGCGCACTCGCCCTAGGCCTGAACACTTTCGGTGGTGCCGTGGTCAGCGCCCCGGTCGCGAGCGCGCACGGACTCGAGCATCTGCCCCTGGCCGACGTGCTCGCAGAGAGTTAAAGGCCTTGAGACGCTTGGCCCAGAACCGCTCGACGGTCAGGTGCTGGCCGGTGTGTCGCGGGTGGACACCCGAGGGGGCGGTCCCTCGTGGGGTGAAGATTCCCGCGGTCACCGCACAAGCCACACCCTGTTGCACCTCGAACTAGAACCCGGATTGAGAACGCACACAGCAAGCACTTTGCTAAGCTTTTCGTTGCCGGGCCACAGTAACCCCGGGCTCCAAAATTAGCCGCTTAGAGCGGCCTCGCGTCGTGAGGCGTTTCTGTGGCCCGGCTTTTTCTCGCCCTTGCGCCCTCGCGACATCCCCTCGACCGTTTTGGCTTCCGCGTGCAATTGCTGCACCGACCAAACCCCTTAGGGGAGGGCGCCGAATTACCCACCAGTGAAAGCAACTGACGAAATCCATCGCTAGCCCCGCATCCACTGCCTGAAATTTCGCTACTGAACCATAAAGCTGCGATGAAGGAGCAGAGGAACCTGTCATGCTGGGAGTTATGTCTCGTGAAGCTGAGGTCAGCGCGCACCCCGAAGATTCCGGGGCGCCTGCCGCGAGCCCGCAAGACCTACTCGAGCGTGTCGCTACTGGTGACCGGGTCGCCTTCGGCGAGCTGTACGACCAGCTGGCCCCACGCGTCTTCGGACTCGTCAAGAGGCTCCTGCGCGACCACTCACAGTCTGAAGAAGTGACTCAAGAGGTATTTCTTGAAATCTGGCAAACCGCAACCCGATTCGATGCGAATAAGGGGGCCGCGGTGAGCTGGATTCTCACGATGGCTCACCGCCGAAGTGTTGACCGTGTGCGTGCATCGCAGTCGGCCCGCGACCGCGACGTTCGTATCGGCATCCGTGATCACAACCCGGACTACGATCACGTCTCAGAAACCATAGAAGTCCGACTCGAACACGAAAGGGTAGAGAAGGCCATGTCCCGGCTGACAGAACTCCAGCGCCAAGCTGTCTCCCTTGCGTACTACGGTGGCTACACCCACAGTGAGGTCGCGACGATGCTCAGTGTTCCTGTCGGCACTGTCAAAACCCGACTACGTGATGGCATGATCCGCTTACGCGACGAAATGGGGGTGGCATCATGAACGACCGCAACGACGACCTCGCCACCCAGTCCGGTGCCTATGCACTCAACGCGTTGAGCCCCGAAGAGCGCGCAGCTTTCGAAGCGCACCTTGCCGAATCGGGCGAAGCTCGCACCGAAACCACTGAACTTTCTGACACCGCGGTAGCACTCGGTATGGCCGTTGCCCCGGTCACGCCACCGCCCGCGCTCAAAGCCAACCTCATGGCGATGATTGCACAGACTCCGCAGTCGCCCCGCGAGACGCCTGCTGTTGAAACACCTGCGACAGAAGTGCCCGTGGTCGAAACGCCCGCGCTCGCACCGGTTGTCGCTCTGGCTGCTCAGCCTGAAGCAACCCAGGCAGCGGCACCCGTCGCGGCATCACCCGCTCAGGCGAAGGCGCAGGCGCGCTGGTTTACCCGTCCAACGGCCGCACTTGTAGCGGTTGCTGCAGCAGTTGCGCTGATCGTTACCGGTGGAATCGTCGCCGATTCGATTGGCCGCACCACGCTTCAAGAAACAAGCTTCGCTGCGCAGCAGGCTGACCAGCTTGCATCCATCAACGCGGCAAGCGACTCGCAGAGACTCGTGTCGACGGTCGCTGGTGGCGCTACCGCCACGTTGGTGTGGTCGGAGCAGCTCAGTACCTCAGCGGTCATCGTTGATGGCCTAGAGCCGCTTCCTGCCGAGCAGGTTTACGAACTCTGGTACATCGACAGCGTTGGTGCACGCCCGGCCGGTCTTATGGATGCATCCGAAGATGGACCCACCTGGCGCGTGCTCGACGGCGAAATGGCACCGGGCGACGTTGTCGGTGTCACGATCGAGCCCAGGGGCGGATCGGATGCGCCAACCACTCAGCCCATCGTCGTCTTCGAGAGCGCCTAGCGACTCACCCGCGACGGCGAAGGGAAACTGCTCTCGATTGCTTCTACGTTCCGGTTACCGGCAAGGAACCGACGTAGCCCTTGGGAAACAGTACGCTGCTGCTCAGTCGTAAAGATCTCTGAGAGCATTTTGTCGAGTTCGTGCTCGAGTTCGATCAGTTAAGGAACTGAAAATGGAATACCAAGCGACCAGAGAGATCCGCGCATCACAGTCAACAATCGCGACCATCCTCGCGGATATCGAGGTTCTGCCCGATTGGAACCCAGCCATCTTCTCCGTCACCGACGCAGACAGTCCAGCTATTGTGAGGAAGCCCTACGCGATCAAATCCAATCTTCCAGGAACGGCAACCCTGACCTATCAGGAAATCACGCCAACTCGTATCGTCTGGCGACTCGACGGTTGGCTAGCCCACGAAACAGGAACCTGGGATATCGACGCGATAACCCCTCTGACCACCCGAGTAACGCACACGATCACACACGACGGCCTGCTCTTCCGTTTGCTGTCCGGCAATTTCATCACTGTTCCCAACCTCCGGCTCGATCGCCTACAGCTCAGGTCGGAAAGCTAACGTACAGCCCGGCGACGGTGACAAGACCGCAGCACCTTTGCCGCAATCCGCTTCGCGCGAGCACCACACGGCGGTGCGCAACAAAGATGAAGTCCAGACAAACCCGGCGGGGAAGCACGTCCTTTGGGCCTGCCGCACGATTAGGTGACAGGTCGTTACCCGAACTTGCCCGAGACGTAGTCTTCTGTCGACTGGATGCTCGGGTTCGAGAAGATCGTGTTGGTGTCGTCGTATTCGATGAGCTTGCCGGGCTGGCCAGTTCCCGCGATGTTGAAGAAGGCGGTGCGGTCCGACACTCGTGCGGCCTGCTGCATGTTGTGTGTCACGATCACGATCGTGTAGTCCTGCTTGAGTTCCTCAATGAGGTCCTCAATGGCAAGGGTCGAGATGGGGTCGAGGGCTGAAGCCGGCTCATCCATCAGCACGACATCGGGCTTCACGGCAATTGCGCGCGCGATGCAGAGTCGCTGCTGCTGTCCACCAGAGAGCCCAGATCCGGGCTTGTCCAGACGCTCTTTGACTTCCTGCCACAGGTTTGCGCCGACGAGTGATGATTCGACGAGGTCGTCGGCGTCGTTCTTGCTGATGCGCCTGTTGTTGAGCTTCACACCGGCGAGCACGTTGTCGCGGATCGACATCGTGGGGAAGGGGTTGGGGCGCTGGAAGACCATACCCACGTGCCGACGTACGCTCACCGGGTCAACGCCGGGTGCGTAGAGGTTGTTGCCGTCGATGAGCACTTCACCCTCTACGTAGGCGCCGGGGATGACCTCGTGCATGCGGTTAAGCGTGCGGAGGAAGGTCGATTTGCCGCAACCGGACGGGCCGATAAGGGCGGTGACAGTACGGGGCTCAATCGTGAGCGATACATCTTCTACTGCGCGAAACTTGCCGTAGTAGGCGTTGAGATCATTGACTTCGATGCGCTTAGACACGAATAGGGTTCCTTCGGTTATCGACCGGTCTTGGGGGCGAAGATCTTGGCGATGATGCGTGCCAGGAGGTTGAGTGCCATCACGATCAGGATGAGGGTGAGCGCTCCGGCCCACGCCCGATCAATGTAGGACTGGGCGTCGGTGCCCTGCGAGATGTATGAGCTGTACACATAGACGGGCAGGCTCTGCATTCGGTCGCTGAAGAGCGAATAGTTGAAATTGTTGGTGAAGCCTGCAGCGACAAGCAGCGGCGCAGTCTCTCCGATCACGCGGGCGATAGAGAGCATCACCCCTGTCGTGATTCCGGCGATGGATGTCGGCAGCACAACTTTCATGACGGTCAGCCATTTGGGTACACCGAGTGCAAACGCAGCTTCGCGCAGTTCGTTGGGAACAAGTCGCAGCATTTCTTCGCTCGACCGCACAACCACGGGGATCATGAGCACCGACAGGGCGACGGCTCCGGCGATTCCGATGCGAACACCGGGTCCGAAGATCATGACGATGAGGGAGTAGGCGAAAAGTCCGGCAACGATCGAGGGGATGCCGGTCATGACATCCACGAGGAAGGTGATTGCTTGGGCGAGGCGACCGCGGCCGTATTCGACGAGGTAGATCGAGGCCATGAGCCCGATCGGCACGGAGATGAGTGTTGCCGCGAGCGTCATCTGTAGGGTGCCGATGATGGCGTGGGCCGCACCGCCACCTTCGCCGACGACGTTGCGCAGCGAGAGTGTGAAGAAGTCGAGGTCGAACCGGGCCGCACCGTTGATCACGACCGTGTACAGCAGCGAAATCAGCGGCAGTAGAGCGACTACGAAGGCGAGGGTAACGAGAGTGGTTACGAGCCGGTCCGTGGCGCGACGGTGGCCTTCAACGAGCCGTGAGACGGTGGTGAGCACAATCGCGTAGAGCACGACCCCAAAGAGCACAGCCCCGACAATGTTGAATTCGCTTGCGGGCTGACCTGCCTGAACGAACAAAAAGATGATGACGAAGGTGGCGAGGCTGCTGATGAGCATCAGCAGGGGTGCCCAGCGGGGTAGCTGGCCTGCGGCGTAAGCGTTCTCGATGGGGCGCGAGGGCGTTGTGGTCGTCATCAGTTCGCTCCCGAGAATTCCTTGCGGCGGTTGACGATGTAGCGCGCGATCGTATTGACGATCAGCGTGATCGCGAAGAGGATGAGGCCGGTCGCGATGAGCACGTTGACGTTGAGCCCGTAAGCCTCAGGGAAGCTTAGGGCGATGTTTGCGGCAATTGTTGCCGGGTTAATGGAACTGATGATGTCGAAGGTGATCACGTTTGATGCGGAGAGCACCATCGCGACGGCCATGGTCTCGCCCAGTGCGCGGCCGAGGCCAAGCATGGCGCCGGAAACGATGCCGGCGCGACCGAAGGGAAGCACCGCTACTTTGATCATTTCCCAGCGAGTGGCACCGAGGGCGAGAGCTGCTTCTTCGTGCAACACGGGCGTCTGCAGGAAGACTTCACGGCAGATGGCGGTAATGATCGGCAGCACCATCACGGCAAGCACGATGGATGCGGTGAGGACAGTTCGACCGGTCCCTGAGGCGGGTCCGGCGAAGAGGGGGATCCAGCTGAAGTTTTCGGCGAGCCACGCGTAAAACGGTTGAACTCCGACGGCAAGAACGTTGGCGCCCCACAGGCCAAAGACCACGGAGGGCACCGCAGCGAGCAAGTCGATGATGTAGCCGAGAGTCGCGGCGAGTGGGCGGGGTGCATAGTGCGAAATGAAAAGCGCAATGCCGATGGCGATGGGCACCGCCATGAGCAGTGCGAGTGCGGCCGACCAGATAGTTCCGAAGACGAGGGGGCCAACGTAGGCCCAGAAGTTGGTGCCCTCGAGGAGCGTTGTTTCTTCAGGGTCGGCGACGATGCCAGGGATGCCCTGAATCACGAGGAACGCGGCTACTGCGGCGAGGATTGCGAGGATAAGAGCGCCAGCAGCGAGCGCTGTACCAGAGAAGACACGGTCTCCTGGGCGCTGCTTCGCGCGGATACGGCTGGCCGCGGTCGAGGTCATGTGTCGAGTATCCCTTATCCCTGGCTTGGCTTAGTGCGTCGTGACTGGTTGGAATTGGACTCTGGGCAGTCTATTGCGCACGGCCCAGAGGAAAGTCTGCCCGACCCCGCTGCCAGTAGCAACGGGGTCGGGCAGACTCGGAGTGTTACTTGATTGCGTCTACCGCAGCCTGTGCCTTCTCGAACAGTGTTGAGGAGATCGGAGCTGAACCAGCAGCGGCTGCTGCGGTGCTCTGGCCCTCGTCGCTGATGATGTAGGACAGGTAGCCCTTGACCAGATCAACGTTGTCGCTGGATGCGTACTCGTTGCAGGCGATCAGGTAGCTGATGAGAACTACCGGGTAGACACCCGACTCAGCTGATGCACGGTCGAGGTTTACAGCGAGGTCGGTTTCGCCGCGGCCTTCTGCGAAGGGCGATGCGTCAACGATTGCCGCTGCAGCTTCGGGGGAGTACGGAACGTACTCGTCGCCAACCTTGACGGCAACGGTTCCGAGGTCACCGGCGCGCGATGCGTCGGCGTAACCGATGGTTCCGGTTCCGTTGGTTACTGCATCAACGAGGCCTGAGGTCTGAGGAGCACCCTCGCCACCGAACTCGGTGGGCCAGGTCTCGATCGAACCGACGGTCCAGACCGAGGGAGCAGCAGCCGACAGGTAGTCGGTGAAGTTCGCGGTCGTTCCCGAATCATCTGCACGGTGCACGGCGGTGATGCCGAGGTCGGGCAGGTCTACGCCGTCGTTCTGCGAAGCGATCGCTGCATCGTTCCAGTTGGTGATTTTGCCGTTGAAGATGCCGGCGATCGTGTCTGCGTCGAGGTTGAGCGAATCAACACCGTCGAGGTTGAAGATGATAGCGATCGGCGAGATGTAGGCAGGGATCTCGAGGATGCCGGTGCCGGGAACGCAGGAAGCGAAGTTGTCTTCGGCGATTTCCTCGTCCTTGAATGCACGGTCGGAGCCTGCGAACTGGCTTCCGCCACCGATGAACGTGTCGCGTCCACCACCGGAGCCGATGGGGTCGTACTCAACGGTGACGTTCTCGTTTGCGGTCTGGAATCCAGCAACCCAAGCCTCCTGGGCGGACTGCTGCGACGATGCGCCGGCGCCAACGAGGGTGCCGGTAAGGCCTGACGCGTTCTCTCCGCTGTCGCCAGTGTCTGCTGCAGTTGCGCACGAGGAGAGGAGGATGGTGCCTGCGATAGCAATGGCACCGATGGTGCCAAGACGCGTGAAGTTCACAGTTTTCCCTTCGGAATGTTGATTACAGGTTTCGGGTCGGTGCGACCCAAATAGAAAACCTAGGCAGCGCAGGTAACCACCATTGCCCTGTTAGGTAAACGGCAGGTAAACGCCGCATCAACATGAAACGGAAATGCCCCGGAATTGCTCGATTGAGGCTACTCGATTGGGCGCTATTTGATTGCAGCCACAGCAGCGTTGGCCTTATCGAAGAGTCGCTGCGAGATCGGGGCCGAGCCGGCGCCCGCGGCTGCAGCCTGCTGGCCTTCGGGGCTGATCACGTAGTCCAGGTAGCCCCTGATGACATCCACCTTGTCGTTGGAGACGTATTCGTTGCAGGCGATGAGATAGCTGATGAGCACAACAGGGTAGACACCGGCTGCTGTGGATGCCCGGTCGATTTCTACCGCGAAGTCGGTGTCGCCGCGACCCTCGCCAAAGGGCGAAACGTCGACGATGGCGGCTGCGGCTTCGGGCGAGTACTCGACGTACTCGTCGCCAACCTTGACGGCAACGGTTCCCAGATCGCCTGCGCGTGAGGCGTCGGCGTATCCGATGGTTCCGGTTCCGTTGGTAACGGCATCCACGACACCGGATGTCTGTGGTGCGGCTTCTCCGCCGAACTCAAGCGGCCACTTCTCAATGGAACCGATGTCCCATGTCTTGGGGGCTGCTTCTGCGAGGTAGCTCGTGAAATTGGCGGTCGTACCAGAGTCGTCGGCGCGGTGAACAGCCGTGATTCGTTGATTCGGCAGCTCGACAGTGGGGTTTTGTTCGGCAATTGCCGCGTCATCCCAGCGATCAATGTCGCGCGTGAAGATTGCAGCAATCGTGTCAGCATCGAGGTCGAGCGAGTCAACACCGTCGAGGTTGAAAATGATCGCGATCGGGGAGATGTAGGCGGGGATTTCGAGGATGCCGGTGCCGGGCACGCACGAAACAAAGTCTTCTTCGTCAATTTCTTCACTAGTGAACGCGCGGTCAGAGGCAGCGAAAACTGCCCCACCGCCAACAAAGGTGTCGCGCCCGCCGCCAGAACCAATGGGGTCGTATTCGACAGTTGCTTGTACGTTGGCGAGCTGAAAACCGCGAACCCAGGACTCTTGCGCAGACTGCTGCGATGAAGCACCCGCACCGATGATTGTTCCCGACAAGCCCGTTCCGTCACCGCTGGGCGCGGGAACGCACGCCGAAAGCGTGAGCGCGGTGGTCATCGCAATGATGCTGACGGTGCCGAGGCGGGTGAACTTCACTTTGTCCCTTCGAGAAACTGGCGTGCACGCCATTCTCTCGCGAATGGGGAGGGAATTCACCGATAGCCCACTCAAATCGCTGTTCGAGACTCAAACTCGCTGTTCGAGCCTCAACCCAGTGTTCGAGACTCAGGGTTGGTGAGTTTCTACCGCCACGAGCCGAAGCTTCTTACTGTTGCGAGCAAAGTGCAGCACCGAAAAGTCGCCAGTGCTCAGCATTGCCGCGGTGCGCAGCCCGGCATCCGGCTTTGTATTGGAGGCGTTGGCCAGGGCGCTAATAATCTGCGGCAGCACGGGGCCGTGACTGCACATCACCGTTGTCTGCTGCTTCTTGAGCCGCTTGTCGACAAGCGCGGTAACCGCTTTTCCGTTGCCAGCGTAGGCATCTTGGCTGAGGTCTTCTGTCGACTTGATCTCAAGCTCGGTGCGCTCTGCAAGAGGGGTGATTGTTGCCAAACACCGAGCTGCAGTGCTGCTCAGGATGCGTTCGGGTGCGAAGGCGGCGATGCCACCAGCGATGATGGCGGCCTGATCGGTTCCGCGGTGCATGAGCGGGCGGGTGGCATCGGGCCCATCCCAGGTTTCTCCCGGAACAGCCTTGCCGTGACGAACCGCAATCATCGCAAAGGTGCGCGCATTGCCAGCCTCATAGAGTGCGGCAAAACGGTCAAGCACATCCACATCGTGGGTATAGCTGACCTTCTTGCGTGCCTTCGAGAGCGACAACCACTCGAGCGACGAGATTTCATCATTGGGGCTGAACTTGGCCCGCTCGAGGTCGTGGTCGTTCACTTCAGCCGACCAGTAATGCACGTACTTGTCGCGACCGTTGGCCAGTGTGTAGTGAACGTCACCGAGTGGGGCACCGAGATCCACGCGAAGGCCGGTCTCTTCAAAGATCTCGCGGACCGCAGTCTCGGGCAGCGTTTCGCCCGGATCCAGCTTGCCTTTCGGCAGCGAGGCATCTTTGTGCACGGTGCGGTGCACCAGCAGTACCCGGGGCTTGCCGTCGACTACTCGCCAGCAAACAACGCCTGCGGCCAGTACCGGTGTGCTCGCCGCGGTCACCGGCGAGCTCCGCCTCGTTTGCGCTGTGTGATTCGCTTCATAAGAACATTCTGTAGGTCGTTGAGTGGTTCACCGGTCTCTGAGCGGCCGTGGCGCACCCAATTCCCTTCAGAATCGAGCCACCAGGATGCCGTACTATCGTCGACGGAGAGGTCGAATATGTAGTCAAGTTCTTCAATGTGTTCGGGGTCGGTGATGCGCACGAGTGCTTCGACTCGGCGATCGAGGTTGCGGTGCATCATGTCTGAACTGCCGATGAAAATCTGCGGATCGCCGTTGTTATGGAACGCAAATACGCGGGAGTGTTCGAGGTAGCGGCCCAGAATGGAGCGCACACGAATGTTCTCGCTAAGGCCGTCAACTCCGGGGCGCAACGAGCAAATGCCGCGCACCACGATGTCGATCGGAACGCCCGCATTGCTTGCACGGTAGAGCGCGTCGATAATCGCTTCATCCACCATTGAATTCAGCTTGATCCGGATGCCCGACGGCAGGCCAGCTCGTGCATTCGATGTTTCGGCCTCAATCTGCTTGACGAGCCCCTTGCGCAAATGGCGCGGAGCAACCAGCAGCCGTTTGAACTTCTTCTCGATGGCGTAGCCCGAAAGTTCGTTGAACAGCCGAGTGAGGTCTTTGCCGACCTGATCGTCTGCCGTCAGTAGACCCAGGTCTTCATAGAGGCGACTGGTCTTGGGGTTGTAGTTTCCTGTGCCAATGTGCGCGTAGTGGCGCAGCTTGCCTTCTTCTTGACGCACGACGAGCGCGAGCTTGCAGTGAGTCTTGAGACCAACGAGTCCGTAGACGACGTGCACGCCAGCCTTCTCCAGCTTGCGGGCCCACGAGATGTTTGCCGTCTCATCAAAACGGGCCTTGATCTCTACGAGCGCGAGCACGGCCTTGCCTGCCTCTGCCGCATCAATGAGGGCTTCGACTATGGGGCTGTCACCGCTAGTGCGGTACAGAGTCTGCTTGATGGCCAGCACATCCGGGTCGGCTGCTGCCTGCTCCAAGAACGACTGAACGCTCGTCGAGAACGACTCATAGGGGTGGTGCAGCAGAATGTCTTTGCGTGCAATTGCCCGAAAAATGTCTGCACGCTCGTTGCCCTCAGTTGGCATGAGGCTCGGGCTGGTGATCGGCACATGGCGTGGGTACTTGAGGGCAGGCCGATCGATGCGCGTGAGCTGGAATAGGCCAGCCAGGTCGAGCGGTGCTGGCAGCCGGTACACCTCTTGCTCGGTGATCTTGAGTTCACGCACGAGCAGGCCGAGGGTCACCTCATCCATATCGTCGGTAATTTCGAGACGAATCGGCGGGCCAAAGCGACGGTTCAGAATCTGCTTCTCAAGCGACTTTATGAGGTTCTCTGACTCATCTTCGTCAACGTTCACATCTTCGTTGCGTGTCACCCGAAACTCGTGGTGCGCCAAAATCTCCATGCCAGGGAACAGCGCACCGAGGTGATTGGAGATCAAATCTTCGAGCGGGATGTAACGCAGTTGGTCGCTGCCGTCATCCGGCAATTGAATAAACCGCGGCAGAACGCTCGGCACCTTGAGGCGCGCGAATTCCTCTTTTTGCGTTTTGGGGTTACGCACGCGAATCGAGAGGTTGAGTGAGAGCCCAGAGATATAGGGGAATGGATGCGCGGGGTCGACGGCCAGCGGCATGAGCACAGGAAAGATCTGGTTGGAGAAGATCTCGTGAACGCGCTCGCGGTCCTCTGGGCCAAGGTCGGCCCAGGTCTCAATGTGGATGCCCTCGGCATCGAGTGCAGGCTTCACACTGTTGAGGAACTCGGCAGCGTGACGCTCTTGCAGCGAGTGAGCGGCGGCGCTGAGTTCGTCGAGAACTTCGGTGGGCGCGCGGCCAGTGTTGGTGGGAACAGCCAAGCCCGTGACGATGCGGCGTTTGAGGCCGGCAACCCGCACCATGAAGAACTCGTCGAGGTTGCTGGCAAAAATTGCCAAGAAGTTGGCGCGCTCCAGAAGCGGTAGCGACTCGTCCTCGGCCAATTCGAGCACTCGCTGGTTGAAGGCGAGCCAACTCAACTCACGATCAAGGTAGCGGTCGGGGATCAGTGTGCCGTCATCGACGCTCGATGATTCATCGTCGTCGTACTCGTCGAGCGAATCCGTGGCGGAGCTCGGGTCGGCTATCGCACTCTCGTTGTCCATTAGATCATCCTGCCATTGAGTGATGAACAACTGATTAACTCCGCGCACAGGGCCGAACGTTGCTTAGACTGCGATGCGCTCTTGTTCAGCGTCGGCTGACTCCGTTGCGAGGCTGTCAGGAACTGCCACGGTGGCAGGTTTTTCGGGTTCTTCGGCAATGTTGAAGCAGTAGCCGACGTTGCGCACAGTGCCGATAAGAGACTCAAGGTCGCCAAGCTTTGCGCGCAAGCGACGTACGTGAACGTCAACGGTGCGGGTGCCGCCGAAGTAGTCATAGCCCCACACCTCGCTCAGCAATTGTTCACGGGTGAAGACGTGCGAGGGGTGTGAGGCAAGAAAGCGCAGCAGCTCAAACTCTTTGAACGTGAGGTCGAGTGAGCGGTCTTTGGCTTTGGCCGAATAGCTGGCTTCGTCGATGACGATTCCGGATGCACGGATCTTGGATGCCGAACTCTCACCTTCGCGGCGCGCCATCGCCAGGCGGATGCGGGCATCCACCTCGGCTGGTCCAGCACCGACAACAAAGAGGTCGTCGATGTGCCACTGGCTGTTGACGGCGGCGATGCCACCATCAGTGACGACGACGAACAGCGGGCACCCGATTCCGCCGGAGTTGAGGACGTTGCAGAGCCCCTTGGCGGCGGCAAGATTGGTGGTCGCATCGACAATGATCAGATCGGTTGTCGGGGCTGCGACGAGTGTTGCGGGCGCAGCGACGACCACTTCGACCGTATGGCTGAGCAAACCCAGGGCGGGTAGTGGTTCAGCGTCAGGCGCAGAGCTAAGCATCAAGATGTTTGCCATATGTGGCCTCCCCACTGCGTAAAAGGTATTCTACCCACCGTTCAGAGTGCCGATGAACGCGTGCCGTCCAGTGCGATCTAGATACGATGGGGGTATGACGTGGCAAAAGTGGAGCGTAGTTCCGGTGTGGCTGTTGAGCCTTACCGGTGCGATTATCATCGGTGCCACCGCGACCCCTGACATGCGCGTCACTTGGTTGGCGATCACCCTTGCCAGTGCGGTCGTGCTGACGTTTGTGATCCAGATCGCCATTCAGCGCAAAGAACGCTTTGTGGCACGGGCTACGGCCAGCATGGTTGGTGCGCTCGCAATAGTTGCCGCAGCAACAGCAATTTTTGCCCTCATTTAGTGCACTGGCGCCGCACACAGATAGGATTAGTACATGCTTCTCGCACTTGAGCTCTTCTTCGTCGGCCTTCTCGGTCTCGCGACGCTGTCGATCGGCTACGTGTCGGTCGTTGTGGTCTACAACCTGTTTCGCGGCCAGCGCTAACCGCGCCGAATTGTGATCGAGTTAGACACCTCCGGCCCTGCCGAGCTTGCCCCACTCTCCTGGCTTATTGGCCTGTGGGAGGGCACCGGTGTTGTCGATTACACAATCGGTGAAGAGACGCGCAGCATCGAGTTCGGTCAGCGCATTAGCTTTACGCACGACGGTCTCCCGCACCTCAACTACAGCTCATACACGTGGTTGCTCGACGAGCAGCAAACCCCTTACGTAGCCGAAACTGGATATTGGCGACTGCGTCGCCCAGCCGCTGACGGCGATCCTGGTCCCGGACTCCTGCCCGCTGTCGGAACGAAGCCGTTCACGACTGCCGACGAGGTCGAAACGTTGCGCACACCCAACGGTGGATTCGAGATCGAAGTGTCGATTGTGCATCCTAGCGGCATCAACGAAATTTATATCGGCGAGGTCGCAGGGCCCCGCATCGATTTAGCAACAGACGCAGTTATGCGCACTGAGAGTGCTAAGGAATACACTGCAGCAACCCGGCTCTATGGACTCGTGGATGCTCACCTGCTGTGGGCGTGGGATATCGCCGCTCTCGGCCAAAACCTCCGCAATCACGCATCAGGACGGCTCGCTCGTGTCGAATAGTACTTTCACTTCCCGGCCGGGTGCTGTGGGCGATCCGCCCGAGCACTACGGCAACCCTTTCGGCGAACAGCGTGCGCTCGCCGACGGCGAATCAGTCGTTGAGCTGGCCGATCGCGCCGTGATTACGATCACCGGCCCCGACCGGCTCACCTGGCTTGACTCGCTCACGACGCAAGCACTCACTGGCCTTACCGCAGGCGAGAGCTCAGAAACGCTATTGCTGAACCCCAACGGGCGAATCGAACACGCGATGCGTGTTATCGATGACTCCGAAACCGCGTGGTTGCTTGTTGATGGTTCCCAACGTGAGGCGCTCGCCAAGTGGCTCGATCGCATGCGCTTTATGCTTCGCGTCGAGATCGCCGATCGCAGCGATGACTTTCTGACCATCGGTAGCTTCGGCGATGTCACTCTTCCGGTAGCTGAGTCGAACGGTGTCCCCTTGGTGTGGAACGACTCGTGGGCGAGCGTTGCCCGTGGCGGCCACCAGTACTCGCGGACTGAGCACCACCCCGCTGCCACCTGGAACTACCGAGAGTCGCTCGTCGCAACCGATGCAGACCTCAGCGACCTTGCGGCCTCCGGTTCGCTCGCATTCGAAGCCCTGCGCATCGCAGCTTGGCGACCGCGGTTCAGCACTGAAGTCGACGAGCGCACCATCCCGCACGAACTCGACTGGCTGCGCTCAGCAGTTCATCTCAACAAGGGCTGCTACCGCGGCCAAGAGACCGTCGCCAAAGTGCACAACCTTGGGCACCCACCGCGTCGACTCGTCATGCTGCACCTCGACGGCTCAGAGGGTGCACTGCCCGAAGCCGGCGCAGAAGTCAGCCTCGGAGAGAAAGTTGTTGGTTCTGTTACTGCGTCCGCCCGCCACTTCGAACTCGGCCCCATCGCACTCGCAATGATCAAACGTGGGGTGGATGCCACAGAAACATTGGCTGTTGCCTCCGACGTGGGTGAAATTTCGGCGGCGCAAGAAGTGATCGTGCCAACAGACGCGGGAGCCGAAGCCAACGTGCCCCGCTTGCCGCGTCTCGGAGCCGTCAAGCGCTAGCGCCAGCATCCCTCGATTCTCGGTACGCTTGAGTTATGACTCACACCCTGATTTTGTTGCGCCACGGCAACTCCGAATGGAACCAAAAGAACCTCTTCACCGGATGGGTGGATGTTGGGCTCACCGATCAAGGCCGCACCGAAGCAACGCGCGCCGGCGAACTGATCGCCGCTTTCAACAAGCAGCCTGACGTTCAGTACACCTCGCTGCTCAAGCGTGCGATTCACACCGCAAACATCGCGTTGCAGGTTGCCGACCTCGACTGGCTGCCCGTGAAGCGTTCGTGGCGTCTCAACGAGCGCCACTACGGTGCCCTGCAGGGCAAAGACAAGGCTCAAACTCTTGAAGAGTTCGGCGAAGAGAAGTTCATGACTTGGCGTCGCAGCTTCGATATGCCGCCGCCTGTACTGGGCGATGACGCCGAGTACAGCCAGGTGCATGATCGTCGTTACGTGGGCATTGACGGCGAGATTCCTCGCACTGAAAGCCTCAAGCTCGTCATCGACCGCATGCTGCCTTACTGGGAATCTGACATCACCAAGGATCTCGCCGCAGGCAAGACCGTGCTCGTCACCGCCCACGGCAACTCGCTGCGCGCGCTCGTGAAGCACCTCGATGGCATCTCAGATGATGCCATCGCGAGCCTCAACATCCCGACCGGTATTCCGCTCATCTACGAGCTCGATGACAACTTCATGCCCATCAAGCCGGCCTATTACCTTGACCCCGAGGCTGCCGAAGCAGGAGCTGCTGCCGTCGCCTCGCAAGGCAAGAAGTAGCAGCCCTAGAACACACGCACGCACACAGAAGCCTCGGTGAGATTCGCTCTCGCCGAGGCTTCTGTTCGTTGGAAGCTAGTCGTCTGTCGGAACCCAGTCGCCGGTAGCCAAGTACTGCACCTTTTTGGCGATCGAGACCGCGTGGTCTGCGAAACGCTCGTGGTAGCGCGACGCCAGAGTGGCATCTACGGTATCGACCGCTGCACCCTTCCAGGTCTCGCCGAGCACCTTGTCGAACACGCTCAAGTGCAGAGCGTCGATCTTGTCGTCGTCATTGCGAATCTCTTCGGCAATGCGCACGTCTTCATGTTTGAGCAGCTCAACGAGCTTCTTGGCAACAGCTACGTCGAGTGCACCGAGTTCGGCGAATGTACCCCGCAGTGACTTGGGCACCACCTTGTCGGGGAACCGGTAACGAGCAAGCTGAGCAATGTGCTCAGCCATGTCACCCATGCGCTCAAGTGATGCGCTGATGCGCAGAGCGCTCACCACAATTCTCAAGTCTCGAGCGACTGGTTGTTGACGAGCGAGGATGTTGATCGCTAGTTCGTCGAGTTCTGCAGCCGCAACATCAATTTCATCGTCATCTGCGATCACCGTTTCGGCGAGCGACACATCTGATTCATTGAATGCTTGAGTGGCGTTCTCAATTGAGACCGCCACAAGGCTGGCAATTTCGACGAGGCGGTCTTGCACCTCGCGTAATTCTTGTTGGAATACTTCGCGCACGCTATCTACGTCCCTTCGATACGGGCATGACGAAGCCCGCACGGCTTAGGCCACCCTGCCCGCATTAGGTTAACAGCAGGTGTTGGCGGCCTGAACTTTATCTGAAGTGAGCACTCGTCGCGAACTCGCGGCAAGCAGACGCTCCAGATGTAACTAACCTAGTCGCTATGGACTCTGCGTGGCTCGTGCCAGCCGCCCTCGCCTTTGGGGTAATTCTCGGTGCCGGCATGTCCCTCATCATTTACGCGGCGGCTCGGCGTGGTCAGCGAGCAGCCCACGTCGTCTCATCTGCCGTGCCAGATGGCGTCGATCAGGTCATTGATGCATTGGAATCCGCGGGAATCGTGCTCGATCCTTCGAACAACATCATGAAGGCTTCCCACGGTGCGCTCACCTACGGCCTGGTGTGGAACCATGCGCTCGTGCATCCAGAACTCGTGGAGTTTGTTGACCAAGTTCGGCGCACGGGGGAGCCGATCGCCCAAGAAGTACATTTATCGCGTGGCCCATTCGGTGACGCCAACATTTATCTTTTTGTTCGCGTTGCGCGCCTCGGCACGCGATACGTTCTCCTGTTGGCCGAAGATCGCACCGAGTCATATCGCCTCGACAGTGTGCGGCGCGACTTCGTGGCGAACATCAGCCACGAACTCAAGACCCCCATCGGGGCCGTCGGATTGCTCGCTGAGGCACTTGTCAGCGCATCAGACGAGCCAGAGCAGGTCACTCGCTTCGCCAAGCGACTCACAAAGGAGTCTCAGCGGCTCGCGCGCATCACGCAGGAGATCATCGAGCTCTCGCGCTTGCAGTCCGCAGACGGGCTCGCAGAGGCCGAACCGGTAGACATTGATCAGGTGGTTTCGGTCGCGATCGATCAGAACCGCGTTGTCGCCGACCTCAGCCGGGTCTCCCTCATCAGTGGGGGAGAGAGCGGTGTTGAAGTGTTTGGCGACGAGACCCTCCTCGTGCTTGCCCTTGACAACCTCATTTCTAACGCCGTGCAGTACTCGCCAGAAAACACGCGGGTCGGCATCGGCGTTCGCCGAAAAGCGGGTGCCATCGAAATCTCAGTCACCGACCAGGGACTCGGAATCCCGGAAGGCGAACTCGACCGCGTATTCGAGCGCTTCTATCGCAGTGATCCAGCGCGCAGTAGGCACACGGGCGGCAGCGGGCTGGGCCTCAGCATCGCTAAACATGTTGTGCAAAACCACGGTGGAGACATCCGTGTGTGGTCACAACTTGGCCAAGGCTCAACCTTCACCATCCGATTGCCCGAAATCGATCACGACGTAGCCCACCCAACAGGAGAGAAATCATGACCCGAATTCTGATTGTCGAAGATGAGTCATCGCTCAGCGAGCCCCTCGCATTCTTGTTGGAACGTGAAGGCTATGAAACAACAATTGCTGAAGACGGGCTAGCCGCACTCGCCGAGTTTGATCGCAACGGCGCAGATGTTCTTCTTCTCGACCTGATGCTTCCTGGACTCTCGGGCACCGAGGTGTGCCGCGAGATTCGCACACGCTCTAGCGTTCCCATCATCATGCTCACGGCAAAAGACAGCGAAGTGGACATCGTGGTCGGCCTTGAGCTGGGAGCGGACGACTATGTCACGAAGCCGTATTCCACCCGCGAGCTCTTGGCTCGCATCCGCGCGGTTCTTCGCCGCCGCATCGAAGACGTTGATGAACATGAGTCGGTTCTGGAAGCCGGTGGAGTGCGCATGGACGTGGAACGCCACACCGTCACGGTCGATGGGGCCGATGTGAGCATGCCGCTCAAGGAATTCGAACTGCTCGAACTATTGCTGCGCAATGGTGGCCGAGTACTCACGCGTGGCCAGCTAATCGATCGAGTGTGGGGCGCAGACTACTTCGGCGACACCAAGACGCTCGACGTTCATATCAAGCGCATCCGTTCGAAAATCGAAAAGCTGCCGTCGCAGCCCACGATGTTGGTCACCGTGCGTGGGCTCGGCTACCGCTTCGAGGATTGAGCGGGCGCTAAGGCCCGTTCGCGGTCTGGCTATTCTCCGAGTGTGCTAGCGGGAGCCAAGTCGGAGTAGACCGCGTTATCGCCGGCGATCACAGGAACGAGAAGTTCTGTGCCGCTGTCGTTGCCGTATTGAAAGTAGACCGGGAAGAGCTGGCCAGCAATGACGCCTGCATCGGTGATGATGATCGTCTCGCCGTCGACCTCGGTGCCGTAGCTCTTGACTTCGTTCGACGAGAGCGGCTTGGAGATGTCGACTCGCTCGCCGTCTGCTGATTCGTACTGCAGGCGAAGGCTTCCGCTCGAGGAGCTGGTGTTGATGATGGTGACCATGAGGCTCACGGCGGAGTTGTCGTCGTTGCTGATGGCCAGAACGTTGCGAACCTTGACGTCGCCAACGGAAGCACCGATGCCGTCGCTGGGGTCGTACTGGTTGAGCGTTGCGGTCGGCGTAATGAACGCGCAACCGGCGGTGCCCACAAGGAGAGCGCCGACGATGAGGGCGGATGCTGCGGCGCGTGCTGCGCGAGTGCGTACTGTCACACAGTAATACTATCGATAGCCACGCCGAGTGGTTTAGTTAGGCAACCCTTACCATGCTTCACCTGTGATAAACTGGGTTTTCTTCGAGAGGACCACTATTCATGTTGTTTGAGGTCGGCGAGACTGTCGTTTATCCCCATCACGGTGCTGCAACTATCACCGAGGTGAAGAAACGCACCATTAAGGGTGAAGAGAAGGTTTATCTCAAGCTCAACGTAACGCAGGGTGATCTCACCATCGAAGTACCCGCTGAGAATGTTGATCTCGTGGGTGTTCGCGACGTTATTGGGCGCGAGGGTCTTGACGCAGTGTTCGAGGTACTTCGCGCGCCGTTTACTGAAGAGCCCACCAACTGGTCGCGCCGGTACAAGGCCAACCTTGAGAAGCTCGCTTCAGGCGACGTCATCAAGGTTTCTGAGGTTGTTCGCGACCTCTGGCGCCGTGACCAAGACCGTGGCCTCTCCGCTGGCGAAAAGCGCATGCTCGCTAAGGCTCGCCAGATTCTGATCTCTGAGCTTGCTTTGGCTGAAAAGACTGACGAAGAGAAGGCATCTCTCGTGCTCGATGAGGTTCTTGCTTCCTAATTTCTAGGGCGCTTGCTGTCTCGCACATGAGCACAACTATTGAACCTCGCGTTGCTGTCGTTGTTGTAGGGGCAGGAAGCGGCACCCGTCTCGGTCGAAACGAGCCCAAAGCATTCGTTCCGCTCGCGGGGCGACCAAGTCTCAGCCGCGCACTCGACGCCGTCTTTGCGATGACGGAGCCAGCTCAGGTCATTGTGACGGTGCCGTCATCGTTTGTTGAGATTGCCGAGCAGTTGATTCGTGAGGTTCCGGGCGCAGATGGTCGCGAATCCACGGTCATCGTTGGTGGTTCAACTCGCCAGGAGTCAGTTTCCGCTGCGCTGGCACTTCTCCAGCCATCGGTAGAAGTCGTTCTTGTGCACGATGCTGCACGCCCGCTCACGCCCAGCGCCATTTTTGATTCTGTTGTGGCACATGTGCGCAGCTCTGGCGCAGGAGTTGTTCCTGGCCTTTCCGTCACCGACACCATCAAACGCACGGATGGCAACGGGCAGATCGTGGAGACAGTTGATCGTTCAGTGCTAAGTGCGGTTCAGACGCCACAGGGGTTTCCGCGCGAGCAGCTGGTTGCGGCGCATGAGGCAGCTAACGAAGAGTTCACTGATGACGCCGCCGTGGTTGCCGCTGCTGGGCATCCGGTCGTAGTGATTCCTGGAGATCATTTGTCTTTCAAGATCACGACCGCGTGGGAGCTGCGCCGAGCCGAGCAGTTGTTTATGGCCCCGACCGCGTCAGACATCCGTGTTGGTATGGGCACTGACGTGCATGCGTACGACGAGACCAAGCCACTGTGGCTCGCTGGCTTGTACTGGCCTGATGAGGTCGGCCTCCGGGGGCACAGCGATGGAGACGTCGTCTCGCACGCCATTTGTGACGCTCTGCTCTCGGCGGCCAATCTCGGTGACTTGGGCAGCGTCTTCGGCACGAGCGACCCCAAGTTTGAAGCCGCACACGGTGACGTGTTCTTGCGTGAGGCACTTCGCTTGCTTCAGGATGCGGGCTTCGAGGTGGGCAATGTGGCGGTTCAGATCATCGGTAATCACCCCATCGTGTCTCGCCGCAGGGTCGAAGCCGAGTCACTCTTGAGCGGCATTCTGGGCGCGCCCGTGAGCGTTGCCGGCACAACTACCGATGCCCTCGGTTTCACAGGGCGCGGCGAGGGTGTGGCGGCGATCGCAACAGCTCTAATAAGCCACAGCCGTCCACCGCGTTCTGTCTAGCGCTGTCCGCCAGAAAAGATGTCTCGGATGTCGAGGCGACGGCGGAGGCATCTACTCGCCGGACCGGCCGAGGGGTTTTAGGCGATGTGGGCTATCTGGACGTCCACGGTGGTGCCTGGTGCGGCCCCATCCAGGAGCGCATCGGCAACCTGCCGGGCCGTTTCGGGTGCTGGCTGATCGGGCGCTGCAGCGATTTTTGCGGTGATTCTGGTGCCGCTGGGTGTTTCCTTCACCTCGACGCAGACCGATTGGTCGGTGTTAGGGGTGCCCGCTCCGGCGGCGGAGAGCAGACTGGGTGCGGGTGACGGCGGGAACATTTGAACGACTCCGGGCACGCTCCGGATCCGTGCAGTGAGCTGTCGTGGTTCGGCGGGGGTGCTCATCGGGTGGCCTCCTCTTGACGTGTGTATCCGTACAGGTCGTTGATCACGATGTTCACGGCGGTGACACGAAGGTGGGTGTGCTTCCGCAGCGCATCGTGAATACCGCTGCGGAGGGTCTCCGCGAGTTGCTGCGCAGGTTGGCCCCACGCGGTATTGGCCGTCACCGTAATCGCGACGGGTGCGTTGAGGGACTCTGCGTCGCCGTCGATTCGGGTATTGCCAACCACCACACCGTCAATGTCGTCGCCAACAGCACGGACGAGGGCGCGAACGGCGCCTTCGGTGATGCTCAGGCGAACCTGTGGGTTGTCATGGTGCAGCGGCAGGGAGCGTCCCGCACGCGCCTCGCGGGCGATATTCGCGATGACGGTGCTGAACCAAGACTCGGATGGGGATGCCCGACGGGTGGACTCGTGAATGAGTAGGTCTCGAGATAACTCAGCGACGCGGTTCAGCCCGGCTAGCGCATTGAGGCACTCCGGGCATGTTTCGATCTTCGGATCCGGGGGAGTGCGGTCGGCGGCGAGATAGTCGCTGAGCTCATCGATGGTGTTCCCACATCCCAGCACGGTGGGTGTGATCTCGGTCACCGCCATCCCTCCATTTGTGCGTAGACACTTGCCCTAGCCCGTGCGAGTTTACCCCGGACGGTCGAAGGACTGATTTCCAGCTCGTCGGCGATTTGCTCGTAGCTGAGTTCTGCAATCTCGCGAAGTAGCCAGCACTGCCTTTGGTCGTCGCTCAGGGTGTCCAGAGCTGTCGCGAGTGCTCGCAGCTGAGCGTGCCGAATCGCAAAATTTTCAGGCTCCGTCTCACGGGGGAGAGCGATCTCCCACTCCGGCAGTGCGTGATCAGCCGCACGTCGACGTACGTGCGTGAGCGCCTGTCTGCTGGCAATTTTCATTAGCCAGGCTCTCACGCTTGTAGGGTCACGCAGAGTGGGAAGCTGCCGCCACGCGAGAAGGAGTGAGTCCTGTACGACATCGTCGGCGTCGCTGATGGATCTGAGCATGCGCGCAACGTAGGCACGCATCATCGGGACGTGGCGTCGGCACAGTAGATCAAAAGCTGCAACATCGCCGTCGATGGCACGCTCCGCAAGGATTCCATCGGCCACATCCTCCCGAAGGCCGGTTGCGCCGTTTTCGCCTGTGGGAGTCATGCCGGAACCAATCAGAAATAAATTCGTGACGAATTTGGGGCGAAACGCGTCTTATTTGTAGAAAGACGATATCGCGAGATCCGCCGCCACACGGTGACGGTCAACCTTTTAACAGATTGAGGAATCATGGTCACCGAAAATGAAAACCAGTCCACCAGCTCCGTAACACCCGCGCAGAGTGGCACACCCAAGTCCTCGGGAACATCCGGATCGCGCGTCGATCGCGCTTCTTCGCCCTCGAACCTGGATTCGGGTACGTCAACGGCTGGTAAGACGACGATCAGCGACGGCGTGGTTTCGAAGGTCGCCGGCATCGCAGCCCGGGCCGTTCCCGGCGTATTTGCCCTCGGTGGCGGAGGAGCTCGCGCCTTCGGCGCCGTGCGGGACGCATTCAACGCGACAGACCTCACTCAGGGGGTAAAGGTCGAGGTCGGCGAAACACAAGCCGCCATCGACATCACTCTCGTAGTTGACTATCCGACACCGATCCAAGAGGTATCAGACAACGTGCGGGCAAGTGTCGCCGGTGCAATCACCAACCTCGTCGGCCTGGAAGTTGTCGAAGTGAACGTCGCCGTCAATGATGTGCACCTCCCTGGCGAGGACAACAATGACGAGCCCGAAGAGTCACGCGTCTCATGAGTGGCACCACGACCGGCGTTCTGAGTGGGGCGATCCTCGCGTTCGCTATTCTGCAATTCGGCTTCTGGGGGTTCCTCCTCGTCGCGGTACTGATGGCGATCGGTGGGCTTGTGGGTCGCCTCGCATCCGGGCAGCTAGACCTTCGCCGAATCGCAGACGCGTTCCGCGGTCGGGGTAGCTCCTGATGGAGACGCAAGCCGCGGTTCGTAGCGCTGACGGGTCACCTCGACACGCCGCTGAGGTGACCCTGCAGCCTGGCAGGACCGTCATCCACGACCGAGTCATCCTCAAGGTGGTAGAGCAGATTTGCGCTACTGCGTTGGACGTTGATCGCGGCAGTGTGACCGCGAAGGTCTCTTCCGCTGGTGGAGGGATGACCGTGACGGTCGCCTCCCCGCTGTCGATCCCTCCGCTGGATGACGACATAGCTGTTCACGCCGCGGGGTCGATTGTGGACCGCCTCAGCTCCACCCAAACCAGCCTCCGGGAAAGGATCGGACGGGTCACGGGCAGGGAAGTGGCCCGCGTGAACATCACGATCACCGGCGCCATTCTCAGTGAGGTACGGAGAGTTCAATGAGCGGCAATGCAGCATCTCGGCGCATCATCCGCCGAGAGACGCACTCCCCCCGAACTGTTGCGATGGTAATCGCAGCAGTTCTCTCGATAGTGGCGCTGGCGTACCTCAGCACCGAAATCGTTCTTTCGCTGCTGTTGCAACCCGCGTTGCTCGTTTCGCCGGTAGCCGTCGGCGAGTGGCTGACCCGCCTACCCGAACAGCAACCGGTGTGGGCGATCATCACTGCCGCGGCTGTTTTGGCCGTAATCGGCATTATTTTGTGCGTGATTGCGCTTACACCGGGGCGTCTACCCAAACATCAAATGATTGCCGAGGGACGCGCGGTACTCGTCGACAATGCCGTCATTGCTGCAGCGTTGGCCCAGCACATCAGCGATCACACCGGCATTATCCGTGACCGCATCACAGTCGGGGTGTCTCGCCGTGTTGTCGACGTCACCGTCGCCCCTGATGCGGGCCTTCCTGTTGTCGACTCTCAAATCCGCGACCTGGTTGCCAGCGAACTGGAACACTATCAACTCACCCGAGCAGTCAAAACTCGGGTACGAACACCGCAGCCGCATAAGGGAACACGCTCATGAACAACACCAACCGGTTCCTCAATCGCGCGCTCATTCTCGTCGTGGGTGTCATGCTCCTCGCCATGGGTGCCGGAATTGTCGTCGTTTTCGTCTGGAGCACTGCGGCACAGTGGTGGACCACAGCATCCGCTTACGCGCACACTTGGCTCGACGATGCGATAACCAGAACCACAATCGGCAACACCACAGCTAGCTGGGTAGCCTTCGGTTCCCTCGCAGCGATCACGCTTCTCATCGTGCTGCTGATCGTCGCTCTCACACGATTAGGCGGTGGGCGCACCAACGCCTTCATCCGCACCGGAGGTAAAGACAGCCCCGATGGGCGGATTGTTATCGACACCGCTTTCGCCTCCGACGCGCTGCTGAAGTCACTAGACCAGCGGCCCGAGATCCTATTTGGCCGAGTATCGGCCGCGAGCGTGCGACGCAAGCCCATGCTCCACGTCAGCATCACTCCTCGCCAGAACACCTCTCCGCGGCAAGTCACCGATGACGTTGAGCGCCTCCTCGACAACCTGGCGGCGCTTACCGGTCAGCAAATGCCCACCTACGTGTCTATCCACAGCGGGCTCAGAGCACGGCTCGCGCACGACGAACGTGGAATCGCTTGACCTAGCTTCGCTTAGTCGCGTGTGCTGGATTAGCTTCCAGTACGGGGTGTGGCACGTCCGTAGCTTCTGCAGGCGTGTCCATGCAGCACAGCGCGGCGTTCGCTAAACTTGGTCAGTGACTATTCGCCTGTATGACACTCGGAGTGCCAGCCTCGTCGACCTCGAACCGCGTGAAGCGGGCAAAGTAGGTATCTACGTGTGCGGCCCCACCGTTCAGGCAGCACCCCACATCGGTCATCTCCGTTCCGCTCTCGTCTATGACATTTGGCGTCGCTGGTTGACCTACCGTGGGCTCGACGTCACCATGGTGCGCAACGTCACCGACATAGACGACAAGATCTTGAACCAGACAATGGATGCTGCAGCAGCGGGCTCTACCGAACAATGGTGGGCCTTGGCCTACCGCAGTGAACTCGAGTTCACCGCTGGCTACACCGAGCTCGGCATCCTGCCGCCCACCTATGAGCCGCGCGCTACCGCCAACATCTCTGAGATGCGCGAGTTGATCACCAAGCTCATCGAACGCGGTCACGCTTACGCTGCAGCAGATGATTCGGGTGACGTCTACTTCGACACCCAGTCGTGGCCGACCTATGGCGAGCTCACGCGTCAGAAGCTCGACGACATGGTCGTTGCGGGCGACGCCGACCCTCGCTCCAAGAGAGATCCTCGCGATTTTGCTCTGTGGAAGGGCAGCAAGCCGACTGAGCCAGAGTCTGCCTCGTGGCCGTCGCCGTGGGGCAACGGGCGTCCCGGTTGGCACATCGAGTGCTCTGCCATGTCTCGCCGATATTTGGGTGGGGCCTTCGACATCCACGGTGGTGGCCTTGATTTGCGGTTCCCGCATCACGAAAACGAGCTTGCCCAGTCGACCGCGGCAGGCGATGACTTCGCTAAGCACTGGGTGCACAACGGCATGGTCAATGTGAATGGCCAGAAGATGTCGAAGTCTCTCGGCAACTCGGTGTTTGCGCGCGACCTTTTGGATGCCGCCCGCCCGATAGTGGTTCGTTACCTGCTGGGTGCTGCCCACTACCGCTCGACCATTGACTACACCGATGGCTCGCTTGATGAGGCCGAGGCAGCATTCGAGCGCCTTGAGGTGTTCATCGAACGTGCGGCCCGTCGCCTGCGAGACACTCGTTTTGACGTTGCCAACACCAACGAGGTTCCCGAAGCATTCGGTGAAGCGATGGATGACGATCTGGCCGTTCCGCAGGCGCTCGCAGTTGTACACGATACAATTCGAGCAGGTAATGCCGCGCTCGACGACGGAGATCTCGCGGCAGTCGCCACCGCGCGATCGCAAGTAGTCGCTATGGCACAAGTCTTGGGTATCAACCCACTAGATTCACGATGGGGTTCTGAGCGTTCAGAACCAGCCGTTGCTGCTCTGTCAGCACTGGTTGAGAAGCTCATTGAGGATCGCAATACGGCCCGCACAGCAAAGGATTTTGCTGTTGCCGACCGAATCCGTGATGAACTATCAGCGGCGGGCATCACTGTAGAAGATGACTCGACCGGATCGCATTGGAGCTTGCCGTGAATAATCGGCGCTTCCGACAGGAGCAACACTCGTGAAAAACCCAGGTAACAAACCCCGCGCAGGAGCGGTACGCAAGGGCCGCAAAGGCCCCCAGGTCGGCTCGGGAGGCCAGGGACGGCAAGCTCTCGAAGGTCGCAAGCCCACCCCCAAAGCTGTCGATCGCCCGTACCACCCCGCAGGCAAGCGCAAGGCTGCTGCCGACCGTTACGAAGCAGCTGGCGGTCGCCGCACTGGCGGCAAGCCAACAGATGCTCCTCAGCAGCGTACGAACCGACCAACTCAGTCACGCGTCGCGAAGTCTGCCGACGAGTCTGAGATGGTCACCGGCCGCAACTCGGTACTCGAAGCACTGCGCGCCAAGATTCCCGCACAGACTCTCTACATGGCTGCGCGCATTGAATACGATGACCGTGTCAAAGAGATCCTGAAGCTGGCTACGGCGCGCAACCTTGCGGTGCTCGAAGTCATGCGTCCAGAACTTGACCGTCTCGCCGGTTTCGACTCGGTGCACCAGGGCTTCGCCCTCAAGGTGCCGCCGTACGAGTACGCGCACCCCATGGAACTGCTCGACAAGGTTGAGGCGCGAGGCCAGGTTCCCCTGCTCGTTGCTTTGGATGGCATTACTGACCCACGCAACCTCGGCGCCATCGTGCGATCGGTCGCCGCGTTTGGCGGCCAGGGTGTCATTGTTCCGCAGCGTCGCTCAGTGGGTATGACGGCATCCGCCTGGAAGACCTCTGCTGGTGCCGCTGCACGCACCCCTGTTGCGATGGCCAACAACCTCACGCAGATGATCAAGGAATACAAGAAGCGTGGCGTGTTCGTGCTTGGCCTTGACGGTGACGGAGACGTATCGCTGCCGTCGCTCCCGCTGGCTAAAGAGCCCGTGTTGATCGTTGTCGGCAGCGAAGGCAAAGGCCTGTCGCGACTCGTCACCGAGAACTGCGATGCAATCGTCTCGATCCCGATTAGCGCCTCAACCGAGTCGCTCAACGCCGGAATTGCGGCCAGCGTCACGCTCTACGAAATCTCGAAGCTGCGCGCAGCCGCACGCAAAAAGAAGTAGTTCAATTCATACAACGAAAGAGCCGCTGTCCCCGAGGGAACAGCGGCTCTTCGCTTTGCGTACGACGGAGTAAGTTTGGCTACTTGCCAGTCACTGCGTCAAGCGCGGCGGTGATGTCGTTCATGAGATCTTCAACGTGTTCAAGGCCGATCGAGATGCGCACGATGCCCGCGCCCGGCTTCGCTTCAGAAGCAACCGGACGATGTGTAAGCGATGCAGGGTGCTGCACGAGAGTGTCGATTCCGCCCAGCGATACTGCGTGGGTGATGAGCTTCACTGACTCGGTGAACTTGGCCGCAGCGTCATAGCCACCAGCGAGATCTAGGGCGATGAGCGAACCGGCGCCAGCAGACTGAGTGCCGATAAGACCCGCAGGGTCCTGGCCGGGCAGACCGGGGTAGAGCACGCGAGCGAGAGCAGGATGCCCCTCAAGACGACGAGCAAGTTCGTCGGCAGTCTCCTGCTGTGCCCGCACGCGCAGTGGCAGAGTGCGCAGTCCACGGTGGAGCAGGTAAGCGGCGAAGGGGTGAAGCACACCGCCGGTGAGGGCACGCACGTTGCGTAGGCTCTTGGCGTGCTCTTCGTTGGTTGCGATGACGCCACCCATGACGTCGCCGTGACCGCCGAGGTACTTGGTTGCGCTGTGAAGAGCCATGGCAGCACCGAGCTCAATCGGGCGCTGCAACACGGGGGTCGCGAAGGTGTTGTCGACCAGCACGGGCACGTCACCCGCAGCCGCAATGATCTTCTTGATGTCGACGAGCTCAAGCGTGGGGTTGGCGGGGGACTCGATCACGACGAGTCCGGTATCGGCCTGAATGGCATCCGCAACAGAGTCGGCGTCAGCCCACGTGACGGTGGTGCCAAGCAGTCCGTTGTCGAGCACGTGGTCGGTCCCGCCGTACAGCGGGCGCACGCCGACAACGTGGGGGCGACCTGCGGATGCGATGGAGATGAGCACTGCAGAGAGTGCAGCCATGCCGCTGGCGTACGCGACGGCGGCTTCTGCGCCTTCAAGCGCGGCGAGACTGTCTTCGAAGCGGGCTACGCCCGGCTGCCAGAGGCGCTGGTATACGGCGGAGTGCCCATCGATGATGGGGTTTCCGGTAGCGAGGTTTTCATAGGAGTCGCCGCCGTCCAGAACGTTGGGTAGGGGGTTGGTGGTCGAGAGGTCAATGGAGGGAACGTGTTGGCCACTTTCGTGAACGCCCTCCATTCCCGCGTGAACAGCAAGGGTTTCGAGACGAATGTCATGAGGCAGCATCCTCTGATATGAGCAGAAACTTCGACACAAATCAACTCCTGATGTAGATCATTCACGGATTATGACGTTTTCCGCATAAGCTGCGGTCAAGGAGGACACCATGACTGAGCAGAAAGCTTTGCCGATCGACTCAATAGATCGTGCGATCCTCGCCAGTTTGGCCGCTAACGCCCGCATGTCGGGTTCTGCGCTTGCAGCTCAAGCTGGTGTTGCGGAGTCAACTGTCTCGCAGCGGTTACGCCGACTGCACGATGACGGCTACTTGCGAGGATTTCACGCCGACATCGATGTGGCCAAGCTCGGAATGAGCGTCCAGGCGCTCATCTCGATCAAGCTCGTCAAACATGTGCGCGAAGATGTGGATGCATTCCGCAGCGCCGCACCCAACTGGCCCGGCGTGCTAGCTTTTTTCCACACCGGTGGCGGAGACGACTACTTGCTGCATGTTGCGGCCCGCAGCGCGGCAGAGCTGCGCGACTTCATGCTCATGTACTTGGCGAGTCATCCGGCCGTCTCCCACACTGAAACGAATCTTGTGTTTGAGCACGTGACAGGCCGCGGCCTCGAGCAGTTGCTTTCGTAGCGCGCAGCGCCGCGCGCTAAACCGTGAGGCGCCAGTCCTCGCTGTCGCTGTCGCCCTCGCCCTCGCCCTCGTCGTCCTCGTCACCGTCTAGTTCGCCGCCGGGGATCGTGATGGGCGAGGTGAACGCGCCCGTTGGCGGGTTAATCATGGTCGCTTCGTCTCGACGGAACTGCAGCACGTTCTCGACGTAGCTGCCGACGGCTTCAGCTAGCGGAATGTCGTGGCCTGAATCTTGCGCAAGTTGGCGACGGTGGTCGAGCAGTTGGTGGAAAATCTCGGCAGGCTCGAGCTTTCCGCGCAGGGCTTTCGGGATTGCGCGGATCACGGGCTCAAAGACGCGAGCGGCCCACTCGTGGGCAAGCATCTCTTCATCCATATCTTGCTTCTCGAATGCCGCTCGGTACGAGTCCATGTCGTTCAGCAGGCGCCGGGCCTGATTCTCTTGAGCGTCGAGACCGGTGAGGCGCAGCAGGCGACGTGAGTGATGTCCGGCATCCACGACCTTGGGCTGGATGCGCACCCGCGTGCCCGAATCTTCGGTCTTGATGGCGAGTTCTTCGATGTCGAAGCCGAGAGCGTTTAGACGTTCCACGCGCTGGTTGATGCGCCACCGCTCTGAGTGATCGAAGCGTTCGGAGCCAGTGAGCTCTTGCCAGAGTGTGCGGTACTGGGCCACAATGCCGTTGCTGATCTCGACGGGGTCGATGTCTTGTTCGAGTCGGCCGCCAGCCTGCAGGTCGAGCAGTTCACCCGCAATGTTTACGCGTGCGATTTCGAGATCGTTCTCGCGTTGCCCGTTCGAGAGGCGATCATAGAGTTGGCCGGTTTCGGCATCCACCAGATAGGCGGCGAACGCGCCAGCATCGCGGCGAAAGAGGGTGTTGGAGAGGGACACGTCGCCCCAGAAGAAGCCGACGATGTGCACACGCACGAGTAACACTGCGAGCGCATCGACTAGGCGGCGAGCGGTTTCTGGTCGCAAGCTTTGCGAGTAAACAGCCCGGTAGGGGAGCGAAAACCGCAAGTGTCGGGTGACGAGCACCGACTTGAGTTCTTCACCGTCAGCGCTTGTGCGGTTGGTGATAACAGCGAGTGGATCCACGCAGGGCACGTCAAGCTTTTGCAGGGTGCGCAGCATCTCATATTCGCGCTTAGCTAGCTCGCTTGACGTCTCTTTGATCGCAACGATGTACCCGCTGAGGTTGGCGAATCTCACCAGATGGCGGGAGATGCCCTTGGGAAGCGTCGCGATCGCATCGTCAGGCCACATCTCCAGAGGCAGCTCCCACGGAAGATCCAGCAGCGCGGGGTCGACAGTGGCCGCGGTGATGTTGACAGAACCAGACATTCACGTTTCCTTAAGCTGAAACGAGCCCGTCGACGCATCCGAACAATGTTCGACGTCGACGGGCTCGATCGTAAAGCGGGAGTTAGCTCGCTACGACAGGTGTCTTTGTCAGGCGCAGGCCAGACTCGATGTCAAACACGTGAACGTGGTGAGGCTCAGGCGTAACGAATACCTGGTCGCCAGCGTTCGGGTGTGAACGGCCATCAACACGAGCAACAATGTCGACCCGCTCGCCCTTGATCTCTGCGTGACCGTAGAGGTAGCCGTCGGCGCCAAGCTCTTCAACAAGGTCAACTTCAACCGGAAGTCCGGCGCCTGAAGTCGAAACGAGAACGTCTTCTGGGCGAACACCGATGGTCACAGTCTTAGCATCGGTTTCGCCGAGCGTTTCGCGGTCAACGTGCACCACAGCATCGCCGAGCTGGAGGCCACCGTCGACAATGTCAACGGTGAACAGGTTCATTGCGGGGCTGCCGATGAAGCCAGCAACGAAGATGTTCTGCGGTGCTTCGTACAGGTCACGAGGGGTACCAACCTGCTGGAGGAGGCCATCCTTGAGGACTGCGATGCGGTCGCCCATGGTGAGTGCTTCCGTCTGGTCGTGAGTCACGTAAACGGTGGTGACTCCGAGCCGACGTTGAAGGCTAGCGATCTGGGTACGAGTCTGAACGCGAAGCTTCGCGTCCAAGTTCGAGAGCGGCTCGTCCATGAGGAATACCTGAGGCTGGCGAACGATCGCGCGACCCATGGCAACACGTTGACGCTGACCACCCGAGAGAGCCTTGGGCTTGCGGGCGAGGTAGGGCTCGAGGTCAAGCAGCTTTGCTGCCTCAAGTACGCGAGCTGCGCGCTCTTCCTTGTTGATGCCGGCGATCTTGAGCGCGAAGCCCATGTTCTCGGCAACAGTCATGTGCGGGTAGAGAGCGTAGTTCTGGAAGACCATTGCGATGTCGCGGTCTTTCGGAGGAACATCAGTGACGTCACGGTCTCCGATGAGGATGCTGCCATCGTTGACCTCTTCGAGGCCGGCGAGCATGCGAAGGCTGGTGGACTTGCCGCAACCGGAGGGGCCGACGAGTACGAGGAATTCGCCATCTTCAACATGAAGATTCAGCTTGTCTACAGCCGGGATCGTTGATCCAGGGTAGAGGCGGGTTGCGTTGTCAAAAGTTACAGACGCCATTGTTGTATTTTCTCCTTCACCGGCAGGTACGTGCCGGACGATCCTTAGTGAATGGACAGCGGTCGAAACCGCGTTGGGTCATTATCGCACTCTTTTAGGGGTCACGTGACCGGGTGGTATCGCCTGCAGAAGTCCCAATCTCAGGCTCTAGTTGGGCAATTCCCAGAGATTGCTCCTAGAATTCGACGGGTGCGCCGTGATTTCTGGTGGCCACACAGCGAAAAATACGGCAGATGAGGTTCGATTGAGCAACGGCAACTCCGGCGATGGCCGACTCAGCAAGAATGAGCGACGAGAAGCGGCACGTGAAAAGGCTCGCGTTCAGCGCGATGGGCAGAAGAAGAAAGACCGCCGCACCAAGCTGTTCCTTCAGGGCGGCGTAGGTCTCGCACTCATTGCGATCGTCGCAGTGATTGCGCTCGTGCTCGTGAACTCGAACCAGCCTGTGGGGCCCGGCCCGAAGAACTTTGCCAGCGACGGCATCCGCTTGGACCAGGGCTTCATCGCGACACCGACTGGCGCACTTGAAGCAGATGCCGACCCTATCCCGAGCGTTCCCGATGAGGAATCAGGCGTGCTCGACATCCAAATCTATGTCGACTACCTGTGCCCGATTTGTGGCGATTTTGAAGCGACCAACGCTGAGTACATCGCGAGCCTGGTCGATAACGGTGCGGCTACCCTCGAAGTGCACCCCATCACAATTCTTGACCGTTTCTCGCAGGGCCAGCGTTACTCCTCGCGCGCAGTGAACGCTGTCGCGTGTGTTGCCGATTCCTCGCCCAACGATTTCTACGGCTACCACACGCTGCTCCTCTCTGAGGGCGTCCAGCCTGCAGAGAACACGAACGGTTTGAGCAACGATGACCTCATCGCGCTGCTCGACACCGCCGGCGTTGAGAACGTGCCCGCCATTAGCGAGTGCATTCAGGAGGAGACGTTCAAGTCGTGGGTTAAGAACTCCACGGCACGCGCCCTGTCGGGGCCACTCCCTAACACTGACGTGCCTCAGGTAACCGGAACCCCCACCGTTCTTGTGAACGGAATCAAGTACGAGGGTGCAGTCAACGACCTCGCTAGCTTCCAAGCCTTCGTCATCCAGGCTGCTGGAGACGACTTCAACGAGAGCTCGAGTTCCACGCCTACGCCAACGCCTGCCCCGTAGGTAGCGTTAGCGCTTGCTGCGCTGCATACGCAGAGATGGTCCCGGTCGGCGTGGTTCGAGGCGGGCAGGATTCATTCCGAACCCAGTCGCCCGGACGTTGTTTCGAGCGTGCCGCGGCGTGGGGCACGCGCCGGCGTAATCACAAGCGCGACGGCGACCGCACCCAGCACAAGCCCCACGAGTGTGGCAGGGGTGAAGGGGTCCGAGAAGAGGAGGCTTCCGATCACGGCGGTCGTTGGCGCCACCAGATAGAGCAGCGCGTTCAGCGCTGTGATGCCTAGCCGACGCAACAAATACCAGTAGAGCGCGTAAGCGACGAGTGTGGGGAGTACGGCTAGTACGAGCGTTGATGCCCAGAATGTGATCGTAGCGGGCGGCACTAGCGCGCCGGTGGCGGCGGCGAGCACTGTCACCGCTACGAGCGTGACGGTGGCGTGCACGGCGAGCGTCGCGAAGACCCCGAGTTGTGATGTGCTGCGGCGTTCCAGAAAAGTGGCAGCGACGAGGCTGGCGAGTCCCACCAGGGGCAGTAGGTATGCGAGGGTGGGGGAGATGGCGGCCGTTACATCTGAAGCAACAATCAGGGCAACACCAATGGCGCCCAGAATCAACCCTACCCACTGCAGTGCGCGCACCTTTAGCCCGAGCAATGGACCCACAAGGGTTGCGACAACCAGCGGTTGGATGGCATCAATTAGGGCAGTCGTTCCGGCTGCGACTCCGGCTGCGACTCCGGCTGCGACTGCCAAATACACGGGCAGCACGTAGCCGGATTGCTCCGACGAGCAGATAACGCCACACCAGGGCAGTTAGCGCTGGAGCTGCGTCGGTGCTGATTTTGGCGATGATGAACCCGGAGCTCCAGCTCAGCACAAAGGTCGCAGAGGCCCCAACGAGGAGGAGGCACGCAGGTATACCGATCTGTTTACTCATTTGGTTTACTATACAGCACGGTATACTGATGTGATGACCGTCGAGAATCTTCCTGAAGCAACCCCGAGTTACACTCCGGGCGCCGAGCGACTTCTTGCCGCGGCAGCAGATCTCTTCTACCGCGATGGCATCCACGCGGTCGGTGTCGATGCGATTGCCGCCGCGGCCGGCGTCACCAAGAAAACTCTCTATGACCGTTTCGGATCGAAAGATGCGCTCGCTGTGGCCTACCTTCGCCGGCGCGACCTACTCTGGCGTGACTACCTCGAGCAGGGGCTTGCGCAATTTCCAGAGGGAAGCACCGAGCGGGTTCTTGCCATCTTTGATCTCTCGGAACAGTGGGCGCACGACTACAGCGGCAAAGGGTGCAGTGCGATTAACGCGCGTGGCGAGATGGGCGACTCCGAACATCCAATTGCCGTTGAAGCAATGCGCCAAAAAAAGTGGATGCGCGCAGTCATCGAGCAATCATGCCGCGACGCAGGCATTGCGAATGCCGAGCGCGTAGCCCGCAGCCTGACCCTGCTCTATGAGGGCTGCTTGGTGACCGGGGGAATGGGCACCTTCGCGGAGCCGTTCGCTGTGGGGCGCGAAGCTGCGGCTCTCATGCTCGACGCTGCTCGGGCCCCTGCCGGGCGCAGCTAGGGCCGCGGCTTCGGTTGTGCGCAGGGATGCGCGCCTCGCGCTGCCGACACTTACTCCTGCTGTCTGAACAAAAACTGATTCGCCGCTGACCGTTTTCAGGCGTTGAATAGAGTCATGCGAGCTACATACATATACGGCGCCGGCGATGTCCGCGTGATCACTGCACCCGACCCCAAGCTCATCGAGAGCACTGACGCGATTGTGCGCATTACGCGGGCTTGCGTGTGCGGCAGCGACCTGCACCCGTTCCATTCAATGCCAGCGGATGCGGATGCTCGCCCGATCGGGCACGAGTTCATCGGAACCGTCGAAGAAATCGGTAACGACGTCACCACCCTCAAGGTGGGCGATTTCGTGATTGCGCCGTTCGCGTACTCGGACGGTACCTGCGAGTTCTGTCTCGAAGGGCTACAGACGTCGTGCATCCACGGTGGCTACTGGGGCAACGGTGGCATCACTGGCGGCCAGGCCGAGGCAGTGCGTGTGCCCTACGCGGACGGCACCCTCGTGAAGGTTCCCGGCACGATCGACGAGTCGCAGTATGCCGGGTTGCTCTCGCTCTCAGACGTATACGCCACTGGATGGCACGCAGCCCACAAGGCACAAGTCGCCCCCGGCCAAACCGTCACCGTCATCGGCGATGGCGCTGTTGGTTTGCTCGCCGTCCTGTCGGCCAAGCAGATGGGTGCCGAACGCATCATCCTCATGGGGCGCCACAAGGCGCGCACCGATCTGGGCATCACGTTCGGTGCGACGGATGTCGTGGCTGAGCGTGGCGAAGAAGGCATCGCGAAGGTGCGCGAACTTACCGGAGGCTCAGGAAGCCACGCGGTTCTCGAAGCTGTCGGTTTCATGCCCGCCTACGAGCAAGCACTCGGTGTTGTTCGTGCCGGTGGTGTGATCAGCCGCGTCGGTGTTCCTCAGTACGAAGAGGCCCCGGTCGGCCGCCGCAGCTTGTTCGGCAAAAACGTCACCCTCACCGGTGGTGTGGCTCCCGCTCGCGCCTACATCGAACAACTGCTGCCCGCAGTGCTCGACGGAACCGTGAACCCGGGCCTCGTCTTCGACAAGACCGTTCCGCTCGAGCAGACCCCCGAGGGCTACACCGCAATGGATGAGCGCACCGCCCTCAAGGTGATGGTCGACCCGACGTAGCCACCCGTCAAACAGCAATGTCGAGGGCCGCTAGGGTTTAGACAACCCCGACGGCCCTCGACATTCTTTGCTGGGCCTCCTGTCGGATTCGAACCGACGACCCCCGCTTTACAAGAGCGGTGCTCTAGCCAGCTGAGCTAAGGAGGCTTGGACCAACGTCCTATTTTAGGCATGACTAGCCTGTGCTCCCAACCAACCCCAAAAGTTGCCGTCATGCACCGGTCGGGATTCTTGCTGCAGCCGTCGCTGACTCTCTCGCCCAACTGCAGCTCAGCCGGTTGTCATGTGCTCTGCCAGTGCACACAAAGGATTCTGGTGGGATAGGTGCTGCGCCGGGAACACCCTAATTTTGGAGTGGGCACACAGGAAAGTTGGCGGATGTGTGGTCTATTGTTCTTCAGTAGAGAACAAATCGTAGAGCTCTCTTCTACCCTCAACATTGTGGTGGCTGAGAGTGAACAACGTAGGAGATGATCAGAAGTGGCCGACAACGAGACCGATAGCGACTGGTCAACTGCCGGTGAACGAATCCGGTTGGCCCGCGAATCCGCTGGCATGAGCGTCCGCGAGCTCTCGCGCCGTATTGAAGTTTCAGCAAGCCACGTTTCTCAAGTAGAACGCGGTTTGGCCTCTTTCAGCGTACGAACGCTCTACAACGTTGTCAGTGTGCTCGGCATCTCCATGGACAGTCTCTTCGGGGAGGTGCTGTCGGGCGATGGTGATCTTGACGTGCTCGGCGACGAGTCGACAGCAACCTCATCTGAGACGCCATTAGACCAAGCCGGCATTGTTCTCCGCGGGGCATCGCGGCCAACAATCAACTTGCATTCAGGCCCACGGTGGGAGCGGTTAACCGCTAAGCCCGAGGTTGGAACAGAGTTCATCGAAGTCATCTACGACGCTGCGCCAGGGAGCGAACCACCAACCGACTTCATCCGCCACAACGGTCGCGAATACGGCATCATCATTTCTGGATCGCTGAACGCTCAAGTGGGGTTTGGGGTGGCAGAAATGCAACCCGGCGACTCTATTGCCTTCGACTCCAGCACTCCTCACCGATTCTGGAATAGCCGCTCGACGCCCGTCGTCGCCGTCTGGTTCGTGTTGGATGCCGTTGGACAGCAGGACCCGTTCGGTTCGAAGACCGAATCCGACGGCTACCACCACGGTCTGTAGCCTTCGCCCCACGCCTTCTTCGATGCCGCCTGACAAGGTGCGCGTTCTCTATGGCAGAACAATATGCACACAGTCGGGCAAATAGCACCCGATATTGTGCGTGAACGAGACCTCTAGCGCGGAATTCCCGCTTGCATCGACAAAGTGTGCTGTGTGTGTTTACACTGGGCTTCACACCCAAGTTCACTCAACCAATGGAGGTTGACCGCAGTGACGATTGACAATTCCCGGCCGGCGCTCGAAGCGAACGGAATCGTTAAGCGGTTCGGTGGCGCTCTTGCGGTCGATGACGTTAGCATCTCGGTTGCCCCGGGTGAGATTCATGCTGTTGTAGGTGAAAACGGCGCAGGCAAGTCAACACTCATGCGCGTGCTCGCTGGCATCCTGATTCCAGACGAGGGCGTCGTCTCGGTGAATGGTGTTCCATTGACCGGCGGAGCCAAGTCTGCGCTCGACGCAGGAATCGCGCTCGTGCATCAGGAACTTAGCCTCATCCCAGAGATGACGGTCGCCGAGAACATCCTCTTGGGGTCAACACCCACATCGTTCGGATTCATTCGCGCCGCAGAGCTCCGTGCCACGGCCGCAGCGGCCCTCGAAGAGATCGGCGTCTCCGTCGACCTCGATGAGTCGATCTCCCGCCTGTCCGTCTCGCTCAGACAGTTTGTGGAGATCGCCCGTGCGGTGGCGCGCAAGCCGCGGGTGCTCATCTTGGATGAGCCGACCGCCACTCTCACGCCAGCCGAGACGGATTACCTCCTTGCTATGTTGCAGCGTCTGGCAGCAAAGGGTATGGCGGTTATCTACATTTCACATCGCATCCCTGAAGTCTTCCGAATTTGTAATGCGGTTACCATTCTTCGTGATGGACAGGTTGTTGACGTTACGCGGATTGAAGACACTACTCCTGGAGCGGTCATCGAGAACATGGTGGGCAAGGAGCTCAAGCAAGATCTTGATTCGCGGAGAGACTCAACTTCCGGCGAACTCGTTCTGTCCGCGAGGGGCATTCGGGCACACAACGTAAACGGAGTTGACCTTGACGTCAGATCCGGTGAGATCGTTGGGCTGGGCGGACTCGTCGGTGCTGGACGAACGGAACTCGTACGTGCGATTATTGGCGCCGATGTGCGAACGGCCGGAAGCGCGTTCATCACCGTAGATGGAATCCCCCGCTACCTCACCAGCTACCAGGTTGCTGTGCGCTCAGGAATTGGCTATGTGCCAGAAGAGCGCAGAACCGATGGCCTTGCATTGACCATGACCGTCGCCGACAACATTGCTCTTCCGAATCGGCGTGAGCTTTCCGTCTTCGGGGTTCAGCTGAGGAAGAAAACCACTGCGTTCGTCACCGAACTTGCCGCCGCTGTCGCGCTCAGGCCACCGCAGATTGAACGCAACGTCGGCGAATACAGTGGAGGAAACCAGCAGAAGGTCGCCATAGCGAAATGGTTGGGCCGAAAGCCTCGACTGATTGTCCTCGACGAGCCAACCCGTGGTGTTGACGTCGGCGCGAAGGCAGAGATTCATCGGCTTGTTCGTGAACTCGCAGACACGGGCACCGCAGTGCTAGTCGTGAGTTCCGACCTTCCAGAACTGCTTGAACTCTCCGACGTGATTCACGTCATCCGTGACGGCCGAATCATGGGGACACTCTCCGCGGCGGAAGCGGACGAAAAATCTGTGATGTCTCTGGCGTCCGGCGAAAAGATGGTGGGTGCCTAATGACGACACAATCGATCGAGACAATTGGCGAGGTTGGCATAAAGCGCAACCAGTTCAATCTCTTGGTGTGGATTTCTGAACGCGGTGTCTTCGTGTTCACCGCGCTGCTGATCCTTTTTGGCGTCATCTTCGTCAACGGTTTTGCGTCCCTCATTAATATCACTGACGTCTTCTATCGGGCGGCTCCGATTGGAATCGTCGCCGTGGGCATGACCTTTGTTGTGATCAGCGCCAACTACCTTGACCTGTCGGTTGTGGCCCAAGTGGCAACGGCGGCCGTCATCCTCATCGGTGTCAGCAACGACTACGGGCTGCCCCTGGCTTTCGCTGTCGCATTGTTCGTCGCGGTCCTCTACGGCGTTGTCAACGGCATCGCCGTCGGAGTGTTCAAGGCGAACGCCGTCATCGTGACCCTGTCAACGACATTTATCGGGCTCGGTATCCTTCGATGGCTCTCCGGCGGAAGCATTTTCTTTGGGCCCGAGGACGGCCCAATCCGCGCGTTCGGGCAGGCCAAGATCGGTGCGATCCCGCTCTCCGCGATCGTGCTGCTCATCATCACGATGATCCTGTGGTTTGTCTTGACCCGCACGAACTTTGGATTTGTTGTGAGGTCATTTGGCTCCAACAAGGAAGCGACTCGCCTCTCGGGTGTGAATACGCCATTGGTCGTCATCGGTGCGTTTGTGATTACGGCGATCTCCGCCATGCTCGCTGGCTTTGTGCTCGCGGCATTCTCCAACACGGCAGTTTCAACGATGTCTGACGGCTACGACTTCCGCGCACTCGCCGCGATCATCATCGGTGGTACCAGCGTGTTCGGCGGCAAAGGTAGCGTGCTGAGAACTCTCCTAGGCGTGATCTTCGTCAGCGTGCTCACCAACATCCTTGTTCTGTCCGGTATTGGATTTGGCTTACAGCAGATGGCAATTGGCGCGCTCATTGTGGTCGCCGTTTCTGTTGATGCTCTCGCACGAAAGGTGACCAAGAAGTGACCGATACACAGCCCATGCGGCTCGGCAAAGAAACCGTTGGCGTCGTCAACAAACTCAAAGTTGGCATCGCTCGGAGAACCGAAGGTCGAGGCGTCGCCCTTCTGGTGATCGTGGTCGTTCTCGTGGCCATCTTGGAACCGACGACGTTTACGGCATACTCGGTCACCCTCGGTCGTATCGCCCTGATCGGTCTCGTCGCGCTCGGCCTCACTGCGGTCATCCTGATGGGTGAACTTGACCTCAGCGTTGCCAGCACGCTGGCGGTATCCGGCGTAATCATGGCCAGCATGCCCAATATCTGGCTCGGAGTAGTCGCCGCGCTGGCGGCAGGCATCGTCATCGGAATGATCAACGCTTTCTTCGTCTTCTACGTGGGAATCAACTCGTTCATCGCAACGCTCGGAATGTTGTTTGCGCTTCGAGGCCTCGCTTTCGTGCTCTCGGATGCGAAGCCCGTGCGAATCGCCGACATCGACGCCGGAATCGCATTTGGAACACCGCTTCTCGGGCCAATCACCCCACGAGTGCTGATCTTCATCGTCGCGTTCATTGCTCTCCAGATCTTCCTCAGCAAAGTGCGCGCAGGTCGGGAGTCCTACGCAGTGGGAGGCAACCGCCAAGCAGCATTCGATGCTGGAATTCCTGTTCGCCGTCGAATCTTCACCGGATTCATGATTTCTGGATTCGTTGCTGCACTCGCCGGGGTCATCAACACCCTCGAGCGGACCGCGGCCGACCCGACCGCAGGATCTTCGGTGCTTCTCGCAAGTTTCGCTGCTGCCATCATTGGCGGCGTCGTGCTCAACGGTGGCCGCGGGTCGATTCTGGGAACTTTGATCGGTGCATTCTCGCTCGGTATCCTCCAAGTCGCCCTGACCCTCTCTGGCGTGCAGGTGGACATCCAGGACATCTTTATCGGTTCCATCCTCCTCATCGCGGTCATTTCCGACCCCACACAACTTCGCGCAGCACTGACCAGTATCCGATCTTGGTTCCAGCGTCGCGAGAAGACTCAGGCTCACACCTGAGCATCGGCCCGTCAACCCTGACGGAACCACAAACAGCAGTAGTCAACAGAAAGAGGCATAAAATGCGACGTTATCGCATCCTTTTCCCCGCAGCAGCGGCGCTTGCGGTTGCAGGGCTAGCGCTCTCCGGCTGTGCAGCGACCGAGGAAGCTGACACATCAGCTGACTCGTCGGACAGCTTCAACGTGTACGCACTCCTTCCTCAGGGAACGGACCAGCCGTACGGCACCACCTACCTGCCAGCGATGCAGGCCAAGGCTGACGAGCTGGGGATCGAACTGACGATCACCAACTCGCAGTACGACGCCGACACACAGGCAAGTGACTGCGAAGTTGCAGTTGCAGCCGCGCCCGACCTGATCATCTTGTGGCCCGCCGTTGGCGACACAGTTCGACCGTGTCTCGCCGCAGCAGAAGCAGCGGGAATTCCCGTCACTGCAACGAACTCCGACGTGAACGCCGAGGACAAGGGCCTGATTCAAGGTTACTCAGGCCCCGACACATACGGACAGGGTGTTGCTTCGGCCGAGATGATGTGTGACGCCGCCGATGGCGCGCCCACCAACATCCTCGTGATCGATGGCCAGACCGGAAACTCGACGGCAATCAACCGCCACGACGGTTTTGCTGACTACATCGCCGACAACTGCACAAACATTACGATCTTGGCAGAGCAGCCAGGTAACTGGAACAAGGATGACTCACAGATTGCGGCATCAGAAATGCTGACATCAGTGGGCGCAGAAAACGTTCAGGGAATCTACGCAGCGGACGACACCATGGTTGCCGGTGCGATCGATGCACTCAAGGCTCGTGGTATCGATCCTTCCAGCATGATCATCACGTCCATCGGTAACACCTTCTTGGGCAACCCGCTCGTGATCTCCGGTGACCTGTACGGCACCGTGTTCCAGTCGTCCTCATGGGATGGCGAGAACGCTGTCGTTGTAGCCCACAACGTGCTCACCGGCGGAGCGGTAGAAGAGAACCTCTTCATGCCTTCCGTCAAGGTCACGATGGACAACGCAACAGACGCAGCCGTCGCACCTGAGTGGTAACCACCCACCTCAGTAACTAAATATAGCTACAACTAACTGCCGTCGGCTGGGTGAGCGCACTGCTCGCCCAGCCGACGCCCAGTACTTATTAACATCTTCCAGGAGACACTGTCATGATTAATAATTTCGATACCCAGCCGATATCGCCAGCGTTGGACTTCGACAACCGGATGATTCCGTCGCACGGACACATGGCAGTGGACTTCGAACAGCGCGTCGACTTCGACCGACTTCGCAACTATCGCCTTGCACGCAGCATGCAGTCGCTGGAAGCGAGCGAATGTGGCGCCTTCCTCTTCTTTGACCAGTACAACATCCGCTACTCAACCCAGACCTGGATTGGTGGCGCCCTCGGCGACAAAATGTCGAGGTACGCCCTGCTGACCCGTGACGGCAAGCCGCATCTGTGGGACTTTGGATCAGCAGCGAAACACCACGCACTCTTCTCCCCCTGGCTGGCAGAAGGCCATAGCCACGCCGGCATGCTCGGACTTCGCGGCGCAGTAAACCCAGACGTGGGCCTCATGAAGGAAGCAGTCACCACCATCAAGGGGTTATTGGCCGACGCAGGAGTTGCCGGCATGCCCGTAGGTGTCGACCTCGTCGAGCCCGCCTTCCTCTTCGAGATGCAGGCGCAGGGACTCATGGTTGTCGATATCCAGCAGTCGATGCTTGATGCACGCGCCATAAAGAACGTCGACGAGATCATGCTGCTCAGCCAAGCTGCAGCCATGGTCGATGGGGTGTACGACGACATAGCTCAAGCGCTGCGTCCCGGCGTTCGCGAGAACGAGATTGTCGCTCTCGCATCCAAAAAACTCTATGAGATGGGCTCCGAGCAGGTTGAGGCCATCAACGCCGTCTCTGGCGAGCGCTGCAACCCGCACCCACACAACTTCACTGACCGCATTATTCGACCAGGCGACCAAGCCTTCTTCGACATCATCCATTCGTTCAACGGATACCGCACCTGCTACTACCGCACCTTCTCCGTCGGCAGCTCCACGCCAGCTCAGCATGACGCCTACTCGCGCGCGCGCGAGTGGATGGATTCCGCGATCGAGACGGTGCGAGCAGGGGTCGGCACCGACGAGATCGCCAAGTTGTGGCCAAAAGCCACCGACATTGGCATTGCGAATGAAATGGAAGGCTTCGGGCTCCAGTTCGGTCACGGTTTGGGGCTCGGCCTCCATGAACGCCCGATCATTTCACGGCTCAATTCGCTGACAAATCCGGTCGAAATTGAAGCCGGCATGGTGTTCGCGCTGGAAACCTATTGCCCCGCCTCTGACGGCATTTCAGCGGCTCGTATTGAAGAGGAAGTCGTTGTTACTCGGACTGGCGTGCAGGTTCTCACGAAATTTCCGGCACAAGAACTCTTTGTTGCCAACAAGTACTAACTGAATTAATAAGCGAAGAACGTAATCACATTGGAAGGTAAATAGGGTCATGGATACCACTCGACTTGCAGGCAAAAACATACTCATCACTGGCGGAGCTCAGGGGATGGGCGCGGCTGTTGGCAAATATTGCGCAGCTCAGGGGGCGAAAGTCTGCCTCGGTGACGTCAACGAAGAGGGTGCTGCTGCTGTTGCGAAAGAGATCAACGACGCCGGCGGGGTCGCGACCTCGGTGAAACTCGACGTGACGAAGCGTGCGGATGCTGCTGCAGCAGTTGCGCACACCGTCAAAGAGTTCGGCAGCATCAACGTTTTGCTCAACAACGCGGGCATCAACAAGCCCTTGTTCTTCCTCGACATCACCGAGGAGAACTGGCAGCGCATCATGGATGTCAACGCATGGGGCACGCTCGTGTGTATGCAAGAAGCAGCCAAGCAGATGAAGGCCCAGGGCAAGAAGGACTTCCCCTACAAGATTGTCAATGTCGGTTCTATCCTGTCGCGTGAAGCATTCGTCGACGTTACTGTCTACACGGCGAGCAAGCACGCCGTGTTGGGGCTCATTAAGGCCGGAGCCAAGTCGCTCATTGAGCACAACATCACGGTCAACGGCTACGGCCCGGGCGTCGTGGCCACCGAACTCTGGGCGCAGTTGGACAAGGATCTGGTCGAGATGGGCATGTTCAAGAAGCCGGGTCAGTCCATGGATGACATAGCGGAAAACATGATCCTTATGAAGCGCTACTCGTACCCAGAAGACATCGTCGGAACGGCAGGATTCCTCGTGAGTCCCGACAGCGACTATATGACGGGCCAGCTGCTGATGATTGACGGTGGAATGGTCATCCAGTAAGTACATAACCACGCACAATAATGAAGCGCTCAGGCCACTGGCCAGGGCGCTTCATTAGTGTGGTCGGTGCTAACACTCTTCTCGACCGGCTGTTCGCCTGTGTGAAGATCGTGATCCGGACGACGCGTAACTTCTGCGACGGCCGCCCAATCGAGGTCGGCCAAGGTCGGATCTGCCTGCGCGCGCTCGAAACGATCGCGAAGAATCGCCGCCGTAGGCAGGACCACGCCGCCTTCGGCGGCGAGGTCCTCGGCAAGGCCGAGATCCTTGAGCCCGAGCGGCAGGGCGAACAGCGCGGGACTGTAGCGCCGTTCTGCAATGACAGGCCCGTAGCCGCTGTAAACGACTCCGGCAAAGAGCGTGCCCGACAGCAGGTCAACGAAGTCACTCGCATCGATGTCGTGTGCCTCGACGAGAGTCACGCCTTCGGCGAGCGCTTGGAGGGCATGGAGAATCGTGAAGTTGACCGCGATTTTAGTTGCGTTGGCGCGGCGGGGTTCCGCCCCGAACTGCCACACCCGCGAACCGAGGGCGTCGAGGATGGGGTTCACAGTTTTAAGCGCCGACTCCGGGCCAGCGACGATGATGTTGAGCGCTCCTGCCGCGGCGACTGGCGGCCGCCCCAGCACCGGGGCGGCAACGTAGTCCACGCCCGCGCCGCGGTGCACGTCGCCGAGGCGGTCTGCTGTGGCGGGGCTGATTGAGGCCATGTTGACGTGGATGCGGCCGGACACACCGGTCAGGGCCTCGGGTGTCAAGACTGCTTCTGCGGCTGCGTCATTTGCGAACATTGACAAGGAGATAGGTGCGGCGAGGGCCTCGGCGGCCGTAGCCGCCCGTGCAGCGCCGGCCGCCACGAGAACGTCGGCGGCCTCCGGCGACCTATTCCACACGATCACCTCGTGACCGGTGGCGATGAGTCGCCCAGCCATAGCGCTACCCATGATGCCGAGTCCGAGGAATCCGATTCGAGTCATGTTCGCTCCTTCTGTCGGGGTTTATGGTTGTCGCTCTGCTCGCGTTTTCCACGGCCGCTGGATGGGGGATTCCTCTGATCTGTTCGATTCAGGACGGCGCGTTCGTGCCAGCCTCGATGAGGAGCGCGGCGTTCGATGGGTCGGGTGCGAGTTCTCCGCGTTCGATGTGTTCGGCAATTCGCAGGATCGCTTCGTTGACCGGCGCACGAGTCCCGAGCGTCTGCTGCTGGGCGACGACATAACCGCTGAAGGCGTCGAGTTCGGCGCGCCGACCCTTGTCCCAGTCTTGAAGTACGGCCACGCGGGTATCCGGCAGCGAGTAGCGCTCTAGTACGGCGTCGAGCAGGTCGATGCCGTATTGGTCAGAATCGGGCACTTCTTCGGCGGTCTTCCCAAAGATCGGGACCATCGCGATGCCGAGTGCTTTCGCCGTGCGATAGGCCTCACGGGACGCCGCATCCATCACCGCTCGTACGCCCGGAATGCGGCTTGCTTCGAGGAGTGGGACGTTGAGGATCGCCGACGGAAGCATTTCGGGGATGTTGGCGATGAGCTTCATCCACTTTGAAGCGCGGATGTCGTCGGAGATGGAAATCTTGCCAGCATGCCCAAGTGCTGCGGCTGCGGCCTCGAGCGCGGGGGTTCGACCGCCATCCATGGATCCAACGGTCAGCCAGGTCTGGTCCCGTGAAACCTGACGTACGACCACTCCAGGGGTGACCATGTTGGCCGCGATTCCGAGGACTGCGCCCGCCGACCGATCACTGCCGACGATGTTTGCGATGTCATCGATCGTCATTCCGTTCTGAAGTCCGACGACTAAAGATGACTCGTGAAGGAGGGGCTTGATCAACTCGGTGGCCCAGCGTGTGTCATAGGTTTTCACTGAGGTGAAGACTAGGTCGAAGGGCTTGCGAAGCTCGGCGACTTGAGAGACATGGTAGACCGTGACCGGGGTCATTTCGCTTATTCCGTTGGGAAGATGCACCGTCAGCCCGCTGGCTCGCATAGCTTCAACGTTGGCGGGCCACTGGTCGATGAACGTCACGTCGAGCCCGGCGCGGATCATATCAGCACCAAGCGATGCACCGTTCGCGCCGGTGCCCAGCACCGCGATTCTCATTCCTGCCATGGGCGTTCACTCCTGTCGCTGTGATGCATGGCCCGCGCTACCGGCACGCGGGCCATGCTCAATGGGGGCGGTGTTACGCCTTCCAGACCGTTTTCAGGTTGCAGAATTCGCGGATTCCGGCCGCAGCAAGTTCGCGACCGTAACCGGAGTCTTTGATGCCACCGAACGGCAACTCCGGGTAGGAGATCGTCATGCCGTTGATGAACACAGCGCCGGCGTCGAGATTGCGAGTGAACCACTCTTCCTCTTCGGAATCCTGGGTCCAGACGGCGCTAGACAGACCGAACGTGGTTTGGTTGGCGATTGCAAGTGCGTCGGCGCGATCGGCCGCCCGGTACAGTGAAGCGACGGGTCCAAAGGTTTCCTCCATGACGATGCGCATATCGTCGGTGAGGCCGGCCAAGACTGTTGGCGAGTAATAGAAGCCGGGTCCCTCTGGTGCGCTTCCTCCCACGAGTACCTCGGCACCCTTCGCGACCGCGTCATCGACGAGTTCTGCCAGGTCGCTGAGGCCAGACTCTGTCGCGATCGGACCGACCTCAGTTGCTGGATCGAGCGGGTCTCCGACCACTAGTGCCGCCATTTTTTGACTAAGTAGGCGAGAAAACTCGTCGTAAACATCCGTGTGCACGATAAAGCGCTTACCCGCGATGCACGATTGGCCGTTGTTCGAGATGCGCGCCTTGACGGCTATTGTCGCCGCGGCATCCACGTCAGCCGACGGCATGACGAGGAATGGGTCAGAGCCTCCTAGCTCCAGTACAGCCTTCTTGATTTGTTCACCTGCGATCGACGCAACGGACCGCCCGGCGAGTTCTGACCCGGTCAGGGTCACTGCCTTCACACGGCGGTCTTCAAGCACCGCTTTGACCTCTGCCGATCCGATCAGCAGTGTCGTGAACGCGCCAGCGGGGAACCCGGCTCGCTCGAAGAGCGTGTCGAGGTACAGCGCAGACTGTGGCACGTTTGAGGCGTGCTTGAGCAGCCCGGTGTTTCCCGCCATGAGCGCGGGGGCAGCGAAACGGATGACTTGCCACAGCGGGTAGTTCCAGGGCATTACTGCGAGCACAACGCCGAGAGGGTCATACCGAGTCCACGCGCTCGAGGCGTTGACCGAGCTCGGGTCGGCGAGCTTCTCTTCGGCAAGGAAGCCTTCGGACTCGTCGGCGTAGAACCGCATGTTCTTGGCACACTTGAGCACCTCGGCCTTCGACTGGGCAATGGGCTTGCCCATCTCGATGGTGAGCATCCGCGCCGTTGCGTTGACCTCAGCGTCGAGCAGGTCGGCGGCCGCACGCATCCAGTGCCCGCGCTGCTCGTAGCTGGTGGATTTCAGTTCGAGAAACGCGCTCTGGGCTGCGGTGATCCTGCGCTCGACCTCGTCTAAATTGTGCGGCTCGAAGGTCTTCTCGATGACTCCCGTCGCGGGGTTAATCGTGGCAATGGCCATGGGGGTGCTCCTCAAATTTGGTGGTGGGTAGGGAGTCGCGGAGTTCAGTCCGCGAAGATTTCGGGATGCCGCGAGAGCTCAAAACGTGTGCGCCGGATGTGGGCAGCGAGAATGCGCTCTGCTTCGTCGACGTCGCGACGTCGAAGCGCCGCAACCAGAAGATGATGTTCGTGGTGCACGCTGCGGTCGCTCGGTCTGAACGCCTGCATGAACGCGCGGCGGTAGTGCTGGGTGCGATTCCACAGTTGGTGCACGGTGTCTGTGAGCAGTGTCGTCTCGGCTGCCTCGTACGACCCGAGGTGGAATTCGCGGTCAAGGGCGAGAAAATGTTCAACATCGTCGCCGTGTTCCATCTGCGTCGCGAGCGCATCCAAGTGGTCGATCTGAACGTCGCTGAGCAGCGGAACGTTATAGCGAAGGAGAAGTGGCTCGATTCGCTCCCGAATTTGATACATTTCCTCGCAGTCGGCGAGGCTCAAGTGAGTTACCCATGCTCCGGTATTTGCTACGAGTCTGACGAGGCCTTCGCCTTCAAGCATGCGCAGCGCCTCACGAACGGGCAGCCGGCTTGCACCGTAGCGGTCGGCGAGATTTTCCTGTCGAATTCGCGCGCCCGGCGCATACTGGCCGTCGAGGATTGCGGTGCGCAGGTCGTCCGCGATGCGGAGTCCGGCACCGCCGTGGGTGGAGGGCTGAGTCGTTGCCATGACTCTCATTCTGCCGGACGCGTCGGGTGCCACAGCAGGCGCGGAGAATTTTGTTCGTAGGCCTTGCCTTGGGGAAAGCTGACGAGCTCAAACTGCATTCCCCAAGGACTGCGAAAGTATTGCCAGCGTTGCCCCTCTGCCAGCTTGCCGCTTGCCACCGGTTCTCCCATGAGCTCTACCCCCTGAGTGCGCAGGTACTCAATGGCCTCGTCGAGGTCGTCAACGTAGATCGCGAAGTGATGTCCGCCGATATCACTGTTGCGTGGATTATCGGCTTGACCGTCCGCGGAGTCGTACTTGAACAGTTCGAGATTGCTGCCATTGCCGAGGCGGAGAAACCGGATCTCGCGAATGACCGTGCGCGGATGCACTCCGAGGGTTACCTGCATCCAGTCATCGTCAGCCTGTTTTGCGCCAAGAGTGTAGATGAGTTCGGCGCCGAGCACGTCAACAAAGAACCGCTCCGCCTGATCTAGATCAGGCACGGTCACCCCAATGTGGTCGATGCCCCGCATTCCCGGTAGTCCCGCGCTCATACTTGCTCCTTTGCACAGATGTTATTGGATACATTATGACTCATTACTCGAACTAATTCGAGGTTTTTCTTGAGTAGTCTCTTGGATTGGATTCAATACTGCGCTATCGTGGCCACTATGCCAAAACAGCGACGTCTTGAAACTGGTCAACCGTGGGTGGAACTCACCACGACTGCAGCCGATTGGAAATCCGCGGATGCGGCCCTATTGGCGACCATGCTCGGTGAACTGCACCTCATTCGTGCGTTTGAGGAAACCGTGCTTGAGCTCGCCGGTGAATCCTTGGTTCACGGCCCAGCCCACTCCAGCATCGGTCAAGAGGGTGGCGCGGTAGGTTCCATCGTTGGGCTCCGCACAAGCGATGCCGTCAACGGCTCTCACCGCGGGCACCACCAATTCCTCGCCAAGGCAATCACGCACGTCTCAGACGGCAACCTCGATCTCGAGTCGCTCGTGACTGAGCCGATCCAGACCGTGCTTCAGCGCACGCTCGCCGAAATCCTCGGACTCTCGCAGGGCTACTGCGCCGGGCGAGGCGGCTCGATGCACCTCCAGTGGTTCGAAGCTGGCGCACTCGGCACCAACGCCATTGTTGGTGGCGGCGCCCCGATGGCGGCAGGCAACGCCTGGGCGCAGATGCATTCCGACACCACCGACCTCACAATCAACTATTTCGGCGACGGTGCCAGCCAGATCGGCTCCGTACTTGAGTCCATGAACCTCGCTGCCGCATGGAAGCTTCCGGTCTGCTTCTTCATCGAGAACAACATCTACGCGGTCGCCACGAACATTTCAGAAAGCGTCGCCGACACCCGGCTGTCTGTGCGCGGCCAGGGTTTCTCGATCCCGTCTTGGCGAGTCGATGGAATGGATCCACTCGCCGTTCATCTCGCGATGCAACAGGCCGCAGAGGTCATGCGCTCGGGCGGTGGCCCGGCCATCGTCGAGGCCGAGGTCTACCGCTTCTTCCACCAGAACGGTTCGGTCCCGGGAAGTGCTTTCGGCTATCGCTCAAAGAAGGAAGAGGCGGAGTGGCGCGAGCGCGACCCACTCTTGCTCGTGGCGCGACAGATGATCGCCCGCGGGCTCATCGATCAGGCCGGTGTTGACTCGGTGCGCGAGCAGGCGCAGAAGGCCATGACCGCGGCAGTTGCCCCGTTGCTCGAGGCGGACCCGGAATCAGCTGGCAAGCGCAGAATTCGCCCCGAGCTGTGGCCCGACGTCGACTTCGTCAATGTCGGCGTTCGCGGCGACACCAGCGAGCTGGCCGATGCCAGAACGCTGGAACCAATCGGTGCCACCGGGGAAACCGAAACCGTGAAATTTGTTGACGCCATCGCCTCCGTCATGGCTCGTCGCATGGCCGAGGACGACCGCATCGTCGTCATGGGCGAGGACATTCACCGTCTCAAGGGCGGCACCAACGGCGCGACTAAGGGTCTTGTCGCGAAGTTCCCCGACCGCATTCTTGGCACGCCCATCAGCGAGAACGCTTTCACCGGGCTTGCCGCTGGCTTGGCGCTGGACGGCCGATTCCGCCCCGTCGTCGAATTCATGTACCCAGACTTCCTGTGGGTTGCCGCCGATCAGGTCTTCAACCAAATCGGAAAGGCCCGCCACATGTTCGGCGGAGTGAACCCGGTGCCGCTCGTGCTGCGCACCAAAGTCGCGATGGGCTCTGGCTACGGCTCGCAGCACCTCATGGACCCAGCCGGTATCTTTGCGACCAGCCCAGGATGGCGCATCGTCGCCCCATCGTCTGCCGCGGACTACATCGGATTGATGAATACTGCGCTCGCTTTGCAAGACCCGGTGTTAGTCATCGAGCACGTTGATCTTTACGGCCAGACCGAAGAAATTCCCGCCGGTGACCTCGACTACCAATTGCCTTTCGGAAAGGCGGGCATCAAACGAGAAGGTTCGGATGTCACCGTCATCAGCTACCTCTCCATGGTGCGCCACTCGCTCGAGGCAGTCGAGCAGACCGGAATTGACGCCGAAGTTGTCGACTTGCGGTGGCTTGACCGCGCATCGATCGACTGGGAGACGCTCGGTGCCAGCATCAAGAAGACCAACAGCGTGCTGATTGTCGAACAGGGAGCTCAGGGCACGTCGTACGGTGGATGGCTTGCCGACGAACTGCAGCGGCGGTTCTTCGACTGGCTCGATCAGCCCATCGAGCGGGTAACTGGCGGCGAAGCAAGCCCCAGCATCTCCCGAGTGCTCGAACGCGCGGCAATCGCGCGCACCGAAGAAGTCGTCGCCGGTCTCGAACGGGTACGCCGCGGAATGGGGGGAAACTGATGTCGACAGTCGTACGGATGCCCGAGGTACTTGCGGGCACAACAGAGGCCGCAATTCAATCGTGGATGGTCACCGTTGGCCAGGCGATCACCGTTGGCATGCCCATTGCCGAAGTGGAAACCGAGAAGGCGAACGTTGAGTACGCCTCCGAGGTCGACGGCACTGTACTGAAGCTTGTGGTTGCCGAGGGACAAGACGTCCGCGTCGGCGATCCAATTCTGCTTGTCGGCGCTGAGGGGGAGGGCACTGATCATGTTGAGCTCGACGGTCTAGGAGGGCAGAGCTCTACAGAAGCTGCTCCTCTCGACAACGGCCAAGCGGACGTCAACCCCGCATCGGAGACCGCTGCTTCCGTTGCGAGTCCAGCCGCAGCAGAGTCTGCAGACCAGAGCAGAAGATTCATCAGCCCACTCGTGCGCCGTCTCGTCAAAGAGCAAGGTCTCGACCTCAGTGCTGTCGCCGGATCCGGCCCTGGTGGCCGCATCGTTCGCCGTGACCTCGACGGACTCAGTGCTGCCACGCAGGCGGCTCAAGCAGCACCCCAGTCGGCACCCGCACCCACCCCTGCAGCGGCAGTCGCTGCGGTGGAATCCGCTGGTGCCACGACCGAGGTGCCGCACACCGGCATGCGCAAGGCGATCGCCCGCCGGCTCACCGAGAGCAAATCGACGGTGCCGCATTTCTATCTCGTCGCCGACTGCCGCGTGGATCGACTCGTCGCGTTGCGCAAAGAAGTCAACGAATCCGCATCCGTCAAGGTCTCCATTAACGATTTCGTGCTCAAGGCATCGGCGATGGCGTTCATCGATGTGCCGGACGCCAACGCGACATGGGGAGAAAGCGCCATCACCCGCTACTCAACCGTCGATATGTCGGTTGCGGTCGCCATCGAAGGCGGATTGCTCACTCCCGTTCTGCGGTCAGTGGAGCGCCAAACTCTCACAGAGATCGCACGCGGTGTTGCCGATCTGGCCGGACGCGCCAAAACAGGTCGCATCAAGCAACACGAGCTTGAGGGCGGCAGCTTTGCCGTCAGTAACCTCGGCATGTACGGCACAACCGAGTTCTCGGCCATCATCAACCCACCGCAGTCGGCGATCCTCGCTGTCGGACTTGCGCGTCAACAGCCCGTCGTAGTCGATGGCGCGATCGAAGTGGGAACAATCATGACGGTGACGCTATCGGCGGACCATCGAGTGCTCGATGGTGCGCTCGCAGCCCAATGGCTTTCCGCGTTCGTTCGCCACATTGAGAATCCACTGGGGATGCTCGTCTAGTCACCAGCACGGTGTCACCAGAACGGCGCGACCAGAACTTCCCGACTAAGTTGGGCACCCGCGGAGGGGTGCCCAACCGCGGTCGAACTAGTCCTCTTCGTCGAACGCGAGCGAGCTCGAGTTCAGGCAAAAACGGTCACCGGTCGGGGTCTGGTCGGCGTCATCAAAGAGGTGACCCAGGTGCGAGCCACAGGTTGCGCAGAGAACTTCGGTGCGCACCATGCCCAGCGAGCTGTCTTTGCGAAGCTCCACGGCATCCGGGTTGATCGCTTCATAGAAGCTTGGCCAACCCGAACCGGAATCGAACTTCGTTCCACTCTTAAAGAGTTCAGCGCTACATGCGCCACAGCGGTACGTACCCTCACGCTTTTCGTCGAGAAGCGCGCCAGACCAAGGGCGATCCGTGCCAGCTTCGCGCAGCACCGAATACTTGAGCCCGAGCTCTTCGCGCCACTGCTCGTCAGTCTTATTCACCTTATAAGCCATAGTGGTCTCCTTGTTCGTCAGCTTTCGCTGCCCAGTACATTAAACTCGTTTGTGTGCTGAATGATTCCGTGATCGCCAAATCTTGGGGCGAATTAACAACAACCGAGCTCTACTCGATCATGAAACTGCGCACAGACGTATTTTTTGTTGAGCAAAAAGTCGACGAAGAAGAACTCGACAACCGCGATCAAGAAGATGCCACCGGGCATTACTGGATAGCCGATGAGCAGGGTGTCGCCGCCTACATCCGCGTTCTCTACAATGAAACCGCCGAATATCTGGATGGCCACCGCGTCATCGGCCGGGTTGTTGTGCGCGAAGATCGCCGTGGCGAGGGCCTCGCCCAGATCATCATGGAGCGCATCGTCGAAGACTTCAGCAGTGAAGCGATGATGCTGCACGCGCAGGAATACATCGTTCCGCTTTACCTGAAATACGGTTTCGCATCATTCGGCGACCTCTATGAAGAGGCCACCATCATGCACCAGTCCATGTATCGCGCGGCCCACTAGTGCGCGGTCTCAACGTCTGCGTGCTCGGACCTGCAGCACTCATCGTGACCGCCATTGTCATCGCGCTCACGCCGATGGTTGGCAACGCTGCGGAGTCGGACGCCGCGGGCGCTCGTTCTGCGACAACCGACGTGACCCTTGCTGCCGAAGACAGCGTCTGCCAGATCTCGGATGCCGTCATCACTTGGGGCGTCAAGGAGTCGCTTCGGTCATACATCAGCGGCACCATCGCCAACGGAGAATGGGCAGTGAGCGACGGCGCCCGCTACGAGACCCCTAGCTTTGGTTGGAGCGGAGGCGCGGGCGAACTGGACGCGGGTAGCGGCACTCTCTCCTTCGACGGAAGTCTCCGCTTCATGGGTCACGATGGCGTTCTCGACACCACCCTCAGCGGACTCGAACTGCGCTTTGATGGCAGCACAACGGCACACCTCATCTTCGATGTCTCTGGCACAACACAAGACGGAACCCCGGTCGACGAAACCGGAGTTGAATTCGCGGACATCGAAACCTCTGACCTCACTGTTGCCGGCGACATCGCAACGCTCGATGCTGCACCCGCGACCCTCACCGAGGCAGGGTCCGCCGCGTTCGGCACCTACCCCGCTGGCGAGCAGTTCGACCCCATCACACTGTCGTTTAGCGCCACCAGCGACTGCATGCCCGAGCCTCACGCGGTCGACCGCGTGCTGGCACGCAACACCGTCGTGGCATTGGGGGGCGTGGCTATCGCCGTCGGAGTCGGAGTCGTCTACCTCTTCAGCCGTCGGCGCGGAACCATCCGCGAGCAAGACCAGCAATAATCAAACGGTCGCGAGAGGGCTGTTCAGACTGTCGCGACCATTCGTCAGCTGGCCCGCTTACGTCCCAGAAGCGGGCGCGTAGATCGCACGCGCGAGAGCATCAAGCACCGTGACCGTACGCGGGCCGAAGCTCAGAATCTCGCCATCATCCATCTCGACAAAACGCTGATTCTTGCCCGCCTCGGTGAGCGCGACTGCAGGGCGGGCCTCGAGCAGTCCGCTCACGCCGCCAACACTTGCGAGACCGTTAGTCATCACCAAAATGAGGTCAGGGTTCGCCGCGACCATCGCCTCATCCGTCATCGGACGCATGCCCTCAAGACCGATCTCGGCAGCGACATCCACGCCACCAAGAGCGCTGATCAGCACATCGGAACCCGACTCCTGGCCGAACAGGTAGTAGACGCCCGATGTGCCCCGCAAGTAGAGGAACATCATGCGCAAGCGTTCACCGCGCGGAACGATGCCCGCGATCTCAGTGATCTTCGCCTCGATCTCGGTGCTCAACTGCTCAGCAAGCACCTCGCCGGCCGCAAGAACACCCAACGCGGCAGCAGTCTGACGTGCCAATTCGGCAACCCCATTAACGGACGGCTCCGTTTCAACAAAAACCACAGCAATGCCAGCATCACGCAACTGCAACACCACATCAATCGGGCCAATTGAGCCGTCCGTCAGAATCAGATCCGGGCGCATTGCCAGAATCGCTTCACTGTTGAGCGTGTGTGCGCTCGACGTAATCACAGGCAACGCGGCAGCCTCATCAAACGTCGTCGAAATGTCACGCGCAACCAGAGAATCAAGCAAGCCCAGGCCGGCAATCGTCGCCGCAATCGACCCCGAGATATCCATAGCAATGACGCGGTCAGTCGACGTGACAGTCACGGACGTATCGCCACTGAGATCGTGCGACATCACCGTAGCCGGCAATGACTGCTCAGGCACGGCATCCGGAGCAGAAATACCGGATGAAGGGAGGGCTGCGCGAATAACCCCGCTGTAATCTTTGGCATCGCCCAGAGTCGCCAACCCGGCTAGGGGAGTGCCGGGATCAGCCGTGACCGTGACCGCCGGACTCTCCGCGATCGTCGCGGTCGAGCATCCGCTAGCCACAAGCGCGACACAAGACAACACCACAGCAGTGGCGAAAAGTCGTATGCGCATGAAGGCCAATCGGAGAAATCGGGTACTAAGGCAATCCTAACCTCGACGACCCCGAATTGGGCCGCCAAGCCGAGTCGTTGGGCAATCACAGAGACAGAACGCCCTAGGATTGCGTGCATATTGGAGGTCTTGCCGTGTCTGAAGCTGAATCCGCGTCGCACGCCACTACAGGCCTGCCCGAACGCGCAATTCAGATCCTCGACTTCGAACGCGAATGGACCAGACACGTTGGCGCCAAAGAAGAGGCAATCAGCTCCCAGTTCCACGTATCAAGTGCGCGCTACTATCAAATACTTAACGCCGTAATCGACGCACCAGCAGCCGTAAAATACGACCCGATGCTGGTCTCGCGACTGCGCCGCAACCGAGACAACCGGATGCCCAACCGCACCGTGCGCACTGCCAACCACCACAACGAAGAATTGACAGACTAAGCAATGGCGAGTTACCCGAAAGATCGATTCGACGAAACGCCCGACGACGTCGAACGCGTAGGAGCCCACCGCGGACCCAAACGACGCGGACGCGGCTGGATCGGCCTCGCTTGGGCACTGCTCGCAACCGGTGTGCTCGTCTTCGGCGGACTCTTCGCCCTGAGCCAATACCTCGACGACGACCTCGGCATCCCCCTCTTCGCCACCCCCGAAGACCCAGCCGCCGCCCCCAAACCCGTCGAAACAGTCGAACCCCTCACCGACCCCGCAACCATCGACCCCGAACGAGCACTCACCATCGACGTACTCAACGGAAGCCCCGACAGCGCACTACAAACAAGCGTGTTCGACGAACTCACCACCGCCGGATGGCCGATGGGCAGTGCCGCCCCAGCCTCAGCCCGCGATATCGAAGACACCTACGTCTACTACAGCAGCCCCGACGACGAAGACGTAGCCTCCGGCCTTGTCAGCGCCCTCGGCATCGGATCCATCCGCTTCGTAGAAGCCGACGTATTCCCCGCCGCAGAACTCACCATCGTGCTCGGCACCGACTACCTCGCCAGCGGCGAATAAACAGCCGAACGGCAAACGCTAAGCGTCAGAACGCACAGCGACACTCGCCTGCGAAGGCTCACATCCGCGCACAGCGGAACTGAGGCGCCGCCGACCGCAGCAAGTGCGCCGGGCTGTCTTGCACTCGCCCCTATCGAGTGCTAATTTTGACCTTGGCACTCGCACAGTTCGAGTGCCAACTTATTCGCTTGTACGACGTCCGGGAGGGACGAGAAACACACATGGCAAAGATCATTGCTTTTAACGAAGAGGCCCGTCGCGGCCTCGAGCGCGGCCTCAACATTCTTGCCGACGCCGTAAAGGTCACGCTCGGCCCACGCGGTCGCAACGTTGTTCTCGAGAAGAAGTGGGGCGCTCCCACTATCACGAACGACGGTGTATCAATCGCTAAGGAGATCGAGCTCGACGATCCTTTCGAGAAGATCGGTGCTGAACTCGTCAAAGAGGTAGCAAAGAAGACGGATGACGTTGCCGGCGACGGTACGACGACCTCTGTTGTTCTTGCACAGGCTCTCGTTCGCGAAGGCCTCCGCAACGTTGCTGCGGGTGCAGACCCCATCAGCCTCAAGCGCGGTATCGAAAAGGCCACCAACTCGGTAATCGAGGCGCTGATTGCTAGCTCCAAAGAGATCGAGACCAAGGAAGAGATCGCGGCTACCGCATCCATTTCTGCTGGTGACCCCGAGATCGGTGCACTTATCGCTGAGGCGATCGACAAGGTCGGCAAGGAAGGTGTTGTCACCGTAGAGGAGTCGAACACGTTCGGCACCGAGCTTGAGCTCACCGAAGGTATGCGCTTCGACAAGGGATTCCTTTCGGCATACTTCGTCACCGACCAGGAACGTCAGGAAGCAGTCTTCGAAGACCCTTATGTTCTGATCGTCAACGGCAAGATCTCGAACATCAAGGATCTTCTCCCCATCGTCGACAAGGTAATCCAGAGCGGCAAGCAGCTGCTCATCATTGCTGAAGACGTTGACGGCGAAGCGCTTGCAACTCTGGTTGTAAACAAGATCCGTGGCATCTTCAAATCGGTTGCTGTCAAGGCTCCCGGTTTCGGTGACCGTCGCAAGGCTCAGCTCGCTGACATTGCGATCCTCACCGGTGGTCAGGTCATCTCAGAAGAGGTTGGCCTCAAGCTGGAGAACGCAACTCTCGAACTCCTCGGTCGCGCCCGCAAGGTCGTTATCACCAAGGACGAGACCACGATCATCGAAGGTGCTGGTGAAGAAGAGGCGATCGCAGGTCGCGTCAAGCAGATCCGTGCCGAGATCGACAACACTGACAGCGACTACGACCGTGAGAAGCTCCAGGAGCGTCTCGCCAAGCTCGCCGGTGGTGTTGCAGTAATCAAGGCAGGTGCGGCAACTGAGGTTGAACTCAAGGAGCGCAAGCACCGCATTGAGGACGCAGTTCGCAACGCAAAGGCCGCTGTTGAAGAGGGAATCGTCGCCGGTGGTGGCGTGGCCCTGATTCAGGCGGGCAAGATCGCGTTCGACAGCCAGGCAATGGCTGATTTGGTCGGCGACGAAGCAACCGGAGCGAACATCGTTCGCGTTGCTATCGATGCACCGCTCAAGCAGATCGCGCTCAACGCAGGTATGGAGCCTGGTGTTGTTGCTGACAAGGTCCGCAACCTCCCCATCGGTCACGGCCTCAACGCAGCAACCGGCGAATACGTCGACATGCTCGCTGCTGGCATCAACGACCCGGTAAAGGTAACTCGATCAGCGCTGCTCAACGCATCGTCGATCGCTGGTCTCTTCCTCACGACCGAAGCTGTTGTTGCTGACAAGCCTGAGAAGAACGCGGCACCCATGGGTGACCCGTCAGGCGGCATGGACTTCTAAGTCTTACTGCTTTACACAGTTTCACCGCTGTACACAGAATGGGCGTCTCCTTCGGGAGGTGCCCATTCTGGCGTTAACGGGCGGCAGCCGCCACAGCGGCTCTAGCGCGCAAAGAGGCGAGCGTTGGCTGCCTCGATCTCCGCATACTGCTGGCCTGCCTGCGTAAGGGAGTGATTGATGGCCGCGAGGTTCTCTTCAACCCGCTGCTGGGTGGCCTTCCAATCTGTGACCACTGTGGAGAAGGCCGTCGCTGCTTGCCCGGTCCACGAACCCTGAAGGTTGGTGAGCTGGCCATGTAGCCCGGAAACCTCTGCTTGGATCCTGCTGATGGAGTTCTGCACCGCTCCGGTGGCACTGAGAACGGCGTCGCTATCTACTTGGTATCGAGTCATTTCTCGACGGTAGGTCGCAGCGGAAGCGCACGAGGTAGGCTAATCCTCTTCGGTGCCCTCAGGCGCGTCAGGTTGGCTGGGGAGGAGGGGAAGCTCAACCCGGAAGGTTGCACCACCACCGGGCGTCTCGAGCGCTTGAACGGTGCCCTTGTGTGCGTGCACGATCGCGGCAACGATCGCGAGACCGAGGCCACTGCCTCCGGTGTCGCGGTTTCGCGAGCTATCCGCGCGCCAGAAGCGTTCGAAGACTTTGTCGCGAATCTGTTCCGGGATGCCCTCGCCATGGTCAATCACAGACAGCACAGCTAGCTGGCGCTCGCGGTCAACTCCGACACCGATCTCGACCGGAGTCTCTGGCGATGCAAAACGCAACGCGTTTGTGACCAAGTTGGTGAGCACCTGGCGAAGCTTGTTCTCTTCTGCCATCACAACAGCATGGAGATCCTTGGGCGGCGGGGCGACCACCTGAGTGATGCGCGCCGCAGCTTTGGCTACAGCAACAGACTTCTTGCGTGACGCAAGCCGTGACAGGCGGGCGCCGGCAGCCGCGATGGGCCCCGTTGCCAGCGCAGCCACGCCGCGGGGTGGGGTGCCCGGCGACGGGTGTGAACTCTCCGGCAACACAATCACCTTCGTGTCAGTGCTTGTGTCAGTTCCCGTGTCAGTACTGGTGTCAGCGCTGGGTTCAGGTTTGACGGTGGGGTGGGCGTCGATTGAGGGGTTGGTGTTGATGACGTTCACGATGCGGCCAGCGGAGGCGCGGGCATCCATCGCCGCATCGTTTGCTAGCGGCAACAGGTCGACCTCGGTGAGTTGCAGGGGCTTGGTTTCATCGATGCGGGCCAGCTCAAGCAAGTCTTCGACGAGACCGCCCATGCGGATGGCCTCTTTCTCGATGCGTTCCATGGCCTGTGCAATGTCATCCGGCTTGGTGATGGCGCCCATGCGATACAGCTCGGCATAGCCGCGCACGGTAACGAGTGGTGTGCGCAATTCGTGGCTGGCATCACCAACAAAGCGGCGCATCTGGTCGATGGTGCGCGCACGGTCAGCGAAGGCGCGATCGATTCGGCCAAGCATCGAGTTGAGCGAGCGGTTGAGGCGACCCACTTCAGTGTTGGGTGTTGCCCCCGAAAGTCGTTGGTCGAAGTCACCGTCAGCAAAGCGGGCGGCAGTCGCCTCGACTTCGCGCAGCGGAGAGAACGTTGAGGTAACGAGTAGGCGGGTGAGGGCACCGCCGACGATCACGACGGTGAGGCCAAAGAACAGGAAGATGGCGGCATACCGAGAGACGAGTTCGTTGGAGTCGACCAGGTCTCGGGCGATCACGATCGTCACAAAGTCGATGCCGATAGTGCTGGCCGCGGGGTAGGCGATGACCCGCCACTGGCCTCCGATAGAAGTGCTGGGGAGAGTGAAAGCGCCGGTTTGCTCACTGGCAATCTTGAGCGTGAGGCCGTCGAGCACGGGGCGGGCGGCATCCTCTTCACGGCTGTTGCAGCGCATGCTGCCATCGTGGTTGAGAACCGCGAAATAAAGGTCGTTGGGCAGGCGGGAAACGCTGCACTGAGGGTCACGGGCTGTTCCCGTGTATTGGATACGGCCATCGAGATCGTCGGCTGCGGCCGTGATCTTCTCGTCAGTTTGCTGCAGCAGATAGTCGCGCAGAACCGCAGCCGTGCCGACGCCGGCAACGAGGAGCCCCATGGTGAGTAAAAGCACCGTCACTCCGGTGACTTTCGTGCGAAGCGAGATGCGGCTCCACGCGTCGGGGATGTTCTCCTGCATGATAGTGAACGGTACCTTGCGTGGCTGGGAATCGGTGACCAGTTGTAGCCAGCTCAACCACGTAAACGAGTCGAACTGACCACCTAGTTAGGTCAGGCCTTTGCAGCCTTCAACATGTAACCAAAGCCACGCTTCGTTTGGATGAGTGGCTCTTCGGTGTGAATGTCGAGCTTGCGGCGCAGGTACGAAATGTAGCTCTCGACAATGCCTGCGTCGCCGTTGAAATCGTACTCCCAGACGTGGTCGAGGATCTGAGCCTTCGAGAGCACACGGTTGGGATTCAGCATGAGGTAGCGCAGTAGCTTGAACTCGGTGGGGCTGAGCTCGATCTGTTCGCTGCCGATGCTCACTTCGTGGGTGTCTTGGTCCATGGTGAGGTCGCCGGCGCGGATGATCGTCTCTTCGTCATCTGCCATCGTGCGGCGCAGGATCGCCTTGATGCGGGCCACGATTTCGTCAAGGCTGAATGGCTTCGTGACGTAGTCATCGCCACCGACGGTGAGGCCGGTGATCTTGTCTTCCGTGTCATCTTTTGCCGTGAGGAAGAGGATGGGGGAGGTGTATCCGGATGCGCGTAGGCGCTTGGTCACCCCGAACCCGTTCATGTCGGGCAACATCACATCGAGGATGATGAGGTCGGGTTCTTCTTCAAGAACCGCCGAGATCGTCTGTGCCCCGCTTCCTACCGCACGCACCGCAAATCCTGCGAAGCGCAGGCTCGTGGTGAGTAGGTCGCGAATGTTGGGTTCGTCGTCAACAATCAGAATCTTGGGTCCGTCAGCCATTTACCCAGTATCTGCATGTTTCCTGAACGTTGGCTGATGGGTCGGGCGTGTCGGCGAGTTGTTCATTCAATCTTTCGTTGAGAACTCGTCATTTTTAAGCGTAGGGTACATGTATCGGGATTTCGGGTGGAGGGGAGACGCGTGATGAAACGTCTAATTGTGGGAACGCTGGTTGCGTTCGGCGTTGGGGCGCTGTCGTTTGTTGTAACGGCGCTCATCGCAAACTTTGCGCACTCGAACAGCGCCCAGTGGGGGAACGTTGACGGGATGACTCCGATGTGGCCTCTGGGTGTCGGCTTTGGCGCCATGTTGTTGATGGCCCTCAGCATTGCCGTGTTGGTTGTGTGTGCCGGCGTTAGGTTGATTCGCGACCTGCTGGTAAAGAGTCGCGCAAGAACGTAGAGAAGCGCACACTGGATGCGTGAACGACGCAACGGATGACGCGACTGGCAGTGACCGCGCGGGCGATGCCGCCTGCTGGTTGCGACGCGTCTGCACCGAGTGCGGTGCCCTCGTCGAAACAGAGCTGCCGGCGAAATGCTGGCGTTGTGGCGCGATCGTTGGCGAGCCGTCAGCGTGACCAGCGGAGGCTAGGTCAGGTCTGCGGCATCCAGGATCGTGTAGCTGTAGCCCTGCTCGGCCAAGAACCGCTGACGGTTTTGGGCGAAGTCTTGGTCGACGGTGTCGCGGGCGACGAGCGTGTAGAAGTTGGCAGGAAGTCCGCTCTCTTTGGGGCGCAACAGCCGGCCCAAACGCTGGGCTTCCTCTTGGCGTGAACCGAAAGAGCCACTGACTTGGACGGCGACGGTCGCCTCAGGCAGGTCAACCGAGAAGTTGGCGACCTTCGATACCACCAGCAGCTTCGTGATGCCTTCGCGGAACTCTTGATACAGGCGCTCACGCTCAGACACCGGTGTTGCGCCCGTCAGTTTCGGGGCGTTGAGCTGTTCGGCAAGCTCGTCGATCTGATCGAGGTATTGCCCGATCACGAGTATGCGTTCACCGGCATGCTTCTCCACGAGCGCACGCACAACCTCGGTTTTGGCTGGAGCTGTGGCGGCAAGCCGGAAGCGTTCGTCATCGGCGGATGCCGCATATTCAAGTCGCTGAGTCTCGGGTAGGTCGACGCGCACTTCGAAGCAGCTTGCGGGGGAGATGAAGCCTTGAGCCTCGATCTCTTTCCACGGGGCATCGAAGCGCTTAGGGCCGATGAGCGAGAACACGTCTCCCTCACGCCCGTCTTCGCGCACGAGTGTGGCGGTGAGACCGAGTCGGCGGCGCGCTTGCAGATCGGCGGTGAGCTTGAAGACGGGTGCGGGCAGCAAGTGAACCTCGTCATAAATGACAAGACCCCAGTCGAGAGCATCCAAGAGCGACAGGTGGGCGTATTCGCCCTTTCGCTTAGCCGTGAGAATTTGGTAGGTCGCGATGGTGACCGGCCGAATCTCTTTAGTCTGCCCCGAATATTCGCCAACCTCGTCTTCAGTGAGGGTGGTGCGCTTCAGAATCTCAGAACGCCACTGACGCGCCGACACCGTGTTTGTGACCAAAATCAAGGTTGTGGTCTTGCTTTGGGCCATGGCACCCAAGCCGACGAGCGTTTTGCCTGCGCCACAAGGCAACACGACAACACCGGAGCCGTGGTGGAAGAAGTTGTCTATTGCGTGCTGTTGGTACTCGCGCAAACCCCAGCCCGAAGCATCCAGATCCATCTCGTGGGGAGTGCCCGGCGTGTAACCGGCATTGTCTTCGGCAGGCCAACCCAGCTTCAACAGTTCTTGTTTGAGCTGACCGCGTGCCCACGGCTGCACCACAAAGGTGTGCTCACCACGACGCTCGAACAGCAGACTCGCTACCTTCTTGCCGCGCGTAATCTCACGCAGAACAGCCGGATCAATCGCAGTGAGTGTGAGCGCACCATCGTCATCGCGGTTGATGACAAGGCGACCGTAGCGGCCGACAGTCTCCGTAATATCAATGCTGACGCTCTGCGGAATCGGAAACTTCGAATACTTCTCGAGCGTCTCCAACATCGCATCGGCATCGTGGCCAGCGGCGCGCGCATTCCACAGCCCCAACCGCGTGATGCGATACGTGTGGATGTGTTCGGGGGCGCGCTCTAGCTCAGCGAACACAGCCAAATCGTGACGTGCGTCTTCCGCGAGGGGGTGCGCGACCTCAAGCAGAACCGTGCGGTCAGACTGCACGATCAGAGGTCCGTCGGGTGCTGTGTTCATCCGACCTAGCCTACGCCCGGATGCTTAGCGTTCAGTCGTCGCTTCAACCCCGATGATGCTCGACAGCGGCAGAGTGCGCTCGATATCTGCGCCGCGGTCGAGCCCGCGCATCCGCCCCGCTGCCACGGTTGACGGTTCGAGTGTGTAGAGAACCTCTCGACCATCGGGCATTTTCACGGTGACCTTCAGTAGAAGTTTGTTGCGAATAGCGACCTCGATTTGTCGAGACAGCCACGCCTGATCCTCATCACCGGTAGCCCCGCCCTGGCCGTTGCGAAGCTTCGTCAGCAACTGCTCTGGTTGGGCATCCTGAGGCTCGGATGGGTTTGCGTCGCTCACCTGATCACGGCGCAACGACAAAATGTTGCCAGACCTGTCTTCGGCGGCAACCGGGTAGCGGGCGTCACTGAGCGCCCAAAACAGTTGCTCAACACCAAATCGCGAGACCAAACGATCGGTGTCGTGGCGCAGCCCAAACGGGCCAAAGTTGGGGTCAATGGCAATCGACTGCAGCAACAGGGAATCAGGTGACATGACATAGCTGCCAACGGACCCGTGCAAACCGACACGCACAAGCCCATGTCGCGATGCAGCTTCGGCGAGCAGATACTCCACCGGCTGCGGAACACCCGTCAACGAAATCTTGGCCAAGAACTCGCGCATACCTTCAAGCGTTTCACCAAGCGTCATCGCGTGATGCAGGCTTGACGGCGAGATGCGATAAGTGGATGCCAAGGCCCGAGTCTCAACATCGGCAAGAGTGCGCAAGCGAGCATCTAGTTGCGGTGCCAAAGGTCCGGGCGAAATCACCGTCAGGTCGGGCTGCACGTAAACATGGTGAACTTCTTTCGGGAACAGCGCAGCCATTGCCGCCGCCGCTTCAGCCGGGGTGCGAGTGAGCAGCGCAACCCCTGCCGTGCTGGGGAGTCGCTCTGCGGTCACGCCAAGCAATTGCGCATCGCGACTGTAGCGCCGCACTTTTTCGAGCATCCAGTCAACGCCGGCGGGGAACAGCCAGCGAACATACGCTTCGACTCCGTCGCCCCAGAAGCTGTGAGTGCGGTCGGCCAAGATGGTGCGAATCTCATCGGGCACGCCCTGATGCCAGGCTTCGGCGAGGTGCAGCCAGCGTTCGTCTGCGGAACGTGACATCCACTCTGTGGCCTCAGCGGTGGGCATCCATTGGGCATTCGTGGTTGCGACAAGCCCGGCACGTTCAGCAATATCGACGAGCCCCGCGACCTTGTCGAGCGGCACAGACATGGAGAATGCGAGCCGTTTTGAATCGGGTAGCGAGACGCCGCCTCGAGCAAGATCGCGCACAGGGGAAGTGCGAAGCTGATTGAGAAGTTCGGTGACTTCGTTGGTGGTGGCGAAGGCGTTCTCGGCGGCAATGCGGTCGAGAGAGGCACGCTCGGAAGGCTCAACCGAAGTAAGCGTCGACGGGGAAGCCGTATCGAGCAGCTCTCCGGTCGACGGCAGGTCATCGAACGGCCAACCAGCGAGATGGTCGGTGACACCGTCTGGGGCGCTGTAGCGACCCCCGCGGAAAATCAGCAGCGCATGCTCAACAAGCCGGTCGAGTCGCGACTGCACCGCCACCGGATCGGTGCCGAACCCGCCAAGCGCGGCCGCAACATCATCCGCAGTCAGCGAAGTCGTGTCGGCAACAACCGCCATCGTCGCGAGAGTGGGACGGTCGAGAGTGCGAAGAACCCGCTCGAGTGAGGTGGTCTGCTGCAGGGCATCCGCGAGGTCAAAGAAGTCGCTGACGGAGTTGCTGCGCACAACGCGCGAGCGCAACAATTGAAGGAGTTGACTATCGTCTAGTGCGCGCAGCTGAGCGGCGAGCAGAAGAGCAGCGTCACTAATTGTGGCCATTCCTATATTCACGTTGGCGGCGGCGCCCGTTCAGCACCAAAAGGGTGATGATGAAAGCCACACCCAACGGGAGAGCAAAGTAGGGCATAGTGATGACTGCGGGCCACGCACCTGTGTCGAAATCGCTGAGACCGGCTGCCGTGGCAACAACTACGGCGACAAAGCTAATCACGGCGAGTGCGATCGAGATGGCGACGAGGTAGGCGAGCACACGCTCGATACGAAGGTCGCGTTCAGTTGAATGATTTGTCACGGTGACAAGGATACGCGCCCGTTTACGTTCTAAGCTTGAGTCACGATACGAAGGAGCATGCCCATGCCCACCGGCAAGGTTAAATTTTACGATGACGAGAAGGGTTTTGGCTTCATCATGAGTGATGAAGGCCAAGAGGTCTTCTTGCATGCCTCTGCGCTGCCTGCAGGCACGACAGGGATAAAGGCGGGCACTCGTCTTGAGTTCGGCATCGCTGACGGCAAAAAAGGCGCCCAGGCACTCTCGGTGCGAGTCATGGATGCTCCTGCGAGCATGAGCAAGCTCAACCGCAAGCCAGCCGATGACATGGCCGTGATTATTGAAGATCTCGTCAAGCTCATGGATGGCATTGGTTCCGGCCTCAAGCGGGGTCGTTACCCTGACAAGGCGCACAGCGCCAAAATTGCTTCAATGCTGCGAAAGGTAGCGGACGAACTAGATGCCTAATAGCCAGTACGAAAAGCTTGCTCGGGGAGCACTCCTCGAGATCACTGACACGGCGTCGATTGGTGCACTCGTTGGTGAGCAGGTCGAAAGCGACGGTGCCGTCTCGGTGATCTTTGCTTCGGCCATGCGTGGCTATCCGGGCTGGAACTGGACCGTCAGCATCGCCCACATTGAGGGTTCAGAGCCGACGGTTCTTGAAGCGGAACTCATGCCGGCCGAAGGCGCACTGCTTTCACCCGACTGGGTTCCGTGGTCTGAACGACTCGCTGACTACAAGGCTGCCCAGGCGGCAACCGAAGCCGCGGATGCTGAAAAAACGGCGTCAGAAGAAGCGCCAAGCGGCGACGAATCAGACGACGACGACGAATCGGATGACGACGACGACCTCGATGACGACGAGGAAGACGACGACGACCTCGATGACGACGACGATGACGACAGCGCGTTCGACTCAGGTGCCTTGCACGGGGGCGACTTCGATGGAGTCGACATCGATGACCTCGACGAGTCTGACGATGACGACTAGCGTCTAAGCCTCTGTAATGGTTATAGCTGATACCAGACCAGCTATAACCATTACAGAGGCTAAGCGCCACCGCTCGGCGGCACCCGCTCACTCGCCGACATTGCCCGTTGGGCTGGCCTACAACCCCTCGGCGATTGCGGCCGTGGCCCGCAGCCAGGCCGCGCGAGTGCGCGGGTCGAGTGCTTCTATGTTCATGGGACCACCGGCAACCAGCCCAGGGTCGAATGGGACGTCGACGACCGATCGGGTGAGCTGCTTGAAGTGGTCGTGCAGGCGCCGTGACAGCTTGCCGTCAACACGCTTCGCCGGCGACGCCAGGATCGTAACGGCCTGAGCAACCTTCTCCCCGTGGCCCTTGTGCCTGAGGCCGTCGAGCAGCGACGCGGCGCCGTATGCCGTGTCCTCGCGGATCGTCGACACGACGACGAGCTGGTCGGCCGTCTCCACGGCCGCCTCCCAGTTGGACGCCCGCATGTTGTTGCCCGTGTCGATGACCAGCACGCGGTAGAAGCGGTTGAGCGTGGAATGCAGCTTTCGGAAGGCAACATCGTCGATGCTGGCCGCACCGGCCGGGTCCTGGTCTGATGCCAGCGCGTCGAAACGGGAGGCGCCCTGGTTCCGCACGTAACGGTCGATGTCGGACACACTCACCGTGCGGTCGCCGTCCAGGCGGTCGAGGTCCCTGAGGAGGTCAACGGCGGTGTTGGCGTGACTCGCACCCTGCGCCCGAATCCCGAGCGTGCCCATGGTTTCGTTGTTGTCCCAGGCGAGCGTGTAGCCGCTGCGGTGGATGCCGAAAGTCGCCGCGATCAGCAAGGTGGCCGTCGTCTTGTGGGCCCCACCCTTGGGGTTCAGTACCACGATCGTGCGAGGACCGTTGAATCCGCGTTGAACCGCAGCAACGGAAGCGCGGTGGGAAACCTCGGCTCTGTTGGGCGAGGGCGAGAGGCGCCCGCCGGTCATCCGGCTCATCGAACCCTGCCATCCCTTTTCGGCGGGGCCTGGTGTCTCCGCCGGTCGGGAGTTGAGGAAGTCGGCGAGGCGGGGCGGAGCGCCAGCGCCCGACCGATTGGGCAGGGATGCGGGCGGCGCGCGCCTGACCGACGTGGCTTCCGCGGGTACTCCGGCGAGAAGCGCGTCCATTGAGACGATTTCGGGCTCCGACGTCGGTGTGAGCTTCGGCTCCGCGTTCGGCAGGGGGATAAACATTGGGGCCGGCGTCGAGGCCGACTTCGGCGCAGGTGTCGGCTCGGGCTCGGGCTTTGGCTCCGTGACCAGATCCCCGGCCGTGGGGCGCCGATCGGCTGCAGGGATGAAGTCCCCGTCAGGCTCGACGCGACCGTCCGGGTACACGATCAGTGGCGCCTGGCCCTGCGAATCCTCGGCCACAAGCCGAACCGGTCCGCCACTCTTGATCGCCGCCCTGGTGACCCGCGCGATGATCTCCTCGCGCACCCCGGCTTCGTCCGCCGCGGTCACCATCTGCCGCACCCCGTTGATCGTCAAATCGGCCGTCGAGTCATCCCTGACGAACGCGCTGAAGCTGGGGAGGAGGGGTGCTTGCTTTGTCATGGTGCTCTCTTCTAGTGTTCCGCGATTCCTCTGGCGGAACCTTGACACTGAGGGTTCCTTGAAGCGCACGGACAACTCGCCGATCGGGCCTTGCCCCTGCAGTTTATGGATAGATCATCCCCACTATAGGCATCGGGACTGCTAATTCGCGGGCGGTTCGCCCCGAAGGCTCTCCCGCTAGTCCAGCCCCGGGATCCGCAGCCAGCCGGCCGAGGCCAGCACGACGACCGTATTGGCGACGAGCGCGACGATGACCAGCGTCGGCGCGCCTTTGCGTCCGCGGCCCGGCACGAGCAGCAGGAGCAGAAGGACGGCTTCGAGAACGAGCGAAAAAAGGAACGTGGTGAACGGCGCCGGCAGCGCAGTGAAGGAGGAAACTAGCATCAGCGCCGCGGCCGCAACCTCAATGATGGGCAGGAGCGAGTTGCCGCGCCTTCCGCGTAGACGCATGGCTCCGTCCACAATGGCCAGCGCCCCCGCCACGATGGTGACGAGCAGAAGCCAGGAAACAGTAATCATGCTTCTTCCTTTCAGGAAGGAGGTTCCACGGGCCGAACGCGGCTCCGACCCCCAAGATTAGCCGCCCCCGGCCACCGCGCAGGCGTCAGCAGAATGCGAGATGCCGGTGACGGCCCTGCCGACGAGGAGGGCGTTGACTTCGTAGCTGCCCTCGTACGAGTAGATCGCCTCCGCGTCCGCGAATATTTTGGCCATCTCGAAGTCCGTGCTGATCCCGTTTCCGCCGAGGATGCCGCGGCCGAGCGCAACCGTTTCGCGCATGAGTGAGGTGCACGATGCCTTGGCGAGCGCAACCTGGTCCATGCTGAGGCGGCCGGATTCCTGCAGCCGCGCCAGCTGGATCATCAGCGACAGCGACAGCGTTGCGTTGCCGATCATCCGGGTGAGCTTCTCCTGGACGAGCTGGAATGACGCGATCGGCTTGCCGAATTGGCGGCGGTCGAGGGCATAGGCCCGCGTTCTGCACGATCCGCACGGCGATCTTGTTCTCGATCGTCGACGCGGTGAACCCGGCGCTTCCCTTCTCAACGATGAAGCCTTTGATCTGATGATCCGCCCCAACCCGCGACCATCTGACCACCAAGCCGAACGGCGCAACCAGGACCAGGAACACCAGACCAGCTATAACCATTACAGAGGCTACGGGACTAGCGCGAGCGCTTCCCGCGCCTCACGTGCGTGTAGATCATCCCGATTAGTCCGAGCACGAGCCCAGCGACCGCCGTCCACAACCACCACAGGTTGCCCGCAGTGTTCAGCGGTTCGATGAACAGCAACAAAATGGCGAGGGCGACGACCCACACGGCGATGCCAACGAGCATCGCCTTGCGGTCATCGGTCTCGACCGGTTCTGGGTCGGGCCGTCGTTCCGAGTCTTTGAGCCAGATACGCACGGTTTCAGGTTAGTGGCTGTTGGCAATCACATAGTCGATCGATGAGACCAACTTGCGTACGTCATCCGGTTCAATGGCAACGAACGTGGCAACGCGCAGCTGGTTGCGGCCGAGCTTGCGGTACGGATCGGTATCGACGATGCCGTTGGCTCGAAGCGTTGTGGAGATTGCGGAAGCGTCGATGGAGTCATCGAAGTCGATCGTCGCAATAACCTGCGAACGGTGCTCTGGGTTGGTGACGAATGGCGTAGCGATGTCGCTGGCGGCAGCCCAGTCGTAGAGCACTGACGACGATTCGCGAGTGCGGGCATCCGCCCACGTAAGTCCGCCGTTGCCGTTGATCCAGTCGATCTGGTTTTCGAGCAGCAGCAGAGTGCTGAGTGCTGGAGTGTTGAGGGTCTGGTTGAGGCGCGAGTTGTCGATCGCGTTCTTCAGCGACAAGAACTCGGGGATGTAGCGGCCAGAGGCGGCGATCCGCTCGACGCGTTCAATCGCGGCGGGGGAGAACAGGGCGATCCACAATCCGCCATCCGAGGCAAAATTTTTCTGCGGTGCGAAGTAGTAGACGTCAGCCTGGCCGGCGTCGAACTGGATGCCACCCGCTGCGCTTGTGGCGTCAACCACGGTGAGCACGTTGTCGCCGTCGGCCCGTCGCACGGGAGCCATCACGCCGGTTGAGGTCTCATTTTGGGGGTACGCAAACACGTCAGCACCGTTGAGGTCGTCGAGTTCGGCTAGCGACCCGCCCGGGGCGGTCACAACATGAGGCGATTCGAGATGCGGCGCGGCGGCGGCTTTGGCGAACTTGGAGCCGAACTCTCCGAAGGAAAGGTGGGCGCTGCGACGTTCGATGAGGGCAAAGGCTGCGGCATCCCAGAAGGCAGTCGATCCGCCATTGCCGAGTACTACTTCGTAGCCTTCCGGAATCTGGAACAGCTCGCCGAGCCCCGTACGTACGCGGCCGACGAGGTCGCGAACGGGCGCCTGACGGTGAGACGTGCCAAGGATGGTGCGCGCGGCAGACGCCAAATATTCGACCTGTTCGGGGCGCACCTTGGAGGGGCCAGCTCCGAATCGTCCGTCGGTGGGAAGGAGGTCAGTGGGAATCGTCAGGCTTGCCATACGTCCGATTCTATTGGCCAGTTCGGGCTAGTCTTATTTCATGACCGATCTCGTTGACACCACCGAGATGTACCTGCGCACGATTCTTGATCTTGAAGAAGAGAACATTGTTCCGCTGCGGGCACGCATCTCTGAACGGCTCGGCCACTCTGGGCCAACCGTTTCGCAAACTATCGGCCGCATGGAACGTGACGGCCTTGTCGTCGTTGAAGGCGACCGCCACCTCGAATTTACGGTTGAGGGCCGCCGCCGCGCTACGCATGTGATGCGCAAGCACCGTCTTGCTGAGCGACTGCTCGCTGACGTGATCGGCCTCGACTGGGCGCTCGTTCATGACGAGGCTTGTCGCTGGGAGCATGTGATGAGTGAGCAGGTTGAGCGCAAGCTCATCGAAATCCTCGATCACCCCACCGAGTCGCCCTACGGCAACCCGATTCCTGGTCTGGAAGAGTTGGGTGGCATTGCCGCTGCCCTGTTCAGCGACGGGATGGTGAACATTGTTGACCTGGTTGCGGACACGACGTCTCCGGTCTCAGGTTTTATCCGTCGTCTGGGCGAGCCAGTGCAGTTCGAGCCAGAACTTTTGCAGCAGTTGTTCAACGCGGGGGTCATGCCCGGTAAGACGGCTACATTCTCTGCCGCCGACTCGTATGTTGCGGTAACCGTCGAAGGCTTCGGCGAAGGCCTTGAGTTGCCCAATGAAGTAGCCGTGCACATCTTCGTAGAGAAGCCAGTCGCCTAGTTCTCTGAAACTGGTGTTCACGGAGGCGTTACGATCTCGTCATTCGATGCGGCGCGCCCGCGTGCGGAATGCGCCAAAAATTGGGTTAGCCTATAGCCCTTGGAGTTCACGAATGAACCGGAGAATCGCATGTTAAGTAGGTGTAGCATCCAAACCGTGGATGCGCGCGCTCACTTTTACATACGACACAGCAGTACTGTGCGCGGCAGTTTTCGCGCACTGAATCATTAGGCATCGTCTTACGACGATGTCTTTTTGTTTTCTGCCTCCTATTCGCTGAGCCTCAAGGAAGTCGATTGCCTGCAAGCCGTGCAGGCTCTTTCGAGAGGATGACAATGCGCACACTGGTACTGAACGCCGGCTATGAGCCGCTTGCGGTCGTGTCTTTCAAGCGAGCGATTGTGCTCGTGTTGAATCAGAAGGCAACGATCATTGCTGCTGATTCGGAGCATCCCGTCTGGGGCTCAAGCGGATCGTGGGATCGCCCGTCGGTGATCATCCTGCGAAATTATGTGCGCATCCCTTCTACGCGCAGACTGCCGGTGTCGCGCAGGGGAGTGCTGCGGCGTGACGGACACCGTTGTGGTTACTGCGGCGGTTCAGCGAACACCATCGATCATGTGTTGCCGCGTTCGCGGGGTGGGCAAGACACGTGGGAGAACTTGGTGGCGTGCTGTTTGCGGTGCAACAACATAAAGAGCAATCGCACTCCTGGAGAGATGAATTGGCGCCTGCTGACTAAGCCGCGCCCGCCACACACGAGCGCGTGGCTTGTGAGGGGAATTGAAAAGGCACTCCCGGATTGGGAAGAATATTTGGCTCCAGCGGCGTAGCTGTTATGCTGTTGTGATTATTCTCGTCATTCGTGGTTTGCCCTAGATCAGTCTCGAATGCGCTCCACTCGTAAGGTTTCCGTTTGTCCCGCATGCCATCTGATAGCACGGATGCCTTTGGTGTCCCCGCGGGCGAATTCACCAGTGATGCACCAGTATTCGTGTCGCGCCGCGAAGCGCGTGCTGCCCGCGAGGCTGCAGCGGCAAGCTCTTCGACAGCTGAGACCGCCACCGTTGTGCCTCAGATTCCTATTGCGCCAGCCGCGGTCATGCAGTCGGATGTTGCTCTTGCGCACCCTATAGCCAAGTCTGCGAATGTCGCAGTCGCCCGGCCGCGCGCGGTTGCGCCGCCGAGACGTGTACGCCGAAACCCGGTGCGGGCCATGGCATCGATGGTTGTTATCGGTGGCCTTTTTGCTGTTGCTGCGTTGCCTGCTTACGGGCAGACCGGCTTCCTCTCGGATGAGGGTTCGGTAGTTGCTTTGGCAACGGTTGCAGATGCTGCCACGCTGAGCGCACAGTCAGTCACCGTGAGCGCGGATCTTGCGCTTCCTGAGCTTGAGCGTGACCAGTTCGAGGCGACTTCGCCTGAAGATCTTGCGCTGATCCGCCAGCAGTCTGCCATTGCTTCGTCGAACGCCCTGTATGCGGCATCGGGCGCTCGTGAGCTGGGCGATGACTACCCGTGGGCGACCGGTGGGTATGAAATGTCGTCGCTCAACTACTACATACGCCAGTGCACCGACTTTGTTGCGTGGCGTTTGAACCGCGATGTTGGTTCATTCTCGGCACCGTTCCGTTGGGCGTGGGCTGACCTCACCCCGAACGGCGGAAATGCTTCCCAGTGGAAGGATGCCTGGGATGCTCACGGCTGGACCGTTAGTGCCACACCGATTGTCGGTTCGGTTGCTTGGTTCGGCTGGGACAACCACGTTGCCTACGTGAAGACGGTCAACGAAGATGGCAGCGTTCTGGTTGAGGAATACAATTACGTGAACCGCGTTTACGGCCAGCGCACTCTCGCTGCAGCCGACGTAGAGGCTTTCCTCTACCCGCCCGGCCAGTAGTCGGCGACTCGGCTACACTCGGAACGCCAGCCTCTGTAGCTCAACGGAAGAGCAACTCCGTCCTAAGGAGCAGGTTGGGGGTTCGAATCCCTCCAGGGGCACCATGTGAAAGTGCTGGTCAGGGCCGCTATTTACCCGCAAACTCGCGGATCATGAATCGTGTTTGCCCACAACTGAGCAGGATCGGCCCGATTCTCGGCGGTTTTGCCCACGGTTTGCCCACATTCGACGCAAGATTATGGACCACCGCGAGGAGCGTCCTCTGAGGGTCTTCAGAGCTGTGGGCGCTGTTCCTGTGAGCGCGATCCGCGTAGTTGCAGTTCGCCGACCCATGCTTTCTTTGTTGCGACGATGAGCTTCTGATCAATTTTCGATAGCGGAATGATGGTGCGGATCAGATCGAATGCCTCGCCGATCATGGCAGGCAGATCCTCGATGCTCACGGTCGACGCTCGCTGGAGGATCTCGGCTGCGACAGTAGGATCGACATTCTCGAGTTTCAAGAGGGCCAGAATCTCGCGCGCATCTTTCTGGCCCTTCTCGGAGAAGTCTCGGTCGAGCAGGGCAGCCATCTTGGTCGCGATGTGTGCTTCGAGTTGCAGAAGTGTCCACTTCTCGAATGAGAGCTCGTCGGGATATTCAGCGAGCACTTCGACCTTGAGGCGCAGTTTGCCGCCGAGTTGGGATTCGTTGCGCGGAGCTTTCGCCCTTGGTGATTGTTGCTGGGCGAGAGGTCGGTCATCAGTTGCTCGAGTTTGTGGCGGCTCTCCTGCGAAGTGATGAGGTCAATGTCGAGGCTGATCTCGCCGCCGACGCGAACGAACGTTGCCCACCCGCCGATGAGGATCGATGGTTCGAGGTCGTGACCAAGCCGGTCAACGAGAGCACGGATGACGCCGTTGTCGTCTTCGTAAAGGCTAGGCACTGTTGCGTTGCTCCCAATCGGCTTCGGCGAACAGCTTTGTCTTCAGTGCGCGCGTGAACTCGGCGGCCTGCCAGCCGGGGCTCGCCCACAGGTCGGCATAGGTTTGCGCGAGACTGGCGTATCCGGTTCGCCAAGTACGAGCCGCGACCGGATCTTGAGCGAGGATGATGACGTCGTCTCCCGCGGGGAAGTCACCTTGGGACACGGGGCGGGTTGTATAGACGATCCGCCGTCCGAGATCGGCGACAGTGTTGCGGCCGCCAAGGTAGTGCACGGCGCCGCTGCCGCCGCTCAGTGCGTAGTCAACCTTAGCGTCGTCGAGAAACTCTTGCGCTGCGGTCAATGTCGTTGAGACCATGGTGTCGGCGCGCAGGTTGCGGTGGGCAGCGAAGGCATCCAAGAGCTTCTCCGGCGAGACGACAGTGTAACCGCGACGCGGATTCGCGCGCACGGCCCCGATATCGACCAGTCGCCCCAGCGCTTGGTGAGTAGTGGATGGAGCAACCGACGCAGCGTCAGCGATCTCGCCGATACTGGTCCAGTCTCGCTGACCATCTAGCGCGGCGTCCGCCAGAGTGCGCCAGACTATCTCCACGTTCTTCATAGCACCATGCTCACAGGTTTCATATAAATACGGAAGTGCGCATCCGTATTTATATGGATCAAGAATTTTGCCGGATCCGAGAATGAAATGGTGACATCGTTGAAATTAAATAACGCAAAACGATCGAGTAGCAAAAGTGCAGCATCAACCATGAATATGACGCCACGACATTAATTGTCAGCATCTACTCGCTAAAATAGCTCTATGCAAGAGATCAAGTATCCGGAGTTCGCATTTGACAGTGACCTCACTCGAGCAGTCATCGAACTGGAACGTGCCCGCGCTGACTTGAATCGCGGTACCACCCCGCCGGAGTTCTACTTTCAGCTTAAAGATCTGTTCCAACTGTTGACCAGCATCATGTCAGCACGAATCGAGGGAAACCGCACATCAATTCTCGACGCAGTCGTCGGCGATTCCAACCGTAGAACATCGCCGGGCGCGGGGCCCTTCGACGAAGGAGTCCAGGAGATCCTGAATATTCAGGAAGCGATCGATTTCATCGAAGAGCACGTGAGAACGTCGCCAATCAACCATGTGTTTATCCGCGAGCTGCACCAACTCGTTGTTCGGGGGCTTTCGAGGGAGGGTGACCGCACACCGGGCGCCTACCGTCTTGGCGAAGTGCGCATAGGACAGTCGGCGCACCAGCCACCGTGGCCAGCCGACGTCTTTGACGACATGACGGAACTGATCGAGTTCATCGGGCAGGACGTTGAGCCACAAATGCAGCTTCTTCAAACCGCGATTGCGCACCACCGCTTCTTGTGGATTCACCCGTTCGGCAACGGCAACGGTCGAGTATCGCGCTTGGTCACCTACGCGATTCTGGTAAAACAAGGATTCACTTCCGCGTCGGACTACCGCGCAGTGAACCCCACCGCGGTGTTTGGTTCGGACCGTCAGGGCTACTACGACAACCTCGAAGCAGCGGATTCTCTGACAAACGATGGCATCGTCGCATGGTGCACCTACGTGCTTGCCGGATTGAACACCGACCTGAAGAAACTCTCGCGCCTAAGTGACGCAGACTTCGTCACCAAACAGATACTCGTTCCCGCTATCGAGCGCCTGCGGGCGGCAGGTGGGCTCACGGCAGGGGAAGCGCGCGCACTCACCATCGCCGTCCTCAAAACGGTGATTAAGGCCGGTGACCTCAGCGAGGCTCTTCCGGGTTCTCCGGCCACACGCAGCCAGGCCGTGCGCCGAATCCTCGATCGACAGTTGCTCAAACCCCTCACGGAAGGCGGCAGAAGTTACCAGCTTGTCTTCGCACCCAACGACCTCACAGTCCATATCGTCAACCGACTTGATGCGCTCGGGCTCTTGCCGAGAATCCTTCACGAAGACCCGATTTAGGGCATAACTTTTGCCCATCGTTTGCCCACAACTGTGGGCAAACGAGGTAGATCGAGCATCATCATCGTGATCCAGAAGCGCTTTGTCCCCGGGGTTTTGACCGCTCCCTACGTGTTTTCAAGGCTGTGACGGGGGGTTCGAATCCCTCCAAGGGCACTGAATAAAAGCGCCGGTCAGCGACTATATTTAGCCGAGAACAATCGAATATTGAGTCTCGGTTGCCCACAATTGAAGGTCACGTCCCGCCGAGTGGTGTGATTTCTCATCTCCGTGCGGGTCAGTGGTTTTAGCTTACGCGGCGGTGAGTTCGGGGATGAGGTTCACCTCCTCGACAGTTTCGATGGCGACGTTCATGGCCTTCAGCTCCAGCATCGAGGCTGCAGAGAAATAGCGGCGGTCGCCGGCTTCCCATTCGTCGTGCTGCTCGATCAGTACCGAACCTGCAAGACGCAACAGGGCGG